>NZ_PREY01000003.1:0-358657 GCF_002959955.1 Burkholderia sp. BE12 | reverse complement strand
GCTGGGGCCGGGGCAGGGCTGCGGCCGGCGCGGGCGGGCGCGCTGCGTCAGGCCCCCGCGCACGCGTCGAGCAGCCAGCGCCGGAATACGTGCGTCGCGTCCGGCTCGGGCCGCTGCGGCGGCCGCACCAGGAAGTAGCCGCGCGACGTGACGACGGGTGCATCGACCAGTTTCACGAGCTGGCCGGACGCGACGAGCTCGTCGACGAGCGGCGACCAGCCGAGCGCGACGCCTTCGCCGAGCAGCGCAGCATGGATCACCAGCGCATAGCTGTTGAAGGTCACGCCGCGGGCGGCGGCCGGCGGTTCGAGCCCGTGCGCGTCGAACCAGCCCGACCACGACAGCCAGCGCTCGGGGCGCGTCGGCTGCACGTGCAGCAGCGGCAGCGCGAGCAGGTGGTCGGGGCGCGCGACGCCCGGATGCGCGTCGCGGAACGCGGGCGAGCAGACGGGCGTGACGGATTCCGGGAACAGCCGCGCGGCCGTGCACGACGGCCAGTGGCCGTCGCCGAACAGGATCGCGATGTCGCCGTGGTCGCGCTGCGCGTCGTAATCCTGTGACGTGACGACGCGCACGTCGACGTCCGGCATCACGTGCTTCAGCCCGGCCAGGCGCGGCATCAGCCAGTAGGTCGCGAAACCGAAATCGGTGACGATCGTGAGTGCGCCGTGCTCGCGGCGCGCGCGCAGCGTCGCGGTCGCGCCGCGCAGCGTGTCGAGGCTCACCCGCACGGCTTCGTACAGGCACTGCCCGTCGGCCGTCAGCGTGACGCCCCGCGGGCTGCGTTCGAACAGCGGCACGCCGAGTTCGGCTTCGAGCTGGTACACCTGCTGGCTCACGGCCGGCTGCGTCGAGCCGAGCTCGCGCGCGGCGGCCGTGAAGCTCGCGAGCCGGGCGGCCGATTCGAACGCGCGCAGCGCCTGCATCGACGGTAACGGTTCGGGTTTCGACATAAGTCCCTCTAATGGCCCCATAAGGACCGGACGCCTACCCGCGCGAATTCGGGCGGGCGATAGTGCAGCGGACGGTATGGCACATGCGCTTCACGTGCAGCCGCGCAACACACTCCGCGATTCTAGCCAGCGCGGCCCCAGCGCGCGGCAATTTCTGCGGACCGCCTCCGTCATGCCGGACGCCTCGCTGCCCGAGCGGCGAGCCGTTCCATTCGAACACCGCTTTCCCCACGACCGCCGATGACGAATCCGACACCCAACATCCTGATCCTGATGGCCGACCAGCTCACGCCGTTCGCGCTGCCGGCCTACGGCAACCGCGTCGCCCGCACGCCGACGCTCGACCGGCTCGCCGCCGAAGGCGTGGTGTTCGACGCCGCGTACTGCGCGAGCCCGCTGTGCGCACCGTCGCGCTTCTCGCTGCTGACCGGCAAGCTGCCGTCGGGGATCGGCGCCTACGATAACGCCGCCGAATTGCCGGCGCAAACGCTGACGTTCGCGCACTACCTGCGCGCGGGCGGCTACCGGACGATGCTGTCCGGCAAGATGCATTTCTGCGGACCCGATCAGTTGCACGGCTTCGAGGAACGCCTCACGACCGACATCTATCCGGCCGATTTCGGCTGGGTGCCGGACTGGGACCAACCGACCGAACGGCCGAGCTGGTATCACAACATGAGCTCGGTGCTCGACGCCGGCCCGTGCGTGCGCACGAACCAGCTCGACTTCGACGACGAAGTGACGTTCGCCGCGAAGCAGAAGCTGTACGACGTCGCGCGCGAGCGCGCGGCCGGCCACGATGCGCGGCCGTTCTGCATGGTCGTGTCGCTGACCCATCCGCACGACCCGTATGCGATCACGCGCGAATACTGGGATCGCTACGACGATGACGAGATCGACATGCCGGCCGTGCGGCTCGATGCGGCCGAAAGCGATCCGCATTCGCAGCGGCTGCGTTTCGTCTGCGAGAACGACCGCACGCCGCCGACCGACGCGCAGATCCGCGCCGCACGCCGGGCGTATTATGGCGCGACGTCCTACGTGGACACGCAGTTCGGCAGCGTGCTGGCCGCGCTCGAGCAATGCGGGTTCGCCGACGACACGATCGTGATCGTCACGTCCGACCACGGCGACATGCTTGGCGAACGCGGGCTCTGGTACAAGATGACGTTCTTCGAAGGCGGCTGCCGCGTGCCGCTGATCGTCCACGCGCCGGGCCGCTTCGACGCCGCGCGCGTGCGCGGGCCCGTGTCGCACCTCGACCTGCTGCCGACGCTCGTCGAGCTGACCGGCGCCGCGCCCGCCGGCGGCTGGCCGGACCCGGTCGACGGCGCGAGCCTCGTGGCGCACCTGAACGGCACGCCCGCGCACGATGTCGCGCTCGGCGAATACCTCGCGGAAGGCGCGCTCGCGCCGGTCGTGATGATCCGCCGCGGCGACTGGAAATACGTGCATTGCCCGGCCGATCCCGACCAGCTTTACAACCTGTCGGACGACCCGCGCGAACTGACGAACCTCGCCGGGCAGCCTGAAGCCGCCGACGTGCTCGCCGCGTTCCGCGCGGAGGCCGCGCAGCGCTGGAACCTGCCCGAACTGGACCGGCAGGTGCGCGCGAGCCAGCGGCGCCGGCGTTTCCATTACGCGGCGACGACGCAGGGCCGCATTCAGGCGTGGGACTGGCAGCCGTTCACCGACGCGAGCCAGCGCTACATGCGCAATCACATCGAACTCGATACGCTCGAGGCGATGGCACGTTTTCCGCGCGTCGGGCGCTGAACGCACCGCATCGCGATCATTGAAGAACGACGGAGGAAGCGAACCATGAAACGGCAATGCAATGCAGCAATCCGAAGGATCGGCCCGGCGCTCGCCGCCGCCGCGTGCGTGGTGGCGACGCAGCCTGCGTACGCCGCCGATCCGCAGACGTGCGGCGACGTCAAGATGGCGGCGCCCGGCTGGACCGACATCGACGCGACGAACGCGATGGCGGGCGTCGTGCTGAAGGCGCTCGGCTACCGGCAGGACGTGGCGAACCTGTCGGTGCCGATCACGTACCAGGGGCTGAAGAAAGGGCAGGTCGACGTGTTCCTCGGCAACTGGATGCCCGCGCAGGCGCCGCTCGTGAAGCCGTTCGTCGACGAGAAATCGATCGACGTGCTGCACGCGAACCTGAGCGGCGCGAAGTTCACGCTCGCGGTGCCCGACTACGTGGCCGCCGCCGGCGTGCATACGTTCGCCGATCTCGCGCGCTACGCGGATCGTTTCGGCGGCAAGATCTACGGCATCGAGCCCGGCGCGCCCGCGAACCAGAACATCAAGCGGATGCTGTCCGACCACGCGCTCGGGCCCGCGAACTGGTCGCTGGTCGAGTCGAGCGAGACGGGCATGCTCACGCAGGTCGAGCGGGCGGTGCGCGACAAGCGCTGGATCGTGTTTCTCGCGTGGGAGCCGCATCTGATGAACACGAAGTTCCATCTGACGTATCTGTCGGGCGGCGATGCGTATTTCGGCCCGAACTATGGCGGTGCGACGGTCAACACGGTCACGCGTGCCGGGTTCGCCGGCCAGTGCACGAACCTCGCGCGGCTGTTCCGGCAGATGACGTTCTCCGTCGACGTCGAGAACCGGATGATCGCCGACATGCTCGACCACAAGACGTCGCCCGCGCTGGCGGCGCAGCATGCGCTGAAGGCCGAGCCCGCGCTCGTCGCCGGCTGGCTCGACGGCGTGACGACGGCGGCCGGCGCGCCGGGCCTGCCGGCCGTGCGCGCGGCCCTCGACGGTCACTGATTTCCTCCCTCCGGGCGGCCGGTTTTACCGCGCCGCCCGTCTACGTGTTTTCCCGACCCGTCGCATCGTGACCATTTAGTGTCGCCTACAGACGGGTGACGCGAAATATGGGTTTGTATTTTTCGCCAATGGCTGCGTTATTGCGGAAAACGAAATACCGCAGCCAGTAGACGTACCGAATTCGAATCAGCCGGCGTATCGCGGCACGCGCCAGGCCACGGTTCTTTCCATCGAACGGTTCAGGGAGGGTGGTCGACAATGAAGCAAAAGAAAGTCGCCGTAGCCGCCGCGCTTGCATGCGCGGCCTGTATTCCCGCCATCGGGCACGCGCAGAGCAGCGTGACGCTGTACGGGATTCTCGACGCCGGCATCACGTACGTGAACAACACGGGCGGTTCGCACGTGGTCAAGTTCGACGACGGCGTCGCCTACGGAAACCGCTTCGGCCTCAAGGGCACCGAAGACCTGGGCGGCGGCCTGAAGGCCGTGTTCGTGCTCGAGAGCGGCTTCCATCTCGGCAACGGGCAACTCGGCTTCGGCGGCGCGGAATTCGGCCGGCAGGCGTATGTGGGCCTGCAGAACGACTGGGGCACGCTGTCGTTCGGCAACCAGCTCGACATCACGAACGAACTCGTGTCGATCTACAACATTTCGGCGTGGGGCAGCGGCTATGCGATCCACCAGGGCGACTTCGACCGCTTCAACGGCGACCGCCTGCCGAATTCGGTGAAGTTCCTGTCGAACGACATGAGCGGCTTCAAGTTCGGCGCGATGTACTCGTTCGGCAACGTCGCGGGCAACTTCCATCGCAACAGCGCATGGAGCGCGGGTGCAAGCTTCACGAAGGGCGACTTCTCGATCGGCGCCGCGTACACGCGCCTGAACAACCCGAACGGCATCTACGCATTCGACCCGTACGCGATGATCGGCACGCATACGTTCCTCGGCCAGCAGACCGTCACGGTCGATCCGGCGACCGGCGCGCGCACCGACCTGTTCGCGAACACGCCGATGGACGTCGACAGCCAGGGCACGTTCGGCATCGGCACGAGCTACACGATCGGCAAGCTGACGCTCGACGCCAACTACTCGTACACGACGATCAAGGGCTTCGGCCAGTCGTCGCACATGCAGGTGTACGAAGGCGGCGGCCTGTACCAGTTCACGCCGGCGCTGAGCTTCATTGCGGGCTACCAGCACACGCGCTTCGAAGGCCATCACTGGAACCAGGGCACGGCGGGCCTGCATTACCTGCTGTCGAAGCGCACGGACGTGTACATCTCCGGCGACTACCTGCGCGCGTCGCAGGGCGTCGATGCGGTGGTCGGCTACAGCTTCACGCCGTCGACGACGCAGACGCAGGCCGACGTGCGGATCGGGATGCGGCATTCGTTCTGAGTGGGGGGCGGGATGGTGTGACGTCTTCAGCGAGGTCTCTCTTTGGCGCGAACCGCGGTTCGCGCTTTTTTTTGTGCGACGCGCGGGCTCGACGGCACTCGCGGCCGGCGGCCGGCCGGTTTTCGGCGGTTGGCATATCATCGCGGTTTGGCCGCGTCCGCACCGTTGCCGCGCGCACCTGCGTGCGTCGTCGTTTTCCCGAACGGTTGCGGTGCGCACCGCCAACCGCCGAGACCTCGATGACCACCCCCGTGCCCGATTCCAGTTCTTTATCCCCGTTACCCGCCAATCTGTTCCGCCACGCGCCGTTCCAGCGTTTCTGGGGCACGCGCGTGATGTCGTCGCTGGCTTTCCAGATCCTGTCGGTTGCCATCGGCTGGTACGTGTATGCATTGACGCACAGCGCATTCGCGCTCGGTCTGGTCGGCCTCGCGCAGTTCGTGCCGATGTTCGCGCTGACGCTCGTCGTCGGGCAGGTGGCCGACCGCTACGATCGCCGGCGCATCGCGACGATCTGTCAGGGCGTCGAGGCGCTGGCCGCCGGCGTGTTCCTGCTCGGCGCGGTGCAAGGGTGGCTGGCCGCGCCGGCCGTATATGCGCTCGCGGCAATCGTCGGCACGGCCCGCGCCTTCGAGTCGCCGTCGGTGTCGTCGCTGTTGCCGGCCGTCGTGCCGCGCACCGATTTGCCGCGCGCGACCGCGCTGTCGACGTCTGCCAACCAGGCCGCGCAGATTCTCGGGCCCGCGTTCGGCGGGTTACTGTATGGGCTCGGCGCGCCGGTCGCATTCGGCACGAGCGCCGTTGCGTTCGCAACTGCCGCGATGCTGAGCGGCACGATTCCGCTGCGCAGCACGCCACCCGCCCGCGAGCCGGTCACGCTGCGCTCGGTGTTTTCGGGTATCGCGTTCATCCGGCGCGAGCCGGCGATTCTCGGTGCGTTGTCGCTCGATCTGTTCGCCGTGCTGTTCGGCGGCGCGACCGCGCTGCTGCCGATCTACGCGCGCGACATTCTTCAGGTGGGCCCGTGGGGGCTCGGCGCATTGCGCGCGGCGCCCGCGGTCGGCGCGCTCGCGGGCACGCTGTGGCTCACGCGTTTTCCGTTGAAGGGCCGGCCGGGCCGCGCGATGTTCGGCGGTGTGATCGCATTCGGCGTCGCGACGATCGTGTTCGGGCTGTCGCGGCACTTCATGTTGTCGCTCGTGGCGCTGGCCGCGCTCGGCGCATCGGACGTGATCAGCGTCGTCGTGCGGCTGTCGCTCGTACAGCTGCGCACGCCGGACGAGATGCTCGGGCGCGTGAGTGCGGTCAATTCGCTGTTCATCGGCACGTCGAACCAGCTCGGCGAATTCGAATCCGGCGTGACGGCCGCGTGGTGGGGTGCGCCGACGGCAATCGTCGTCGGCGGCGCGGCCACGATCGCCGTCGCGCTTGCGTGGATGCGGTTGTTTCCGCAACTTACGCACATGAAGTCGCTCGAACGCGATCGGTGAGACCGGCCGTGCAATGATCGTTTCATCCGCAACGGTATGCCGATGTGTTCAAGCGGCCGGCGTCACGCGCACGGCCGTACCGTAGCAGATGACTTCGGTCACGCCGGTGCCGACCTCGGTCGAGTCGTAGCGCATCGCGACGACCGCGTTCGCGCCGAGCTTGCGGGCATCGTCGAGCATCTTGTCGAACGCGTGCTGGCGTGCCTTTTCGCACAGCGACGTATAGAGCGTGATGTTGCCGCCGAAGATCGTCTGCAGCGACGCGCCGAACGAGCCGACGATCGAGCGCGAGCGCACGATGATGCCCTGCGCGACGCCCAGCGAGCGGACGGTCGTATGGCCGGGGAGGTCGAATGCGGTCGTGACGCGGGCCGGCGACAGGTCGTCGATGGAGCGGGTGGGTTCGGTCATGGTGTGGGAGCGTGTAGCGAGTGGTCGAACGACGATTCTAGCCGGACCGAGAAAAGGCATTCGAATGGGCGTACCCACGCGGGTGAACGCCCGTTTCATTGCCGAACGTGCGAGCCGCTCGACGCGGAACGCTCAGCGCTTGACCGTCGCGCCGGCAATGCCGCCGAGATCGACCGCATAGGCCAGCGCGAGCTTGCCGAATTTCAGCGCATGGTTCGCTTGTCGATCCGAGTTTTCCAGCGTGTCGTTCACCGTGTGGATGTACGGGCTGTCGTTCTGATCGGCCTCGAACGGGAACGATGCCGGATACCCCTGCGCATTCCACGACGCGTGATCCGAGCAGGCATACCCGCACTGCGACGTGCCGATCGCAAGCTCCTGCAGGTAGGTCTTCGCCAGGTTCGTCACGTAGGTGTTCTGCGCCGCGTTCGTGTAGTCGGTGATCAGGTAGATATCCTTCGGATCGCCCTTGTAGTTCGTCATGTCGAGCTGCAGCACGCCGACCACGTTCGCATTCTGCGTGCGGAACTGCTTCGCGATCGCCTTCGAGCCGAGCAGGCCGGCTTCCTCGGCCGCATACCCGACGAACTTGATCGTCCGTTTCGGCCGGTAGTTGTTCGCTAGCAGCACGCGCAGCGCTTCGGTGAGGCTGGCGATGCCCGACGCATCGTCGTCGGCGCCGGGCGAGCGCGTGTTCTCCGTCGTGCGGCCGACGGTCGAATCGAGGTGGCCGCCGAGCACGACGGTGCCCGCGGCCGGGTCGCTGCCGCGGATCGTCAGGACCACGGATTTCTGCGGGAAACCCGTGTGCGCGAACTGTTCGACGGCGATGTCGGCGCGCAAAGCCGCCAGTTGCTTCCACTGCAACGCGAGCCAGTCGGACGCGGCGACGCCGTGCGACGTCGTGTAGTAGCGATTCGTGAAGCCGGACAGCGACGTGATCGTGCCGACGATGTTGCTGGCCTGCAGTTGCTGGACCCACGTGCCGATCTGCGGCACGTTCGACACCGTGTACGCAGCGCCGGCGGCCTGTTTCGCGAGCATTGCCGGCAACGGCTGGAGCGCCTGCCGTGCGTCGTCGAACGAATCGTGCACGACGTAGCCGGGCCCGTGGCCGCGCGTGCGGTGGACGGCGTGGGCCAGCTCGCTGAGCCGGGAATCGTCGATCTCGACGACGTGAACGGTTTCGCGGCGCGCGGCGCCGTCGGCTGTCTTGCCGGCGTCGACGGACGTGCTGTATTGCGCGGTTGCGGTCGCATCGATGCGTTGAAGCTGGCGGAACGCGGTGTCGCCGAGCGTGATCCAGACGGGCGTCGCATGCGCGGCGGCAGTCAACAGCATGCCGCCCAGCGCGGCGCTCAGGCGGGTCGATTTCAGAGTAGGCATGTTCGATCTCGTGAGGATGGCGATGTCGATGAAGGGAGCGCGTCGCAGATCGTGCGACGCGCTCCCGCCTGCTGCGGTATTACGACTTCTGCGGGACGGTCACGCCGTACGTGCAGCTCTTGTTGTACGCGTTGCCGATCGCGGCGAGTTGCGCGCTGCTGTAGCCGAGCGCGGATGCGGCCGCCAGCACGGCCTGCGCGGCGGCCTTCTGGTTGGTCGAGCTGTTGGTCATCGACAATCCCTTCAGGAACGCCTTGTCCATCGCCTGCGCGCCGATCGCATCGCGCGCGACGAGGTTGCACGACGCCCAGTACTGGCCGGCCGTGTGGATCTCCGCGCCGCGCGCCTGCGCATAGGTGCGCCCGACGTTCCAGTTGGTCACGCGGCCGCCCCAGAACTCGTTGTGACCGTCCCAGTTGTAGACCCAGTGATATTGCGCATCCGACGGGCTCCACTGGTTGAAGTCGCGGCTGTACGCGGCGGCGAGATAGTCGCCGGTGCCTTCCGACAAGCCTTCCTGTTGCGACAGGCCGCCGTTGGTGACCCAGTCGTGGATGCCGTGGCCGAGCTCATGGATCACGACGTCCGCGTCTTCCGCGTCGTCGACGCCGCCTTGCCCGAAGGTCAGCCGGCCGCTGCTCGACGAGTACGACGAGTTGTCGTCGCCCGATTCGCCGTGCGGGTCGTACTGCACGCCGCCCGTGTACTGGTACGGCAGCGCCTTGATGCCGAGCGTCTGGTTCACGTAACGCAGGAACGTGTCGATGTGGTAGTACGCGTTCACGGCCTCGAAATACAGGTTGCCGCGCGTGAACTCGAACGCGGGCGTCGACTGCGACGGGCAGGCCTTGTCGAGCGGCGCATCGAAGTCGACGCACGCCGCGTACGGGCCCGTCAGCGTGTAGCGCGTGCCCGACTGCGCGAGATCCTTCAACGTCACGCGCACGCGCGCGGCCGTGAGCTGCGTCGAATCGGCGTCGTTGCCGTCCTTGTAGCCGGTGCTGCCGTAGCTGCTCTTCGTCGGCGACAGCGGATCGGGGCGGAACACGAAGCCGGTGCCGTCGGTCGCGTAAAACGCCTTGTCCTCGGCGCGCAGCACTTCGCCGCTGCCCGAGTCGATCAGCAGTTCCCAGTCGCCCTTCGGGCCGTCCTGCGGGCGGCCGCGTACCTTCCACGCGGTATGCGTGCCGGCCTTGTCGACGAACGCGACGAGCTGCGCATCGAGATGCGTGAAGCCGCTCGCGCCGAGATACGCGCGGGCGCGATCGAGCGCCTGCTGCTGGTCGACGGCCTGCGACTTGCGCGTCGTCGCGACCACGCCGTTGATCGTGTTGCTCGCGACGTACAGGATGCGGCCGTCCTTCGCGACGGTCACCGCGATATCGCTGCCGTACACGGGCAGTCCGGCGGCCTGCTGCTGCAGGCGCACGACGGTGAAGTCGGCGTCGCTGCGTTCCGACGTGACGACGAGGCTTGCGAGCGCGGTCGCGTCGAGCCCGAGCTGCGCCGCTTGCGACGCGACGAAGTCGCGCGCGACGGCGGCGGGCGTCGCGGCGGCCTTCTTGACGCGATAGGCCGGGTTGTACAGCGTGACGGCGACGCCGTCCGCGCGGAATTGCCCGGCGGCCGTGTCGGCCTTCGCGGCCGGCGGCGCGACGCCGCGCGTCAGGCTTTCGCGCAGGCTCGCGGCCTGCGGATTCGACACTTTCGTATCGGCCAGGGTGGCGCCGACGATGCCGAAACCGAGCGCGAGACCCAGGGCGAGCGGCAATGCGTTGCGTGATGTCTGCATACGTGATCCTCATCTCAACGGTTGGACACACCCGCACGCTCGTGGCGAGCAGGCACGACACGGCCCGCGCGCCGGTTCGATGGAACCGGTGCGACGAAGCGGTGTTGGGAGTATCGACTGACTAAGGAACCCTAACTGTCAGGTCGAAAAGAAGCGGGCAGGCGAAGCGGAGGAGAAGCGAACGGCAGGCAGGTGCGGCGACGGCGAATCGAGCATCGTCATGTCATACCCCTCGGATCGATATTGGATATCGGTTGGCAGCCTGCGTGGCCCGACGTCCGTCGAGCCCGGCGATCGTGTCGTTAGGCTGCCTATCTAATTGCGAGGTATGTTACAGAATATTTTCAGCGAGATTCCAGATTATTTTCGACGACCGCTTCGGTCCGTCGACCAATCGCCGGCATTGTTCATCGAACGGCGGGAAACGCTGCCGGAACGCGCAATACCGCGCCGGATTGTGATCAAAGCCGTGACGATCAGCGTGTCGGCCGCCGGTCGCTGCGCGGGCTCATCCCGAATCGCGCGCGATAGGTGCGCGAGAAATGCGATGGCGATTCGAAGCCGCACGCGACGCACACCGACGTGATGCTCATGTCGGTCTGCTGCAGCAGTTCGCGTGCGCGATCGAGGCGCAGGTTCAGGTAGAAGTGCGTCGGCGTGTCGTTCAGCGTCGCGCTGAACAACCGTTCGAGCTGGCGCCGCGTGATCGAGACTTCCCGCGCGAGCGCGTCGGAGCCGAGCGGGTTGTCCATGTGCCGCTGCATCGTGCCGATGACCTGGATCAGCTTGCGGTTGTGCACGCCGTAGCGCGCGGCGATCTCGAGCCGCTGGCTGTCCGAGCGCTGTCGGATGCGGCTCACGACGAACTGCTCGGAGATCGCCGCCGCGAGGTCGGCGCCGTGCCGGCGGCCGATCAGGTCGAGCATCATGTCGATCGACGCGGTGCCGCCCGCGCACGTGATGCGCCGGTCGTCGATCTCGAACAGCTCATGCGTCGCGTTCAGGCCGGGATAGCGCTCGCGGAACGCGGCCAGTGCTTCCCAGTGCAGCGTGAGCGGCTGCGACGCGCCGAACAGCCCGGCTTCCGCGAGCACGAAGCTGCCCGTATCGATGCCGCCGAGCGTTGCGCCATGCCGGTGCTGGCGGCGCAGCCAGTCGCCGAGCGTGCGCGTGTAGCACACGAGCGGATCGAAGCCCGCGACGACGAATACCGTATCGACCTGCGGGACGTCCGCGCACGCGGCTTCGGCGGCGACCGGAATGCCGTTGCTCGCGGCGACGGGTGCGCCGTCCGCGCTGATCACGTGCCAGCGATAAAGCTCGGTGCGAAAACGGTTCGCGACGCGCAGCGGCTCGACGGCGGCCATGAAGCCGAGCGCGGAGAAGCCGGGAAGCAGCAGGAAGTGGAAATCCTCGGGCATCGGGGCGTGGGGTGGAAGCAGGTGGTCGGCGCATGCCGTGCGACGCGTCGAGCGGGCCGGCGCGGGCCGTGCCCGACTCGCGGGCGCCGAACGTTCAAGCCGGGATTATCGCGTTTTTTTGCCGGCGCTCAGCGCGTTTTCGCACCTCGCACCGTCCGGCGCGCCGTCGTCGACGGCAATTCGCCGAACTGGGCCTTGTACGCGTTCGCGAAATGCCCGAGATGAATGAAGCCCCAGCGCGCGGCCGCTTCGCTGATCGGCAGGTCGGATTGCCGCGTGTCGAGCAGCAGGCGTCGCACCTGGGCGAGGCGCAGCGAGCGCGTGTAGTTGAGCGGACTCGTCTGTACGATCGACTGAAAGCTGTTCTGCATCGTGCGCCGGCTGACGCGCAGTCGCGTGCACAGGCTCAGGATGTCGACGGGCGCTTCCGGGTGCTCTATCACGTAGTCGTGCACGCGGCGCACGATGTCGGCGTGGCAGGCGTGCGTGAGCCGGTTCGGCGGCTCGGGCATCCGGTACGTGAGGAGATCGACCAGCACGTTGCCGACGCTGGCGCGTATCGCGCATTGCGTGCGTGCCGCATCGAACGCATCGGGCGCCGACAGCACGCGTTCGAGCAGCGTCGCGAGTTGCACGCTCGCGCGTTCGCGCGCGGCGACCGGCACCTCGACGACACCGCGCCGCAGTGCGCGTGCGTCCAGCCGGACGTCGGCTGCATCTTCGATTTGCTGCATCAATTCGGGTTCGACGACCACGCCGATCAGCGACATGTCGTCGGGTGAATGGAGTTCGAACGGTGTGCCGCCACGCGCCATCACGATCGTGCCGCGCTCGATGCGCACATCGCCGAAGGCGAACGTGCCCGAGCCGGTGAGCGGCATCCCGAACACCGTATGGCCGTGCGGCAAGCATCCGCGCTGGATGATGCGTACGTTCGCCGCTTCCTGGAACAGTTGCACGCCGTCGAGCACCGCGTGTTTGACCGCGCTGCGATACGAGCCGGCCCCGATCTGTTCGTACCGCTGATTCCAGCCGCGCAGCGCCTCGGCATGCCGGTCTGCGTCGTCGAACCTCTGATGTAACACGAGCACGGCGCCTCCGGCGATCTTCGGACCGCGCAAGATTAAACCGGCCGAGCGGTCGGCGCAATACGGGGGAGCGCTATTGCGCGTGCGTGCTTCAGAGGGTCGAAAGGTGCGCGGCTGCGCCGCTTTCACGTGCATTTCCAATATCCCGAATCGGCACGCACGCGTTGCCAGTCCGGGTGCTGAGCAGATTTATTGTCGAACTACAGTCGCCCCACATAACGTGAATTCCCATTGGAGGCGGCATGAGGACAAGGCGACGAACCGCGACGCTCGCGGCGACGCTGGCGTTGGCGGCAGCATGGGCCGGCGGCACGAACGCGGCGGAAAAGCCCGAAGAACTGGTCGTGCAGAAGATGCCGCCGTGGCATCCGCACGAGGTTTATATCGTCGACATCTCGATGCCGTCGATGACCGACGGGCGCATCCATGTGTACGACGCCGACGCGAAGAAGCTGCTCGGCCAGATCGACGGCGGTTTCGCCCCCGGCTTCGCGATTTCGCCCGACCGCAAGACGAGCTTCGTCGCGACGACCTACTTCTCGCGCGGCTCGCACGGCACGCGCACCGACGTCGTCGAGACGATCGACAACGCGACGCTCGATCACGCGGGCGAGATCGTGATTCCGGCGAAGCACGGGCAGCACGTGCCGTCGCCGTACAACACCGCGTTCAGCGCCGACGGCAAGCGGCTGTACGTCGCGAACATCACGCCGGCCGCATCGGTGACGGTGATCGACACCGTCTCGAAGAAGGTGCTGTCGGAAATCGACATGGCCGCGTGCGTGCTCGCGTATCCGTCGGGCAACGACCGCTTCACCGCGCTGTGCGAAAGCGGCAAGGCGCTGACCGTCACGCTCGACGCGAACGGCAAGGAAACGAAGCGCACGATGTCGGACACGTTCATCGACGTCGACAAGGATCCGGCGTTCGTGAACGCGTCGCGGTACAAAGGCGACTATCTGTTCACCACCTACGGCGGCAACGTGCGCAGTGCCGATTTCAGCGGCGACAAGCCGGCATTCGGCAAGCCGTGGTCGTTGCTGACGGCCGCCGAGCGCGCGGAAGGCTGGCGCCCGGGCGGCATGCAGCAGACGGCCGTGCACGCGAAGCAGAACCGTTACTACGTGCTGATGCACCGGGGCGGCGACGGCTCGCACAAGGATCCCGGCACGCAGGTGTGGGTGGTTGACCTGAAGTCGAAGCAGCGCGTCGCGCGCTGGGATCTCGCGCAGCAGAAGGTCGATCCACTCGTGTCGATCCAGGTCAGCGAGGACGACAAGCCGCTGTTCTACGGGCTGACGGCGACCTCCGACCTGGTCGTGATGGATGCGCGCACCGGCAAGCTGCAGCACGTCGAGAAGCAGATCGGCAATACGTCGTCGCTGCTCGTCAACCCGTGAGGCCGCGATGACCCTCGATCCCGTACTCGCCACCAGCGCGCAGGCCGGTGCGGCCGCCGTCGTGCTGCTCGGCGCCTTCGCGAAGATGCGCCGGCCCGCCGCGTTCCGCCAGGCGCTCGCCGGCTACCGGCTGCTGCCCGATGCGCTGAGCGTGCCCGTTGCGTTCGCGATTCCGTTGGCTGAAGCGATCGGCGCCACGGCGCTGCTGTTTCCCGATACGCGCATGGCCGGCGCGATCGCGCTGATCGTGCTGCTCCTGGCGTTCGCGGCCGGCCTCGCGATCAACCTGCTGCGCGGCCACACCGACATCGACTGCGGCTGTTCCGGCTTCACCGCCGCCCGTGCGGACGCACCGCGCGGCATCGGCTGGCTGCATGTCGGCCGCGTGCTGCTGCTCGTCGCGCTGGTCGCGACCTCGTTCGTCGAACCGGGCACGCGCGCCGTGGTGTGGTTCGACTACCTGACGCTGTTCTTTTCCGTGCTGCTGATCGTCTGCGCGCTGCTCACCGTCGACGTGCTGCTCGCCAACGTCCCGCGCCTTGCCCACCTGAGGAATTCATGATGCAAACCGCTCTCACCGTTTCCACCGCCCTGTTGTGGGTGGCCGTCCTCGCGCTCGGCGCAATCTGCCTCGCACTGGTACGCCAGATCGGCATCCTGTACGAACGCATCATGCCGGCCGGCGCGCTGATGATCGACAAGGGGCCGGCGGTCGGCGCGATCGCGCCGACGTTCGAACTGACCGACATTCGCGGCTCGCACGTGAAGGTCGGCGGCATCGACGCATCGGGCAAGGCGACGCTGCTGTTCTTCCTGTCGCCGACGTGCCCGGTCTGCAAGAAGCTGCTGCCGCTGCTGCCGTCACTGCAGGCCAGCGAAGCGACCCCGGTGAACATCGTGCTCGCGAGCGACGGCGATGCCGACGAACACGCGCGCTTCGCGCGAAAGCACGACCTCGGGCGCTTCCCGTACGTGCTGTCGCAGGAGCTCGGTCTCGCGTATCAGATCGGCAAGCTGCCGTATGCGGTGCTGCTCGACGAAACGGGCACGGTGCGCGCGAAGGGGCTCGTCAACACGCGCGAGCATCTCGAGAGCCTGTTCGAGGCGAAGGAGCGCGGCGTCGCGTCGCTGCAGCAGTACGTGCACGGCGATCACGGCCACGATGCCCACGACGGGCACGCGCAGCACGCATGAGCGGCCGAACCTTTTTCAACGTCATTGGAGAACGACGACATGGGCGTGTTTGATTCATGGTTCGAGCGGTCGGCGCGCGGCGTCGCGCAGCACAGTTCGCGGCGCAGCGCGATGGCGAAGCTCGGCAAGGTGCTGGTGGGTTCGGCGCTGCTGCCGCTGCTGCCCGTCGACCGCACCGCGTACGCGGCCGAGGCGGCATCCGGGGCGTCGGGCGCATCCGGCACGGCCGCATCGGGCGCAAGCGACGACCCGATGAGCTGCGACTACTGGAAATACTGCGCGATCGACGGCTGGCTTTGCAGTTGCTGCGGCGGAACGTCGAGCAGTTGCCCGCCGGGTACGACGCCTTCGCCGATCACATGGATCGGCACCTGCCGAAACCCGCACGACGGGTCGGACTACATCGTTTCGTACAACGATTGCTGCGGCAAGACCTCGTGCGGCAAATGCTTCTGCAACCGCAACGAGCGCGAGAAGCCGCTGTACAAGCTGTCGCTGAACAACGACATCAACTGGTGCATGGCGAACGGTAATTCGAATTACCACTGTTCGGTTTCGGTTCTGCTGGGAGCGGCAAAACAATGAACGTGAAGCAGGCAGGAAAGATCGCCGTGGCGTGCATGACGGCCGTTGCGGCCTTCGCGTTGCCCGGCGCGGCCGGCGCACAGGAAACCGTGCATTACCCGGCCGGGAAAGGCGTGTTCGACACGCAGTGCGCGGTGTGTCACCGGGCGGGCGGGAAAGGGCAGGACGGCCTTGCGCCGCCGCTCACCGAGTATCCGGGCAAGTATGCGGCGACGGAAGCCGGGCGTGCGCAGCTGATCGCGACGCTGCTGCACGGGATGTTCGGCGAGATCGAGGTGCACGACAAGCGCTACAACTTCAAGATGCCGTCGTTCGCGAGCGCAAGCGACGACGACATCGCGCACGTGCTCAACTACGTCGTATTCGACCTCGACGCGCAGCATGGCGATGCGAAGCCGTTCACGGCGGCCGATATCCGTGCGGCACGCGCGAAGCCGATGGACGGCACGGCCGTGCATGCGCAGCGCGCGGTGGTGATCAAGGGGCTCGGCCTGTGAACGGCGTTCGCGTGCCGGTGCAGGGTACGCGGCGCGCGCCGTCGTCGCGGCTCGGCGGCCTGTCGCATCGCCTGTCGTCCCGGCTGCTGCTGGCGAGCGCCGCGGCTTGCGCGTTTGCCGCACCCGCGCATGCGGACGGCGCGGCCGGTGCTGTCAATGCGGCGCTTGCACGGCAGCACTGGGTGCTCAACTGCATGGGCTGCCACACGGCGACGGGCGGCGGCATTCCCGGCAAGGTGCCGCCGCTCGCGAATTCGCTCGGCTATTTCACGCATCTGCCGGCCGGGCGCGAGTACGTGATGCGCGTGCCCGGCGCGTCGAACTCGGCGCTGTCGGATCGGGAGCTGGCCGACGTGCTGAACTGGCTGCTCACGACGATGAACCGCGACGCGCTGCCGCGCGACTTCAAGCCCTATACGGCCGCCGAAGTTGCCGCGCACCGCGGTCCCGCACTGTCCGATGTCGCGACCGTGCGCGCCGGTCTCGTCCGCGCGTTGCAGGCGCACGGGATCGACGGCGTCGCGGACCGCTACTGACCGACTCACTCAACGAATCAGGAAAACGTGAACATGGAGACGAACGAAACCTTTCCGCTGCTCGACGCAACCCGCGCGTTTCTCGCGAAGCCGAAGAAGATGCTGATCGGCGCCGAGTGGAGCGACGCCGCGTCGGGCCGCCAGATCGAGGTCGTGAATCCGGCCGACGGCACCGTGCTCGCACGCGTGCCCGAAGCGGATGAACGCGACGTGCAACAGGCGGTCGCCGCCGCGCGCCGTGCATTCGATGCGGGCCCGTGGCGCAGCGCGAAGACCACCGATCGCGAGCGCCTGATGCTCGTGCTCGCCGACCTGATCGAAGCCAACGCGCGTGAGCTCGCCGAGATCGAATCGCTCGACAACGGCAAGCCGGTGACGGTCGCGCAAGGGCTCGACGTCGCGATGGCCGCGCAGTGCTTCCGTTACATGGCCGGCTGGGCGACGAAGATCGAAGGCAGCGTGATCGACGCCGGCATGCCGTACCTGCCGGACAGCGAGATCTTCGCCTATACGCGCAAGGAACCCGTCGGCGTGGTCGGCGCGATCATTCCGTGGAATTTCCCGCTGCTGATGGCCGCATGGAAAATCGCGCCGGCACTCGCGACCGGCTGCACGGTCGTGCTGAAGCCCGCCGAAGACACGCCGCTGAGCGCATTGCGGCTGGGCGAGCTGATCCAGGCGGCCGGGTTCCCGGACGGCGTCGTCAATATCGTCACCGGCTACGGTCACACGGCAGGCGCGGCGCTGTCGCGCGATCCGCGCATCGACAAGATCGCATTTACCGGGTCGACGCAGACGGGCAAGACGATCGGCCATGCGGCGCTCGACAACATGACGCGGATGTCGCTGGAACTCGGCGGCAAGTCGCCGGTGATCGTGCTGCCCGACGTCGATCTCGACAAGGCCGCACTGGGTGTCGCGAACGCGATCTTCTTCAACCAGGGGCAGGTGTGCACGGCCGGTTCGCGCGCGTACATCCATTTGAAGGTGTTCGATGGCGTGATCGAGCGCGTCGCGAAGATCGCGGCGAGCCTGAAGATCGGCCCGGGGATGGACCCGTCGACGCAGATCGGGCCGCTCGTCTCGGCGAAGCAGCGCGAGCGCGTGTGCGGGTACATCGACTCGGGGTTCGGCGAGGGCGCGCGTGCCGCCGCGGGCGGCCGCGCGATCGACGGCCCGGGCTTCTTCGTCGAACCGACGGTGCTGGTCGATACGACGCACGCGATGCGCGTGGTGCGCGAGGAAATCTTCGGGCCGGTGCTCGTCGCGATGCCGTTCGACGACATCGATACGGCCGTGCGGCTCGCGAACGACACGCCGTATGGCCTCGGCGCGAGCATCTGGTCGAACGATCTCGCGGCGATCCACAAGCTGATCCCGCGTATTGCCGCGGGCACCGTATGGGTCAACTGTCACTCGCGGCTCGACAACGCATTGCCGTTCGGCGGGATGAAGCAGTCGGGCTTCGGCCGCGAACTCGGCCGTGCGGTGATCGATCAGTACACGGAAAGCAAGTCGGTGATGATGAACTACGCGTGAGCGTCGCGGCGAGTGCGTGCGTTCTCGGCGTATCGGGAACGCACGCGCCGCCGTCACGCGCGGATCAGCACCACCCCGACGATGAGGCAAGCCGCGCCGGCGATCCGGATCGCGCTCGCCGAATGCTGCTGGATGCCGAGCACGCCGAAGTGGTCGAACACGAGTGCGCCGGTCATCTGCCCGACGACGATCAGCGCGAGCGTCGTCGCCGCGCCCAATCGCGGCACCATCAGGATCGCGACGCCGACGAATACCGCGCCGAAGAATCCGCCCGTCCAGCTGAACCACGACCCCGCACCGGAGAACGCGCCGCTCGCGCGCGGGTGAGGCGACAACAGCGCGACCGCCAGCATCGCGGCCAGGCCGACGACGTAGCTGACCGACCCGGCCCACCACGGCGAGCCGAGCTGCGCGCGCAGGTTCGCGTTGAGCACCTGCTGCAATGCAACGCTGATGCCGGCCGCCACGACCAGCAGATACGACAGGAAGGTAGCCACGAAGATGAACGCTCCGAAGGGATGGCCGCGACGGCGATGCCGGCACGGAAGGCTTTCATTCTGCGGAGCGCGGCGGTATAACGCAAATATCGAATCCGGCGCTTATCCATCTCGTTTCGGTATGCCATCACTGCGGCAAATTCAGTATTTCCTGACCGTGGCGGACCTCGGCGGCTTCACGCCGGCCGCGGGGGCGCTCCATGTCGCGCAGTCGGCGCTCAGCCGGCAGATCGGCCAGCTCGAGGACGAACTCGGGTTCCTGCTGTTCGACCGCGAACCGAGAGGCGTGCGGCTCACGCCGGCCGGCGCGATCTACCGCGAACGCGTGGCGTCGATTCCGGCAACGCTGACGGCGGCTGCCGACGAAGGCTCGCAGTTGGCGCGCGGAGAAGCCGGCGTGCTGCGGCTTCTGCATTCCAGTACCGTTCCCGTCGGCAGCCTGATGCCGGATCTCGACCGCTTCATGCGCGATTGTCCGGGCGCGCGGGTCGATCTCGACCGCGCGTCGTCCGAGGATCAGGTGACGGAAATCGCGAACGGCCATGCCGATATCGGGATCGTCCGGCTGCCGGTGCTGCGGCGCGATGCACGCGTGCGTTTCGTCGAACTGGCGGCCGAGCGCTTGTGCGCGGCGGTGCCGGCGGATCATCCGCTCGCCGGCCGCAAGCGCATCGCGATAGCGCGGTTGCGGCGCGAGCCGTTCGTCTCGGCCGTGTATCGGGAGCGGGGCGGCCTCGCGCGCGTCGTGATCGATCTGTGCCTGAAGCGAGGCTTCGTGCCGGCGCCCGCGCGGATCGTGTCGCCGAAGACGTCGATGCTGAATCTCGTCGCGGCCGGGCGGGGTGTGGCGATCGTGCCGGCGCGGATGGCGAGCGTCGGGATCGACGGCGTCGTGTTCGTGCCGATTTCCGACGAGGACGCGAGATCGGTATGCGCGCTGGTGTTGCCGGTCGAGCCGACGGTGCTGGCGCAGGCGTTCGTGCGGGCGGTGACGGCGGGCTGAACGCGCCGCAGCGCCACCATACCGGCCAGCATGTTCCGCCGGACCGGCGTCCATACTCAGACGTTGTACCCCGCGTCGCGCATCAACCGACGCGACACGTCGCCGCGTGGGCCGTCCGCATCGAATTGCGCGCGAAGTTTCGCATCCGCGCCGCGCGTCACGCCGCGGTGCATGGCCACGACGATGGCGAAAAGGGCGACGACGAAGAAAGCGGCAAGCATCGTATTACTCCTGGCCGGAGAGACCGGAAACGGACATCGCGACGGCCGGCCGTGTCCGTCGGCACCCGTTCCAATGACGCGCAACATCCGCGCCCGGGTGGCGCCGCAACGGGCGGATAGTGCGCGATTGCCCGGCAACTTCCAGCATAGGGCCGCCCCACGGCACCCGGATGCGTGTCGGAAATCTGTCAGCAAGGCCGTGGCGGAATCGAAAGGCGAACGCCGCATCCGGGCAATCTCGTCGCCCTCCAGAAAAACCAGGAACCCCCGTCCGGCAAGCCTCTTACCCAACCTAGTGGTTTCCACTCATAGTCGCAAACAGGCAAGAACAGGTCGCCGCCGGTCTTTTCGCGGCCAATATGGCTCGTTACTTTTACACCCACGATGCAGGCCGGCGCACACTCCGCGCACCGGCTGCCGCGAGATCAAACCGGGAGGAATCGAACCATGAAGTCGACGAAGATCGCCGCGCTAGCCGCGGCCGTGCTGGCGACGGGCGCGTTCACGCACGCCGCGCTTGCCGAGACGGACGCCGCGACCTGCCGCACCGTGCGTTTCGCGGATATCGGCTGGACCGACATCACGTCGACCACGGCGCTCGCGTCGACCGTGTTCGAGGCACTCGGCTACAAGCCGACCACGACGATCGCATCGGTGCCGATCTCGTTCGCCGGCCTCAAGAGCAAGCAGCTCGACGTGTCGCTCGGCTACTGGTGGCCCGTGCAGCAGAAGCAGTTGCAGCCGTTCCTCGACAGCAAGTCGATCAACATCGTCGAACCGCCGAACCTGTCCGGTGCGAAGGCGACGCTCGCGGTGCCGAGCTACGAGTACCAGGCCGGCCTGAAGACCTTCGACGACATCGCGAAACACCGCGCGGAACTCGACGGCAAGATCTACGGGATCGAGCCGGGCAGCAGCGCGAATGCGACGATCCAGAAGATGATCGACACGAACCAGTACGGGCTCGGCGGCTTCAAGCTCGTCGAATCGAGCGAGGCAGGGATGCTGGTGACGGTGGAGCGCGCGATCCGCGAGAAGAAGTGGGTCGTGTTTCTCGGCTGGGAGCCGCACCCGATGAATATCCAGATCCCCATGAACTACCTGTCCGGCGGCGACGCGTCGTTCGGGCCGAACTACGGCGAAGCGCGCGTGTACACGCTGACCGCGCCCGACTTCATCGCACGCTGCCCGAACGCGGGCAAGCTCGTGACGAACCTGCGCTTCTCGACACAGCTCGAGAACCAGCTGATGCAGTCGGTGATGAACAAGACCAAACCGGCCGAGGCCGCGAAGGCGTACCTGAAGAAGAACCCGCAGGTGCTGGATCCGTGGCTCGCGGGCGTCAAGACGTTCGACGGCAAGGACGGCCTGCCTGCCGTGAAGGCGTATCTCGGCCTGTAATGGCCCGCGCGCCGCAGCAGGCGCGCGTCGACGAAACATCAGCAGTGCGACACAACCCGATTCAAGCGAGGCATCCAGCATGAACCACGAAGTCATCATCACCTGCGCCGTCACGGGCGCGGGCGATACGGTCGGCAAGCATCCGGCGATTCCGGTCACGCCGAAGGAGATCGCGGCCGCCGCGATCGAAGCCGCGAAGGCCGGCGCGACGGTCGCCCACTGCCACGTGCGCGATCCGCACACGGGGCGCGGCAGCCGCGACCCGAAACTGTATCGCGAAGTGGTCGACCGTATCCGCTCGGCCGACGTCGACGTGATCATCAACCTGACGGCCGGCATGGGCGGCGATCTCGAGATCGGCCCCGGCGAGGACCCGATGCGCTTCGGCAAGGGCACCGACCTGGTCGGCGGCCTCACGCGCCTTGCGCACGTCGAGGAACTGCTGCCCGAAATCTGCACGCTCGACTGCGGCACGCTGAATTTCGGCGACGGCGACTACATCTACGTGTCGACACCCGCGCAGTTGCGCGCCGGCGCGAAGCGCATCCAGGAACTCGGCGTGAAGCCGGAACTGGAGATCTTCGACACGGGCCACCTGTGGTTCGCGAAGCAGTTGCTGAAGGAAGGGCTGCTCGACGATCCGCCGCTGTTCCAGCTCTGCCTCGGCATTCCGTGGGGCGCCCCGGCCGATACGGGCACGATGAAGGCGATGGTCGACAACCTGCCGCCGGGCGCGCACTGGGCCGGCTTCGGGATCGGCCGCATGCAGATGCCGATGGTCGCGCAGGCGATGCTGCTCGGCGGCCACGTACGCGTGGGCCTCGAAGACAACATCTGGCTCGATCGCGGCGTGCATGCGACCAACGGCACGCTCGTCGAGCGCGCTCGCGAGATCGTCGAACGCCTCGGCGGCCGTGTGCTGACGCCGGCCGAAGGCCGCCGCAAGCTCGGCCTGCCGGCGCGCGGCGAACGCGCGCTCGAACGCCGCGCGATCGCCGAATTCGCGTGAGCTTTTTCATTGACCGACATGGCACGGCGGCTTGCGTCTGCACGCGGCCGCCCACCGATTTCCCCTGATTTGAAGGATGCGTTGACATGGCTGTGAAGACCGACATCAAGACGTTTGCCGCCATCGGCACCGGCGTGATCGGCAGCGGATGGATTTCCCGCGCGCTCGCGCACGGCCTCGACGTGGTCGTGTGGGACCCGGCGCCGGGCGCCGAGGCGCGGCTGCGCGCGAACGTCGCGAATGCGTGGCCCGCGCTCGAACGCGTCGGCCTCGCGCCGGGCGCCGATCCCACGCGGCTGCGGTTCGTGCCGACGATCGAAGCGTGCGTCGCCGATGCCGATTTCATCCAGGAAAGCGCGCCCGAGCGCGAGGCGCTGAAGCTCGAGCTGCACGAGCAGATCAGCCGCGCGGCGAAGCCCGATGCGATCATCGCGTCGTCGACGTCGGGGCTGCTGCCGACCGATTTCTACGCGCGGGCGACGCATCCGGAGCGCTGCGTGGTCGGCCATCCGTTCAACCCCGTCTACCTGCTGCCGCTTGTCGAGGTGCTCGGCGGTGCGCGCACGTCGCCGGAAGCGGTCGAAGGCGCGATGGAGGTCTATCGCAAGCTCGGCATGCGGCCGCTGCACGTGCGCAAGGAAGTGCCGGGCTTCATCGCGGATCGTCTGCTCGAGGCGTTGTGGCGGGAGGCGCTGCATCTCGTCAACGAAGGCGTCGCGACGACCGGCGAAATCGACGACGCGATCCGCTTCGGCGCGGGCATCCGCTGGTCGTTCATGGGCACGTTCCTGACCTACACGCTGGCCGGCGGCGATGCGGGCATGCGACACTTCATGCAGCAATTCGGCCCCGCGCTCGAACTGCCGTGGACGAAGCTGGTCGCGCCGACGTTGACCGATGCGCTGATCGACAGCGTCGTCGAAGGCACGACCGAACAGCAGGGCACGCGCAGCATCAAGGAGCTCGAACGCTATCGCGACGAGTGCATCACCGAGGTGCTGAAATCGATCGCCGCGGTGAAGGCGCGGCACGGGATGCGATTCGAGGACTAGACGATGACGGGCGATATCCCGCTGACGATTTACCGCGACGTGGTGCGGCCCGAATGGGTCGACTACAACGGCCACCTGCGCGATGCGTTCTACCTGCTGATCTTCAGCTTCGCGACCGATGCGTTGCTGGATCGCATCGGCCTCGACGACGCCGCGCGTCGCGAACAGGGGCGCTCGGTCTATACGCTCGAAGCGCACGTCAACTACCTGCACGAGATCAAGGAAGGCACGGCAGTGCGCGTCGATGCGCGCGTGCTCGCACACGACGCGAAGCGGCTGCACCTGTATCTCGAACTGTTCGCCGACGGGCATGGCGACGCGGTATCGGCGAGCGAGCAGATGCTGCTGCACGTCGATACGCGCGACGGTGCGAAATCGGCGCCGTTCGACGACGACGTGGCCGCGCGCGTGGCCGAACTGCATGCATTGCAGCGCGATTGCGCGGCGCCGGCGTATGCGGGCCGCGTGATCGGGCTGCCGCCGCGCCGCTAGCGGCGCGCTTCACCTTTCGATCCTCACCTTCGACCGCGGAGCGTAGACGATGCTCGAACCGGAAATCGCGGCGTTCGTCGCGGCCGTCGACGCGTGGTATCCGGCCGATGCGGCGGCGCGCTCGCCCGACGAGCAGCGCCGCCTTTACGACCGCTTCGCGGCCGAATGGACACCGGCCGCGCTGCCGGCCGGCATCGTGCAGCAGGACGCCGCGTGGCGCGCGCCGGACGGTCGCACGATCGCACTCCGGCGCTATACGTCCGCGCACGGCACGCCGCGCGGCACGGTGCTGTTTTTTCATGGCGGCGGTTTCGTCGTCGGCTCGCTCGACAGTCATGCGCTGATCACCGCGCAACTGGCGGCCGATACGGGCCTCGACGTGATCGCCGTCGACTACCGGCTGGCGCCCGAACACCGCGCGCCGGCCGCGCTCGAAGATTGCCTGGCCGTCACGCGCGCCGCGCTCGAGGCGTGCTGGCCGTTCGGGCATTGCGTCCGTCCGTTGACGCTCGCGGGCGACAGCGCGGGCGGGATGCTCGCGGCGGCGGCGGCGACCGCGCTGCGCGATGCAGGCGAAGGTAGCGTGGACGGTATCGCGCTCGTTTATCCGATGCTCGGTTTCGAACCGCAATCGTCCGCGCGCGAAACGGAAGCGCACGCGCCGATGCTGACGCTCGACGACGTGCATCGCTATCGTGCGCTGTACTGGGGCGGTGACGTGTCCGACGCGCTGCGGGACCGCAACCCGCTGCTGCGCGCGTCGGTGCCGCTCGAGGCGGCGCGTTTCGACGGCTTGCCGCCCGTGCTCGCGATCGGCGCGGAGCACGATCCGCTGCGCGACGATGCGCGCGTGTACGTCGAACGGATTCGCGCGGCCGGCGGGGTCGCGCGGTACTGGATGGGAGAGGGGCTGGTGCACGGCTGCTGGCGCGCGCTCGGGACGAGCCCGCAGGCCGCACGGATGCACTGGATGGTCGGCGGGTTCTTGCTCGCACCACACGCGTAGCGGGCGTTTTCCGGGAGGCAACGATGCAGGCAGCGGCGCAACACCGTATCGAGGACTGGCGGACATTTTCGGCCGACGCGGCCATCGCGGCGGCGACGATCGGCGATGACGCGGTGGACGTCGAGTGGAGCGACGCGCGACGATCGCCGTTTCATTTCGACTGGCTGCGCGACAACTGCGCGTGTGCCGCATGCGTGCATGCGACCACGCGCGAACAGGTGTTCGAGATCGCCGATGCGCGCGAGGATCTGTCCGCGCTCACCGTGCACGTCGAAACCGACGGTGCGCTGCATGTGGAATGGAACGACGGGCACCGCAGCGCGTGGTCGCCGGGCTGGTTGCGTGCGCATGCATACGACGATGCGTCGCGCGCGGAGCGCCTGGCCGCGCACGGGCGGCACGTATGGACCGGCGACGATGCGACGGCGATCGGCGTGTTCGCGTGGTGCGACGTGATGGAGGACGACCGTGCGTTGCTGGCATGGCTCGGCGCATTGCAGCGCACGGGGCTGACGCTCGTCGAGGGCGTGCCGGCCGAGCGCGGCCGCGTCGACGGGATCGCGCGCCGCATCGGCCTGATCCGCGAAAGCAATTTCGGCGTGCTGTTCGACGTCGAATCGAAGCCGCGCCCGGACAGCAATGCGTATACGTCGCTGAATCTTCCGCCGCACACCGATCTTCCGACGCGCGAATTGCAGCCTGGCGTGCAGTTCCTGCACTGCCTCGCGAACGACGCGACGGGCGGCGACAGCATCTTCCTCGACGGCTTCGCGCTCGCGGACGCGCTGCGGCGCGAACATCCGGACGACTTCGAACGGCTCGCGTCGACGCCGTTCGAGTTCTGGAACAAGAGCGCGAACAGCGACTACCGCTGTTCGGCGCCGGTGATCGGGCTCGATGCGCGCGGCAACGTGACGGAGGTGCGCGTCGCGAACTTCCTGCGCGGGCCGCTCGATGCGCCGGCCGGTTCGGTCGCGGCGGTCTATCGTGCATACCGGCGGTTTCTCGCGCTGGCGCGCGAGCCGCGCTTTCGGGTGCAGCGCCGGCTGCGGGCGGGCGACATGTGGGCGTTCGACAACCGGCGCGTGCTGCATGCCCGCACCGAGTTCGATCCGTCGACGGGCCGACGGCACTTGCAGGGCTGTTACGTCGATCGCGACGAACTGCTGTCGCGGTGGCGCGTGCTGTCGCGGTCGGCGCCGGCCGGGGCCGTGGCGCGCTGAGCGGTGCACGCGGCGCACACGGCGTATTCACGCGCACCTGGTCGGGAAAAAGCACCCGGACGCCAGGCGTCCGGGCGAAGCCACCCGCTGCCGGGCGGCGGAGGTATGCGTTTCACAAAAAAGACGAGCCCCGCGAAGGGGCTCGTCCGGACTGCGTGACTTCATCGCGCGAGGCGCGGCGCCCGCCGAGGACGCGTCGGCTTACTGGCCGAAGAAGATCGAATCGCGTGCGTTCGACGACGCGGCCGGCGAGCCCGAGTGGACGAGCGGAGCCGGTTGTGCGCCGTAGCCGCTGGTGTCGGCGCCATGAACGCGCGCCTCGGCGCTCTGGATGTCGTTCGGGTAGTACGGGCTCGACAGGCCGGGCTTGTAGCCGGCTTGCTCGAGCTGGACCAGTTCGTTGCGCACTTGAGCGCGCGTCACGGTGCTTTGCGCGAATGCGCCGAACGAAGCGGACAGGGCGGCAGCGGCAACGACTGCGGAAACGAGCGATTTCATGGTGACCTCCGGTGTTTTATTGAGTTCGCTCTCGACACCATGTCTTGAGCGATTGATCAAATCTTAGTCACCGGCGTGTTCAGGGTAAACGCTGATTTTGACGATAAATTGTTTCCTGGCTGGTAACAGTGCCGCGTCGAATCAGTCTTTCAACGCGCTTTCTTTTCGGTTGTCGTAATAAGTATGAAGAATGCCGAGGTCGCTCGCGCGCGGTTCAGCGCGCTTCGGCCGCCGCATCGAACGGCCGGCCCGGCGCGCGGCCGGCCGGCGCGCCGGCGCTGAGGAAGCGCACGCCCGTCGCGGCTTCCGATGCTTCCCACAGCAACGCCGCCGCCGCCACGCTGCGCGCCGCGCGCGGCACGCTGGCTGGTGCCGGCAGGCCGCGCGATTCGAACCAGCCGGACGGCCCGATGTACGCCCCGCCGGCCAGATCGGGCGACGTTGCAGCATGAATCGTCGGCAGCGCGCCCTGGTCGGCCGGTTGTGCGAGATAACGGTTCGCGGCGCGCATCAGCGCGGCACGGGCCGGCGAGCGGTCCATCGCCGGGCCCGCGAACTGCAGATTGGTCGCCGCGTAGCCGGGGTGCGCGGCGACGCTGATCCCGGCGAACGCCGCGCGTTCGAAGCGGCGTTGCAACTCGATCGCGAACACGAGGTTCGCGAGCTTGCTGTCGCAATAGGCGAGATAACGGTTGTAGCGATGCGCGGCGCGCAGGTCGTCCACGCGAATCCGGCCGCCGCGGTTGAAACCGCTCGACATCGTGACGACGCGCGCCCGGCGTGCCGCGCGCAGCGCCGGCAGCAGATGGCCGGTCAGCGCGAAATGGCCGAGGTGGTTGGTGCCGAACTGCATCTCGAAGCCGTCGCGCGTGTGCCGCAGCGGCAGGAACATCACGCCGGCGTTGTTGCAGAGGATGTTGACGCGGCCGTGGCGTTCGCCGACGTCGGTCGCGAAGCGTGCGATCGACGCGAGATCGGCGAGGTCGAGCGGATCGACTTCGACGCGTGCATGAGGATGAAGCCGACGGATCGCGTCGGCAGCCTGCCCGCCGCGGGCGGCGTCGCGGCAGCCCATCACGACCGTCGCGCCTTTCGCGGCCAGCGTTTCCGCGAGCTGCCAGCCGAGACCGCTGTTGGCGCCGGTCACGACCGCGACCTTGCCGCCTTGCGCCGGGACGTGGCGCGCGCTCCATGCATGCATGTCTGCCTCCATCGGCGCGACCGGTCGGCCGCGGCACGTAATCGTTACATTGAGTGGTGTAACGATAGTGCGGGCGGACGCAGCAGACAAGCGGGGAATTAGACCGGCGCTTCCAGGGCTGGCGTAGGGTGTGGCATTGCAAGCCCGGCGCGCGGCCGGCAGGTTTACCTGCTCCCGGCCAGCGCGAGCACCTCGGCGGCGGAGATCATGGCGGCGGCATTCGCCGGGGCCGGGCGTTCGGCCGGGCGGAATACTTCGTCGCCGCGATGGATGACCTGGCGCGACAGCGCGCAGGTACCGGTGCGCTGCGCGAAGCGGCGTCGCCAGCGCTGCTCACCGTAGTGGCAGCGGCCGGGTTCGACCCAGCGGACGACGAGCAGCGTGTCGGAACGTTCGAGGATTTCGACGTGGACGTCGGCGGGATCGAGCGCAGGCAGGGATTTGGAGGCCTTCATTTGCCGTTTCCTAAAGCTCGTGCGGTTTCGTCCGTGGCAGTGGATGTCACTACCCGATGGCGAATCCGTAGCGGTTTCCATGAGTGGTGCGCTAAATGTAAGCGTCTGTGACCGGAAAAAACATCCTGTCTGGCTCAAATTACCTTTTGCCGATTTAGAAACAATCCAAGCTTATTTTCTTGGAAAACCAATGACAAAAAGCCCCGGACGGGAAGTCCGGGGCGGAAAATCGGCCCGCGCGCCGTGTCTGCTCGCCCAGTCACGGGATACATCGCCAGGGACGGAGGTGCCCGCAGGGATCCGGCGCGGGCGGGGAGGCGATGTACCGGAAGCGCGGTCCGGCAACGCCATGATGGCGCGCGCCACCCGTTGACACCCTGACGCGAACATGACTTTTTTGTCAGTTTGCCCTTCCAGCGTGCCGAACGCTGCGGAAGGAACGGCTGGAATACCCGCCGGTATTGGATTTGAGCGAATCGCCGGGCGCGGCGCCCACGCCGCTTTCCCGCCGAATTTCTGCGCCGCACGGATTCGCCCGCCCGGGTAAATACTGAATCCCAATTTCGTGACAAACGCGCAATCCGTTCCTATGATTGGTTGGACCTTTAGTCCTTTGTGCCAATCGGCCGACTGGCGGCCGGCTTTTTCGGAGAGACGCTCATGAGATTGCAGGGCAAACGCGCGCTGGTGACGGCGGCCGGGCAGGGCATCGGCCGCGCGACCGCGTTGCGGTTCGCGAGCGAGGGCGCCGACGTGCTGGCGACCGACATCAACGAAGCCGCGCTGGAGCGGCTCGAATCCGACGCCGAGCGCGCGGGCGGCCGGCTGGTCACGCGGCGGCTCGACGTCACCGACGCGAACGAGGTGGCCGCGCTCGCCGCGAGCGAACGCGCGTTCGACGTGCTGTTCAACTGCGCCGGATACGTGCACCACGGCTCGATCCTCGATTGCGACGACGACGCGTGGGCGTTCTCGCTGAACCTGAACGTCACGTCGATGTACCGGCTGATCCGCGCGCTGCTGCCCGCGATGCTCGAAGCGGGCGGCGCGTCGATCGTCAACATGGCGTCGGCCGCGTCGAGCGTGAAGGGCGTGCCGAACCGCTTCGTGTACGGCACCACCAAGGCGGCCGTGATCGGGCTGACCAAGGCGGTGGCGGCCGATTTCGTCGAGCGGGGCATCCGCTGCAACGCGATCTGCCCGGGCACGATCGAATCGCCGTCGCTGGCGCAGCGGATCGCGGACCAGGCGCGCACGCGCCATGTGTCCGACGACGAGGTGCGCCAGGCGTTCGTCGCGCGCCAGCCGATCGGCCGCATCGGCACCGCGGACGAGGTCGCCGCACTCGCGCTGTACCTGGCGTCCGACGAAGCGTCGTTCACCACCGGCACGATTCATCTGATCGACGGCGGCTGGTCGAACTGACCGCGTCTAACTGACCGTGTCTAATTGATCGCACCTTCCCATTCACTTTCCGTTTCCGTTCAGACGACGATATGAAACTGCTGAGATTTGGCGACAAACACCATGAAAAGCCGGGCCTGCTGGATGCGCAGGGCCACATTCGCGACCTGTCCGGCGTGATCGACGACATCGCCGGCGACGTGCTGACCCCCGCGTCGCTCGCGCGGCTGCGCGACATTCCGCCGTCGTCGCTGCCGCTCGTCGAAGGCACGCCGCGGCTCGGCGCGTGCGTCGGCCGCGTCGGCAAGTTCATCTGCATCGGGCTCAATTATTCGGATCACGCCGCCGAATCCGGGATGGAGGTGCCCAAGGAGCCCGTCGTGTTCGGCAAGTGGACGAGCGCGATCTCGGGCCCGAACGACGACGTCGAAATCCCGCGCGGCTCGGAGAAGACCGACTGGGAAGTCGAACTCGGCGTGGTGATCGGCCAGGGCGGCCGCTATATCGACGAAGCCGACGCGCTGTCGCACGTCGCGGGTTACTGCGTCGTGAACGACGTGTCGGAACGCGAATACCAGCTCGAGCGCGGCGGCACGTGGGACAAGGGCAAGGGCAACGACACGTTCGGCCCGCTTGGGCCCTGGCTCGTGACGGCCGACGAAGTGCCCGATCCGCACGCGCTGCGGCTGTGGCTGGAAGTGGACGGCCACCGCTACCAGAACGGCACGACCGCGACGATGGTGTTCCGCGTGCCGCACCTGATCAGCTACCTGAGCCGCTTCATGAGCCTGCAGCCGGGCGACGTGATCTCGACCGGCACGCCGCCGGGCGTCGGCCTCGGGCAGAAGCCGCCCGTCTATCTGCGCGCCGGACAGGTGATCACGCTCGGCATCGACGGGCTCGGCGAGCAACGCCAGCGCACCGTGCAGGCCTGATTCCCTTCAACGGACGGTTCGTCATGCCTATCATTCGATCGATGCGCGTCCTCGACGTGCGCTTTCCGACCTCGCGCCAGCTCGACGGCTCCGACGCGATGAATCCGGACCCCGATTATTCGGCGGCCTACGTCGTGCTCGAAACCGACCACGACGGCCTCGAAGGTCACGGGCTCACGTTCACCATCGGGCGCGGCAACGAAATCTGCTGTGCGGCGATCGATGCGATGCGCCACCTCGTCATCGGCCTCGACCTCGACTGGATTTGCGAGGACATGGGCCGTTTCTGGCGGCACGTCACGTCGGACAGCCAGTTGCGCTGGATCGGCCCCGACAAGGGCGCGATCCATCTGGCGACGGGCGCCGTCGTCAATGCAGTGTGGGATTTGTGGGCGAAGGCCGTGGGCAAGCCGCTGTGGCGGCTCGTCGCCGACATGAGCCCCGAGGAGCTGGTGCGGGCGATCGACTTCCGCTACCTGACCGACTGCCTGAGCCCGGACGAAGCGCTCGACCTGCTGCGCCGGCAGGCGCCCGGCAAGGCCGCGCGGATCGCCGCGCTGGAGCGCGACGGCTACCCGTGCTACACGACGTCGGCCGGCTGGCTCGGCTACAGCGACGACAAGCTGCGCCGGCTCTGCCGCGAGGCGGTGGAAGAAGGTTTCGACTACGTGAAACTGAAAGTCGGCGCGAACCTCGAGGACGACATCCGCCGCGTGACGATCGCGCGCGAGGTGATCGGCCCCGATCGCAAGCTGATGATCGACGCGAACCAGGTGTGGGAAGTCGACGAGGCGATCGACTGGGTGCGCGAGCTCGCATTCGCGCGGCCGTGGTTCATCGAGGAGCCGACGAGCCCCGACGACGTCGAAGGGCATCGCAAGATCCGCAAGGCGATCGCGCCGGTGCAGGTCGCGACCGGCGAGATGTGCCAGAACCGCGTGCTGTTCAAGCAGTTCATCGCGCGCGGCGCGATCGACGTCGTGCAGATCGACGCGTGCCGGCTCGGCGGCGTGAACGAAATTCTCGCGGTGATGCTGATGGCCGCGAAATACGGGCTGCCGGTGTGCCCGCACGCGGGCGGCGTCGGGCTGTGCGAATACGTGCAGCACCTGTCGATGATCGACTACGTATGCATTTCCGGCACGAAGGAGGGGCGCGTGACCGAGTACGTCGATCACCTGCACGAGCATTTCGTCGAACCGTGCGTGGTGCGCGGCGCGGCGTACATGCCGCCGACGGCGCCCGGTTTCTCGATCGAGATGAAGCCCGAATCGCTGGAGCAGTACCGGTTCCGCGGCTGACGCATGGCAACGCACGACGGCGCGCCACGCGCGTCGTGCGCGGCGACAACATGAACGACGGAGACGCGAAGTGGATTTGAATCTGCAAGACAAGGTCGTGATCGTGACCGGCGGCGCGTCGGGCATCGGCGCCGCGATCTCGATGCGGCTCGCCGGCGAAGGCGCGATCCCGGTGGTGTTCGCGCGCCACGCGCCCGACGACGCGTTCTGGCGCGCACTCGCGCAGAAACAGCCGCGCGCCGCGTGCGTGACCGTCGAGCTGCAGGACGACGCGCAGTGCCGCGACGCCGTGGCGCAGACCATCGCGCGCTTCGGCCGCATCGACGGCCTCGTCAACAACGCGGGCATCAACGACAGCATCGGGCTCGATGCCGGGCGCGACGCGTTCGTCGCGTCGCTCGAACGCAACCTCATCCACTACTACGCGATGGCGCACTACTGCGTGCCGCACCTGAAGGCGGCGCGCGGCGCGATCGTCAACATCTCGTCGAAGACGGCCGTGACCGGGCAGGGCAACACGAGCGGCTATTGCGCGTCGAAGGGCGCGCAGCTCGCGCTGACGCGCGAATGGGCCGTCGCGTTGCGCGACGACGGCGTGCGCGTGAACGCGGTGATTCCCGCCGAAGTGATGACGCCGCTGTACCGAAGCTGGCTCGCCGGCTTCGACGATCCGGACGCGAAGCTCGCCGGCATCGCCGGCAAGGTGCCGCTCGGCCAGCGTTTCACGACGGCCGACGAGATTGCCGACACGGCCGTGTTCCTACTGTCGGATCGCGCATCGCACACGACGGGCCAGTGGCTGTTCGTCGACGGCGGCTACACGCATCTCGATCGTGCGATCAGCTGAGGGCCGCGATTCATGCAAGCCGACCTGAATCCGAACACCGCGCCGCCGCTGATCGCACTGACCGGCATCGGCAAGCGCTTTCCGGGCGTGCAGGCGCTCGACGATTGCCGTTTCGACCTGCGCGCGGGCGAAGTGCATGCGCTGATGGGCGAGAACGGCGCCGGCAAGTCGACGCTGATGAAGATTCTCGCGGGCGTCTATCAGCGCGACGCAGGCGAAATCCGGATGGACGGCCGCCCGGTGGAGATTGCCGATCCGCGTGCCGCGCAGGCGCTCGGCATCGGCATCATCCATCAGGAACTGAACCTGATGAACCACCTGAGCGTCGCGCAGAACATCTTCATCGGCCGCGAGCCGCGCGGCCGTCTCGGCATGTTCGTCGACGAAGACAAGCTGAACCGCGACGCGGCCGCGATTTTCCAGCGGATGCGGCTCGATCTCGATCCTCGCACGCCCGTGGGCAGGCTGACGGTCGCAAAGCAGCAGATGGTCGAGATCGCGAAGGCGCTGTCGTTCGACTCGCGCGCGCTGATCATGGACGAGCCGACCGCCGCGCTGAACAACGCGGAGATCGCCGAACTGTTCCGCATCATCCGCGACCTGCGCGCGAACGGGGTCGGCATCGTCTACATCTCGCACAAGATGGACGAGCTGCGCCAGATCGCCGATCGCGTGACCGTGATGCGCGACGGCAAGTACGTCGCGACCGTGCCGATGGCGGATACGTCGATGGAGTCGATCATTTCGATGATGGTCGGCCGTCAGCTCGATACGGACACCCGTACGCCGCCCGATACGTCCGCGAACGAAATCGCGCTGGAAGTGCGCGGGCTGTCGCGCGGCCGCGCGATCCGCGACGTCGGCTTCACGCTGCGGCGCGGCGAGATCCTCGGCTTCGCCGGGCTGATGGGCGCGGGCCGTACCGAGGTCGCGCGCGCGGTGTTCGGCGCGGACCCGGTCGATGCGGGCGAGATCCGCGTGCACGGCAGGGCCGTGACGATCCGCACGCCCGCCGACGCGGTGAAGTTCGGCATCGGCTATCTGTCCGAGGATCGCAAGCACTTCGGGCTCGCGGTCGGGATGGACGTGCAGAACAACATCGCGCTGTCGAGCATGCGCCGCTTCGTGCGCCGCGGCGTGTTCCTCGATGCGCGCGGGATGCGCGAGGCCGCGCAGTCGTACGTGCGGCAGCTCGCGATCCGCACGCCGTCGGTCGCGCAGCCCGCGCGACTGCTGTCGGGCGGCAACCAGCAGAAGATCGTTATCGCGAAGTGGCTGCTGCGCGACTGCGACATCCTGTTCTTCGACGAGCCGACGCGCGGCATCGACGTCGGCGCGAAAAGCGAGATCTACAAGCTGCTCGATGCGCTCGCCGCCGACGGCAAGGCGATCGTGATGATCTCGTCGGAGCTGCCCGAGGTGCTGCGCATGAGCCACCGGATTCTCGTGATGTGCGAAGGCCGCGTGACCGGCGAATTGCGCGCGGCCGACGCCACGCAGGAAAAGATCATGCAGCTCGCGACGCAGCGCGAGTCGACCGTGTTGTCCTGATTCACAAGCCGATCCCATCATGTCCAACGATACGCATCCCGTTCCGCCCCTTGCCACCGGCGACACGCCGGCCGCCGCATCGAGCCTGAAATCGCGCTTCTTCAACCCGGCCGCGCGGCAGAAGCTGCTCGCGTTCGCGAGCCTCGTGCTGCTGATCGTGTTCTTCAGCTTCGCGTCGTCGAACTTCCTCGAGGTCGACAACCTCGTGTCGATCCTGCAGGCGACCGCCGTGAACGGCGTGCTGGCCGTCGCCTGTACCTACGTGATCATCACGTCCGGCATCGACCTGTCGGTCGGCACGCTGATGACGTTCTGCGCGGTGATGGCCGGCGTCGTGCTGACGAAATGGGGGATGCCGCTGCCGCTCGGGATCCTCGCCGCGTTGTGCTTCGGCGCGCTGTCGGGCTGCGTGTCGGGCTTCGTGATCGCGAAGATGAAGGTGCCTCCGTTCATCGCGACGCTCGGCATGATGATGCTGCTGAAGGGGCTGTCGCTCGTGATCTCGGGCACGCGGCCGATCTACTTCAACGACACGCCGGGCTTCACGTCGATCGCGCAGGATTCGCTGATCGGCAACCTGATCCCCGCGCTGCCGATCCCGAACGCGGTGCTGATCCTGTTCCTCGTCGCGATCGGCGCGTCGATCGTGCTGAACCGTACCATCTTCGGCCGCTACACGTTCGCGCTCGGCAGCAACGAGGAGGCGCTGCGGCTCTCCGGCGTGAACGTCGACGCGTGGAAGATCGCCGTCTACACGTTCAGCGGCGCTGTGTGCGGAATCGCCGGCCTGCTGATCGCGTCGCGGCTGAACTCGGCGCAGCCGGCGCTCGGGCAGGGCTACGAGCTCGATGCGATCGCGGCCGTCGTGATCGGCGGCACGTCGCTGTCGGGCGGCGCGGGCAGCATCGTCGGCACCATCATCGGCGCGTTCATCATGAGCGTGCTGACCAACGGCCTGCGCATCATGTCGGTCGCGCAGGAATGGCAGACGGTCGTGACGGGCGTGATCATCATCCTCGCCGTCTATGTGGACATCCTGCGCCGGCGCCGCCGCTGACGCCGGCATGGACGCCAACACGCATGCGCTTCACCGCCGGCCGGGCCGGCATTTCAGTCGATACCAACCAAGGAGACGCGAAGTGATCAGGAGCAAGGTGTTGAACGCGATCGTCGGGCTGACGTTCGCCGTCGGCGTCACGGCCGGCGCGCAGGCGCAGGAAACCTACATCCCGCTGATCTCGAAAGGCTTCCAGCATCAGTTCTGGCAGGCCGTGAAATCGGGCGCGATGCAAGCCGCGAAGGACTACAAGGTGAAGGTGACGTTCGAAGGGCCCGAAACCGAGGCGATGGTCGACAAGCAGATCGACATGCTGTCCGCCGCGATCGCGAAGAAGCCGGCCGCGCTCGGCTTCGCGGCCCTCGACAGCAAGGCCGCGCTGCCGCTCTTGAAGAAGGCGCAGGCCGAGAAGATTCCGGTGATCGCGTTCGATTCGGGTGTGGACAGCGACATTCCGGTGACGACGGCCGCGACCAACAACAAGGCGGCTGCCGCGCTCGCCGCCGACAAGCTTGCCGCGCTGATCGGCGACGCAGGCGAGGTGGCCGTGGTCGCGCACGACCAGACGAGCCGCACCGGCATCGATCGCCGCGACGGCTTCCTCGACCGGATGAAGTCGGCGCACCCGAAGGTGCAGGTCGTGACCGTGCAGTACGGCGAAGGCGATCAGCTGAAATCGACCGAAGTGACGAAGTCGATCCTGCAGGCGTATCCCAAGCTCAAGGGGCTGTTCGGCACCAACGAAGGCTCGGCGATCGGCGTGGTCAACGGCGTGCGCGAGATGAAGCGCAAGGTCGTGATCGTCGGCTACGATTCCGGCAAGCAGCAGAAGGACGCGATCCGCAGCGGGCTGATGGCCGGCGCGATCACGCAGAACCCGATCGGGATCGGCTACAAGACGGTCGAGGCGGCCGTGAAGGCGATCAAGGGCGAGAAACTGCCGAAGGTCATCGATACCGGTTTCTACTGGTACGACAAGACCAATATCGACGATCCGAAGATCGCGGCGGTGTTGTACGACTGAGCGTTGCGGATGGGCGGGGCGGCGATGCGGGCCGTCGCCGCCGCGGTGATCGAACACGAGGGCATCATGGGCGCAGTGCGCATCGATTCGCATCAGCACTTCTGGCGTTATCGCGCGGCCGACTATCCGTGGATCGGCCCCGGCATGGGCGTGCTCGCGCGCGACTACCTGCCCGACGCGCTGTGGCCGCGGATGCATGCACAGGCGCTCGGCGCGTCGATCGCGGTGCAGGCGCGCGCCGGGCGCGACGAGACGGCGTTCCTGCTCGATCTGGCGCGCGACGATGCACGCATCGCGGCGGTGGTCGGCTGGGAGGATCTCGGTGCGCCGGCGCTGGCCGACCGTGTCGCCGAGTGGCGCAGCCCGAAGCTGCGCGGCTTTCGTCATCAGGTGCAGGACGAAGCCGACGTCGGCGCGTTCGTCGCGGATCCCGGCTTCAATCGCGGCGTCGCGTGGCTGCAGGCGAACGGCTACGTGTACGACGTGCTCGTGTTCGAGCGCCAGTTGCCGGACGTGCGCGCGTTCTGCGCGCGGCACGACGCGCACTGGCTCGTGCTCGACCACGCCGGCAAGCCGGCGCTCGCCGAGTTCGAGCGCGACGACACGGCGCTCGCGCGCTGGCGCGCGTCGCTGCGCGAATTCGGCGCGCTGCTGCACGTCGCGTGCAAGCTGTCGGGGCTCGTGACCGAAGCCGACTGGCGGCGCGGCCTGCGCGGGCAGGACATCCGGCATATCGAGCAGTGCCTCGACGCGGCGCTCGACGCGTTCGGCCCGCAGCGGCTGATGTTCGGATCGGACTGGCCCGTGTGCCTGCTCGCGGCGTCGTATGACGAAGTGGCGTCGCTGGTCGAGCGCTGGGCCGAATCGCGGCTGTCGGCGGCCGAACGCGCCGCGTTGTGGGGCGGCACGGCCGCGCGCTGCTACGCGGTGCCGGGCGATGTGAAGCGCGGCATATAAAATAGGCGCGAGCGGTCCGCGCGATTCGTCGGACCGTCCGGAACGAAACCGATTACCAGCGTCAACGTATGTCCATCCAGCCGATTCAGAACCGCCGCCTCTACCAGCAGATCGCCGACAAGCTCAGTGCGATGATCGAGTCCGGCGATTTCCCGCCGGGCAGTTATCTGCCGCCCGAGCGCGAACTCGCCGAACGGTTCGGCGTGTCGCGCACGTCGGTGCGCGAGGCGCTGATCGCGCTCGAAGTGAACGGGCTCGTCAGCGTGCGCGTCGGCGACGGCGTGAAGGTGCGCCATCCCGAAACGGCCGCCGCGCCCGAACCCGCATCGGCGCCCGACGCGAAGGTCGCGCCGTTCACGATCGTCGAGATCGATCCGGAGCTCGGCATCGCGCTCGACCTCGATACCGAAATCCCGCCGTTCGCGCTGCTGCAGGCGCGCCGGCTGATCGAGCCGGAAGCCGCATCGCTGGCCGCGAAGCACGGCTCGGACGCGCAGATCGAAGGCATTCACGAAGCGTTCCTGCGCAACCAGGACGACAACCGCAGCGGCTCGCTCACGCATCCGGGCGACCGGCTGTTCCATATCCGCATCGCGGAAGCGAGCGACAATCCGGCGTATGCGCTGATGATCAAGCAGTTGCTCGCGCACAAGTACGACCTGATGTTCCAGCGGCTGCAGTCGCTGTACATGCCGAACGACATGCCGCACCGGTCGGAATGCGAGCATCGCGCGATCCTCGACGCGATCCGCGCGCGCGATCCCGAAGCCGCGCGCCGCGCGATGGCCGAGCATCTCGACGAAGTGATCCGCATCTTCGGCCGCGCGCTCGACTGAACGTGCGAGTCGATTCCCTGCAGGTTCGGAAGCGGCGGACGCGATGCGGCTCCGCCAGGGCGCCGACGCGGCCCCCGTATCGCGCGAATACACCGGCCGCCGGGACCGAACGAACACTGCGATGCGAGCGCCGCGCGCCGGCCCACCGGCATGCCGCTCGCGCGCCGAATGGAGTGTGACGAATGCGCGTGAACGATTGCCACAATTTCCACGACTTCCGTGAGCTCGCCAGACGGCGGTTGCCGGGACCGATCTTCAATTACATCGACGGTGCGGCCGACGATGAAGCCACGTATCGACGCAACACGAGCGCATTCGAAAGCTGCGATCTGGTACCGAACGTGTTGCGTGGCGTGCGCGATGTCGATCTGTCGGTGACGGTCATGGGACAAAAGCTCGGCATGCCGGTTTATTGTTCGCCGACGGCGCTGCAACGCCTGTTTCATCACGACGGCGAGCGGGCCGTCGCCGCTGCGGCCGCGAAATTCGACACGATGTTCGGGGTGTCGTCGCTCGGCACCGTGAGCCTGGAAGAGGCCCGTGCGATCAGCCCGGGCCCGCAGGTGTACCAGTTCTACTTTCACAAGGATCGCGGTCTCAACCGCGAAATGATGAACCGCTCGCGGGAGGCCGGCGTGAACGTGATGATGCTGACGGTAGACAGCATCACCGGCGGCAATCGCGAGCGCGACAAGCGCACCGGCTTCTCGATTCCGTTCCGGCTGACGCTCGCGGGGCTGACCGAGTTCGCGTTGAAGCCGGCCTGGGCGTTCAACTATCTGACCCACGAGCGGTTCCGTTTGCCGCAACTTGACCGGCATGTCGACATGGGCGGCGGCGCGATGTCGATCAGCCGCTACTTCACGGACATGCTCGATCCGTCGATGTCATGGGACGACGTCGCCGCGATGGTGCGGGAGTGGGGCGGCCAGTTTTGCCTGAAAGGCGTGATGTCGGTCGACGACGCCCGCAGGGCGGCGGACATCGGTTGTACCGGCATCGTGTTGTCGAACCACGGCGGGCGGCAACTGGACGGCTCGCGCGCCGCGTTCGATCAGCTTGCCGAGGTCGTCGACGCGGTGGGCGACCGGATCGACGTGATGATGGACGGCGGCGTGCAGCGGGGTTCGCACGTACTGAAAGCGCTGGCGCTGGGGGCGAAGGCGGTCGGCCTCGGGCGCTACTACCTGTTCCCGCTCGCCGCTGCGGGGCAGCCCGGCGTCGAGCGCGCGTTGCAGCTGATGCGGACGGAGATCGAACGCGATATGCGGCTGATGGGCTGCGCGTCCGTCTCGCAGCTCGGGCGAAATCAGCTTCGCTTTCGCTGACGGCGGGGGCGACGCCGGTCCTGCGTTCGGGCCGGTTGGCGTTGCGCGCTCAGAAGCGATCCGCGCGATACGGCGCCGGATCGGTGAACGTCGCCTCGCCCGTCATCATCTCGGCCAGCAGGCGGCCGGTGACGGGGCCGAGCGTCAGCCCGTGATGGTTGTGCCCGAACGCGAACCACAGCCCGCGATGCGCGGGCGCGGGGCCGATCACCGGGCGCATGTCGGGCGTGCACGGCCGGAAGCCGAGCCACGGCTGCGGGTCGAGCCGCTCGCCGAACCCGAACACCGGCCGTGCGACGCGTTCCGCGCGTTCGAGCTGCACACCCGTTGGCGGAAGCCCGCGCCGCGCGATCTCGACGCCGGTCGTCAGTCGCAGCCCGCGCCGCATCGGCGCGATCACGTAACCGTATTCGCGATCGACGATCGGCGCCGACGGTACGCCGCGGTCGGACGGCGCGTAGTGCATGTGATAGCCGCGCTTCTCGCGCAGCGGGATCTTGTAGCCGAACTTGCCGAACACCGTGTCGGACCACGGGCCGAGCGCGACCACGACGGCCGGCGCGGCCGCTGGGCCGTCGTCGGTCCGGACCTGCCAGCCGGGCGACAGCGCGTCGAGGCTTGCGGCGTCGCCCGTCAGCAACGTGCCGCCGCCTTGCACGAAGAGCTGCGCATATGCTTTGACGAGCGCGGCCGGATCGACGACGCTTTTCGGGTCGAGCCAGTGCAGCGCGCCGCAAAAGCCCGGTGCGAGGCTCGGTTCGTGGGCGAGCAGCGCGGCCGCGTCGAGCGGCGTGATGCCGAGCCCATGGCGGCGCGCGGTGAGGCCGGCCTCGGCCACGCCGCGTTCGAATGCGGCCGGCGTGCGGAACGCTTCCAGCCAGCCGCTCGCGCGGATCAGTTCGCCGGCGCCGGCCCGCGCGATCAGCGCATCGTGTTCGACGATGCAGCGTTCGATCAGCGGCAGCATGTCGCGCGACGCCGCCGCGTGACGCAGCGGCGCCGATTCCCACCAGAACCGTGCGAGCCATGGCGCGAACGCGGGCAGCGACGCGCTGTGCCAGTAGAGGTCGGTCGAGCGGTTCAACGCATAGCGCATCAGTGTGAACGGGCTGCGCGGGAACGGGTACGGCTCGACCGACGAGCGCTCGATCAGCCCGGCATTGCCGAAGCTCGTGCCTTCGCCGGGCGCGCCGCGATCGACGAGGGCGACCTTGCGGCCGCGATCCTGCAGGTGCAGCGCGGCGGAAACGCCGACGATGCCGGCGCCGAGAACGATGACGTCGAAATCCATGGGTGATGAAAGACGGTTGGCGGTGCGCTTGCCCGCGATGCGGTGTGCGCGCCAAGGTTGGGGGCATTCGAACTGCAAGCATACTCGCGGCGGCGCGGGGCACCAAGGGGTGCCGGTGCTAACGACGCATGTTCCGCCAGGCGGCCGAGAACTGCCGTGCGGCGTCGAAGCAAACGGCCTCGCTCCCCGGCGCGCCGATCAACTGCACGCCCACCGGCAACTCGCCCGGCAGGAAGCACGGTGCACTGACGACAGGCAAACCAGCGAACGAGATCGGCTGAGTGAGCAGGCCGAGCGTCTTCGCGGGTTCGAGCGCTTCGCCGTTGACGTCGACGGTCGCGTCGGCGAAGCGCGGCGCGGCATAGGGTGTCGCGGCCGCGATCAGCACGTCGTGGTGCGCGAACAGCGCTTCGAGGCGCGCGCGCCACGCGGCACGACAGGCGATCGCTTCCCGATAGGCCGAGTCAGTCGTCGCGAGGCCGGCCGCAATGCGCGACCGCAGGCGCTCGGAGACGAGCGCGGCTGGCGCATCGAGCAACCCGCGATGGGCGCGAGCCAGTTCCACGTTCGAGATCACGACCGCCGCGTCGCGCACTCGCGCGACTTCGTCACGGCCGACCGATATCGAATCGCCGGCGCGCAGGCAAGCCGACGCGCGCCGCACGGCGCGTTGCGCGTCCGCATCGGCGTGCCGTTCGAAATCGCCGGCCAGCACGGCGACGCGCAACTGCGTGCCCGGTGCGCGCATTCGTTGCGCATGCAACGTCACCGCACCGCCGAGCATCACGTCGTACAACGCCGCAAGATCGTCGATATCGTTCGCGAACCCGCCGACGGTATCGAGCGAATCGGCATAAGGCAGACAACCGTCCCGCGATAGCCGCCCGTCGCCCGGCCGAAATCCCCATACGCCGCACAGCGCGGCCGGCGCGCGGATCGAGCCGTTGGTGTCGCTGCCGAGCGCGAGCGGCACATAGCCGGCCGCGACCGCGGCGGCCGAGCCGCTCGACGAGCCACCGGTCATGCGCGTCGGGTCCGCCGGTAGGCGTACGGAACCGTAGTGCGGATTCACACCGGTGGCGCCGCACGCGAGTTCGTCCATGTGGGTCGCGCCGACCGGCACCGCGCCGGCCGCGCACAGCCGGGCGACCATCGCCGCATCGGCAGCGGCGGCCGGCAACGCGGCGCGCGCGGGCGATCCCGCGACCGTCGTGTAGCCGGCTACGTCGAAGTTCCACTTCACGAGAAACGGCACGCCGGCGAGCGGGCCCGGGTCGCGCCCGTCCTGTACGCACCGGTCGATACGCCGCGCGTCACGCAGCGCCCGTTCGTCGAACGTCTGCGCGCACGCGTGGATCGCGCCGTCGTGCGCGGCGATGTCGGCGAGCGCGGCCTGCACGAGCGACTCAGCGCCGATACGCCCCGCGCGAACCTCGGCCGCCAGCGCGAGCGCGCTGCGCATCGACGGCGCCGTGCTCATGCGCACCACCTCATGATTGCGCCATCAACCGGCGCGGAATCGACAGGATCAGCGCCGCCGCCGCGAACAGCGTGAACGCGAGCAGCGCGACGCCGAATTCCGTGCTGCCCGTCAAACCCTTCGCATAGCCCATCAGCGTCGGGCCGACGAATCCGGCGACGGCCGCGCCGATGTTGACGAGCCCCGCGCCGCCCGCGGCCGCCTCGCCGGCGAGGATCCGCGACGGCAAACTCCAGAACATCGCGAGCGTGCTCATGATGCCGGCCACGCCGACGGTCAGGCACGCGACCGCGAGCACGGGGTGCGTGCGCATCCCGAGGCTCGCGAGCAGCGCGACGCCGCCGATCGCGACCGGCAGCGCCGTATGCCAGCGCCGCTCGCCGGTGCGCACCGAATGCTGCGCGTTCGCGACCATCGCGACCGAGGCGACGAGATACGGGATCGCGCTGACGAGACCGATCGCGAGATTGCTGAGATTGCCGAGCGACTTGATCATCGTCGGCATCCAGAACACGAGCCCGTAGTTGCCGACGTTATAGAGAAACGACGTCGCGAACAGGATCCACAGCGTCGGCTCGCGCAGCGCGGCGCCGAGTTGCGTACGCTTGCCGGCCGCCTCCTGCGCCATTTCCGCGTGGACCGTGCGCTTCTCGGCGTCGGTCAGCCACGTCGCGTCGTCGATCCGTTCGGTCACGCGTACGAGCATAACCAGCCCGAGCGCGACGGCCGGCAGCCCTTCGAGCAGGAACATCCATTGCCAGCCGCGCAGGCCGAGCCCGCCGTGCGTCGCGTCCATGATCCAGCCGGACAGCGGGCCGCCGACGATCACGCCGAGCGGCATCGCGAGAAACAGCAGCGCCATCACCTTCGACAGCCGATGCGACGGAAACCACACGCTGAAATACGCGATGACGGCCGGGAAGAAGCTGGCCTCCGTCACGCCGAGCAGGAAGCGCAGCGCGTAGAAGCTGGCCGTGTCGCGGGTGGCGAGCGTGGCGATCGACACCACGCCCCAGGTCAGCATCGACCCGGCGAGGCAGCGCTTCACGCCGACGCGCTGCACGAGCCAGCCGGCCGGCACCTGCAGCAGCAGGTAGCCGACGAAGAACAGCCCCGCGCCGACGCCGTACGCCGCATCCGACAGGTGGAGGTCCATCACCATCTGCAGCTTCGCGAACCCGACGTTCACGCGGTCGAGATAGCCGAAGAAGTAGCACACGAGGATCAGCGGAATGATGCGGCGGCTCAACCGCGCATACAACGCATCGACGTCGGGTGTAGCGGCGCCCGCGCGCGCATCGGCGGCTGATGGCAGGCCGCGCGGCGAGGCCGTGCCGTTCGAATGTGTCATGACGACTCCCGGCTGGAGAGGATGCGGCGCAGCGCGCGCCCGGGGCGTGCGCCGGTGTGGCGCCCGTCCGCGAGTACGGCCTGCCCGTTGACGAATACATGCTCGATGCCGTCGGGGCGCAGCGTCGGGCTCGCGAAGGTCGCGCGGTCGATCACGCGCGCGGGATCGAACACGACGAGATCGGCGTAGTGGCCGACCGCGAGTCGGCCGCGTTCAGCGATCCCGAACTGCTCGGCGGTGAGGCCCGTCATCTTGCGCACCGCCGTCTCCAGCGGGAACAGGCCGCGCTCGCGGGAGAACTCGCCGAGCACGCGCGGGAAGGTGCCCCACAGCCGCGGATGCGGGCGCGTGTCGTTCGGCAGGCCGTCGGAGCCGACCATCGTCAGCGCGTGGCCCATGATGCGTTCGACATCCGCTTCGTCCATCACGAAGTAGATCGCGCCGGCCGGGCGCAGCGCGTCGATCGCCGCGTCGACGGAATCGCCGAACAGCGGCAGCAGGTCGTGGAAGTCGCGGCCCGCGAGCTCGGGATGCGGCTTCGACCACGCGAGGATCACGCGCGACGACTGGCCGATGCGGTCGGCGCGCAGCATCGTCGACGTGGCCGGATACGGATGGCAGTCGACGCACAGCGCTTGCCGCGCCCGCTGCGCGTCGATGTGCGCGAGCGTCTCGATCGAGCGGCCGTGATTGGCCTTGCCGGCCACCTTGTGATGCGACAGCACGACGCGCACGTCGAGCGCGCGGCCGATCGAGAACGCCTCGTCGAGCGACGCGATGATCGCGTCGGTCTCGTCGCGCAGGTGCGTCGCGAACACGCCGCCCGTGTCGCGCAGCGGCGCGCACACGTCGATCAGCTCGTCGGTGGTCGCGGCGGCGGCGGGTGGATAGAAGGTGCCCGACGATACGCCGAACGCGCCGGCCGCCATCGCTTCGCGCACGTCGGCCGCCATCGCGGCGATTTCCGCCGCGTCGGCCGCGCGTTCGAGATCGGCCATGTGCCGCACGCGCAGCGTCGAATGGCCGACGAGGGCCGCCGTGTTGACGGCGGCGGGCGTGGCATCGAGCGCGTCGAGATACGCGCGAAAGGACGGGAAGCGGAACGCCTGCCACGCGCCGAGCAGGTCGAGCGGCTGCGGCACTTCGCGTTCGGCGAGCAGCGGTGCGAGGCTGATCCCACAGTTGCCGGCGATCACCGTGGTGACGCCTTGTGCGACCTTGGGTTCGACGTCGGGATCGGTCAGCACGAACGCGTCGTCGTGCGTGTGGCTGTCGATGAAGCCCGGCGCGACGACCAGGCCGCTCGCGTCGAGCGTGTGCGTGGCCGTCGCGCCGCTCAGGTCGCCGATCGCGGCGATGCGCGCGCCGGTCACGCCGAGATCGGCGTCGAAGCGCGCGGTGCCCGTGCCGTCGATCAGCTCGCCGCGCCGCAGGATTACATCGAAATGCATGGTGGCTCCTCCGGAATCCGTCCGGACCCGGAGCGTTGCCCGTTTCCGTCGTTCGTATCGGCCACCATCGTCCCCGGCCATTTTTCGGGCGTCCAATGCCGTTCGGCTCGCGATTCATGCGAAACCGGCATCAATGCGGGCGGCGCCGCGCCCGCGGGCGGTTCGTGAGCGTCAGGCGAGCGACGCCTTCACCAGGGCCTGGAGGTCGCTCGCGAAGCTGGACATCGAGATGGTGCGGTGCCGCACGATGCCGACCGTGCGCTCGATCGTCGGGCTCGCGATCGGTACGGCGCGCACGGCGGGTGAACCGTACGCGCGCAGCGCGCTCTCGGGCAGGATCGCGCAGCCGACGCCGGCCGCCACGAGCGCCGCGACGCACGAGATGTGCTCGACCTCGTAGAACCAGCGGGTCCGCACGGCTTCCTGGCCCATCAGCATTTCGAGCAGCAGGCGGTTGCCGCTGTCGCGCCCGCCGATGATCAGCTTCGCGTGCCGCAATTCGCCGAGCGTGACGGCGTCGGCGCGCGCGAGCGGGTCGTCCTCATGGGCCGCGAGCACGTAGCGGTCGGTGAAGAGCGGCTCGAACGCGAGATCGTCGTCGTCGCCCGGGTGCAGGCTCACGCCGAATTCGGCGATGCCCGCGCGCACCTGCGACAGCACGAAGTCGTGATTGCCGTCGAGGATCTGCACGGCGACATGCGGATACCTGGCCGCGTAGCGGCGCAGCACGTCGGGCAGCGCCCGCGCGACGACGGTGGGGATGCACGCGAGCCGCACCTTGCCGTAGCGCTTTTCAGCGATCTCCTGGATCGACGACAGCATCATCCCGAGCTGCGCGATCTGCTCGCGCGCCATCGGCAGGAACTGGCGGCCGACGCCCGTCAGCGTCACGCTGCGCGTGGTGCGATGGAACAATTCGACGCCGAGCGCCTGTTCGAGCTTCTGGATGCGGCGCGACAGCCCCGGCTGCGTCAGGTGCAGCTTCTCCGCGGCGCGGTGGAACGTGCCGAGCTCCGCGACGGCGACGAACGCTTCGAGTTCCGAGTTTTCGACTTTCATGACGCTGGGCGCTCCGTGTCCGATTCGACGGCACGGAACGACGCGCCGCGATCAAGCGGTCATTGTCGTCGAAATCGCGGGGCGGCACGATCGGCGCGCGGGCGCAGCCGCGCGCGTCGATCCGCTCAGCGCATCTCGATGCTGCGGCACAGCGCGGCGTCGCGCTCGAAGCCGAGCCAGCCGGCCGACGTGCCGCTCCAGCCGATCACGTCGACACGCGCATCGGCAAGCTGCCGCGCCGCGACGAGAATGCGCTCGGCGTCGAACTGGTCGAGCGCGGCCGCGCTCAGTGCGATCTCGGTCACGGTGAAGCGCGCGAAGTGCACGCTGACGTTCGGCAGTTCGGCGACGATTGCGGTCGTCAGCGGTTCGAGCGCGGTGTTCGACGACGGCGTCAGGATACCGATGCGGATACGTGAATGCGTTGCATGGCCCCCGTTCAGTCGAGCAACTGCCGCACCGCGTCGACAGCCGCGCGGCGCAGCGCGGGCAGGTCGAGGCCCGGGATCTCGCCGTCGTCCACCACGATGCGGCCGTTCACGATGCTGTACTTCACGGGCGCCGGCTCGCCGGCCGCGACCGATGCGATCGCATAATCGTGGAAGCCGTTGAAGCGCGGGCCGCTCACGTCGTACAGCACGAGATCGGCGGCCTGGCCGACTTCGAGCGTGCCTACCGCATCGAGCCCGAGCACGCGCGCGCCGCCCTGCGTGCCCCAGTGCAGCACTTCCTCGGCGGTGGTTGCCGACGCGCCGTGCGCCGCGCGATGCACGAGCCACGCGAAATTCGCTTCGTGCGTCATGCTGCCCGATTCGTTCGACGCGACCCCGTCCACGCCGAGCGACACCGGCACGCCGGCCGCCGCCATGCGCGGCGCGGGCGCGATGCCACTGCCGAGCCGCGCGTTGCTGACGGGGCAGTGTGCGCAGCCGGTGCCCGTTTCCGCAAGCATCGCGATCTCGTTCGCTTCGAGATGGACCAGGTGCGCGAACCACACGTCGGGGCCGAGCCATTCGTGATCGGCGACGAATTCGACGGGCAGCTTGCCGTAGCGCTCGCGGCAGAAATCGACGTAGCGCGTCGTCTCGGAAAGGTGCGAATGCAACCGCAGGCCCATGCCGCGCGCGGCGCGCGCCACCTCGGGCAGCAGTTCGGGCGGCAGCGAGAAGGTCGGTGTGGTCGGCGCGACGACCACGCGGCGCATCGATGCGCTGCCCGCGTCGTGATAGCGCACCTTCAACCGCTCGATGTCGGCGAGCATCTGGTCGAGCGTCTCGGGTTGCAGCGCAGTGCCGGCGAAGCCCGGATGGTCGCCGGCCGCCTGCAATGCGCCGCCGCGGCACAGCACGAAGCGCATCCCGAAGCCGGCCGCCTCGTCGAACAGCAGGTCGCCGGTCTCGGTCGTGCCGCCTGCGTGATACAGGTAGTGGTGATCGGCGCAGGTCGTCACGCCGGACAGCAGCAGTTCCGCGAAGCCGAGCCGCGCGGCGATGCGCGCGAGTGCCGGCGTGAAGCGCGCGACGCGCGGATAGGGCACGGCCGCGAGCCATTCCTGCAGGTCCGCGTTGATGCCGGCCGGCACGCCTTTCAACAGGTTCTGGAACAAGTGGTGATGCGTGTTGATCCAGCCTGGGTAGACGACGCAATCGCTTGCGTCGATCACGCGCTCGCCGGGGAGCGGCGCGAGATCGGGCGAGATCGATTCGATCCGGCCGTCGCGAATGCGCAGGTCGGTCTGACCGAGCCGCGCGGCGTCGCCGGCGCGGCCGCTCATGACCGCGACGGGGTTTCGGATCAGCAGCGAAGAAGAGGGAAGGCTCATGCTTGGGTCTCCTCGGATTCGGATAGTGGTTGGCCATCACGCGCCGCGCGCGGGCACGTTGCCGCGCGCGGCGCCTGCCGATCAGTCGCACTCGCGCGCCATCGGGCTGCGGTGCGAGGCGTCGTGATGCGCGTGGACGTCGACCGGTTCGGCCGCCGGCACGCCGTTGAGCAGTGCGTTGAGCGCGACCGACACGAGGCACGCGAGCACGACGCCGCTGTGCAGGAACGGTTGCGTCCAGTCGGGCATGTGTGCGAACACCTTCGGCGCCATCACCGGAATCAGCGCGGTCGCGATCGTGAAGCCGACGATCAACACGTTGTAGCGGTTGCCTTCGAAGTCGACTTTCGCGAGCGTTTGCACGCCGGCCGCGACGACCACGCCGAACATCGCGATACCCGCACCGCCGAGCGCGGCGGACGGCGTCGACGCGACGATCGCGCCGATCTTCGGCACCAGCGCGACGACGCACATCAGCACGCCGCTGACCGCGACGATCCAGCGGCTGCGCACGCCGGTCAGGATCACGAGCCCGACGTTCTCCATGAACGCGATGAACGGGAACGCAGCGAACGTGCCGGCGATCGCGCTCGCGACGCCGTTCGCGCGCAGGCCGCGCACGACATCTTCCTCGCTCACCTGCTTCTCGACGATGTCGCCGATCGCGACGAACAGGCCCATCGATTCGACCATCTGCACGATCATCACGACGACCATCGTCAGCACGGGCACGATCGCGAACACCGGCGTGCCGAAGTGGAACGGGACAGGCACGGTGAACCACGGCGCGGCCGCAACGTTCGTGAAGTTGCCCATCCCGAGCGCGATCGCGAGCAGGCTGCCGGCGACCAGCCCGATCAGCACCGACAGGTTGCGCAGGAACGCATTCGCGAAACGGTTGACCGCGAGGATCACGACCGCGACGACGAGCGCGACCGCGAGGAACGACAGCTCGCCGAACTGCAGCTTCGCAGCGTCGCCGCCGCCGGCCCACTGGTATGCGACCGGAAACAGTTGCAGGCCGATCACGGTGACGATGCAGCCCGTCACGACCGGCGGGAACAGGCGGCGCAGCCGGCCGACCAGCGGCGCCGCGAAGGTCGTGATGATGCCCGCACCGATCACCGCGCCGCACACGCCGGCGAAGCCCACGCCCGGCGTGAGGCCGATCGCGATCACCGGGCCGACGCTGCTGAACGCGACGCCCTGCAGGATCGGCAGGCGTACGCCGAGCTTCCAGACGCCGACTGTCTGCAGGATCGTCGAAATGCCGGAACAGAACAGCGCAGTGCTGATCAGCACGGTCGTGTCGGCGGGCGACATCTTCAGTGCCGACGCGACGATCAGCGGCACCGCGATCGCGCCGATATAGGCGACGAGCATGTGCTGCAGGCCGAGCGTCAGCATCTGGCGGCGCGGCAGGACCCGATCGACGGGATGTGAAGCAGAGTTCATGGGCGTGTCTCCTGAGGTTCGTTATCGGGCGGGTGCGTGGCGCGCCCGCCCGGCGTGCCCGTCAGGCCGCGATCGAGGCGGCGAGACAGGCATGGAAACGGTCGGTCAGTGCGGTGCGATCGAGATCGCGGCCGATGAAAACGATGCGCGACGAGCGCGGCTCGCACCCCCACGCCTGCGCGGCGCGCAGTTCGATCACGCCGTGCACGCCCTGCAGCACGTAGCGCTGCGCGCGGCCCTGCACGGCGAGGATGCCTTTCATCCGGAACAGGTTCGCGGTATCGGCGGCGCGCAGTTCGCCGAGCCACGTTTCGAGCGCATCGAGATCGACGTCCGCATCGATCTCGATACCGACCGACGATACGCTTTCGTCGTGTTCGTGATGGTCGTGGTCGTCGTGCGCGTGATCGTCGTGGCCGTGCTCATGCTCATGCTCATGGCCATGCTCGTGTTCGCTCGCCGGCGTATCCGCCCGCAGCCCGTCGCTCTCGACGAGGATCTGCGCGAATTCGTTCGCGCCGATGCCGAGGATGCGGTCGAGATCGACCTGCGCGTAGCTCGACGTAACGATCTCGGCCGTCGTGTTCAGCTCGCGCAGCCGCGCGGTCAGCGCATCGACGTCCGGCGACGTGACGAGATCGACCTTGTTGATCACGATCCGGTCCGCGCAGACGATCTGGTCGACGGCCTGGTTGTCGCGGCCGTCGAGCACGAGATCGTCGAGGTGCGCGCGGATATGCTTTGCGTCGACCATCGTGACGACCGCGTCGAGCGCGACTTCCTTCGCGATCGGATCGTCGAGGAAGAAGGTCTGCGCGACCGGATACGGATCGGCGAGGCCGCTCGTCTCGACGATGATGTGATCGAGCCGATCGGACCGCTCGACGAGCATCCGCACGATCCGCACCAGATCCTCGCGCACTGCGCCGACGCAGCACACGCAGCCGTTCGTCATCTCGTAGATCTCCTCGGTCGATTCGAGCACGAGGCCGCCGTCGATGCCGATCTCGCCGAACTCGTTCTCGATCACCGCGATCTTGCGGCCGTGCTTCTCGCGCAGGATGTAGTTGAGCAGCGTGGTCTTGCCCGCACCGAGAAAGCCCGTGAGCACGGTGACCGGAATCTTCTCGACGTCGCTGTGGGTGGTGTGGATGTGGGTCATGATGCGTCTCCGTTGAGTCGGTTGGGCTGCAATTCGCTTTCTTTCCAGCGATGGACGGTGCGGGAATCGAGGTCGAACAGATCGAGCACGCGGCCGAGCGTGTGGTCGATCATCTGGTCGAGCGAAGCGGGGCGCGCATAGAACGCCGGCACGGGCGGCGCGACGATCGCACCCATCTCCGTGACCGCCGCCATGTTGCGCAGGTGCGTGAGCGTGTAAGGCGTCTCGCGGGCAAGCAGCACGAGCCGGCGGCGCTCCTTCAGCACGACGTCGGCCGCGCGCGAAATCAGGCCGGACGACAGGCCGCTCGCGATCTCGGCGAGCGTCTTCATCGAGCACGGCGCGACGATCATCCCGAGCGTACGGAACGAGCCGCTCGAAATCGGTGCCGCGATGTCGTCGCCGCGGTACAGCACGCTGGCGAGCGCCGTGATGTCCGACAGCCTGAAATCGGTCTCGTGCGCCATCGTCAGCGCGGCGGCGCGCGACACGGCTACGTGCGTCTCGATGTCGAGTTCGCGCAGCAGCGCGAGCAGCCGCATTCCGTACACGAAGCCCGATGCGCCGCTGATGCCGACCACGAGCCGGCGCGTGCTCATCGCGCGGCTCCGCCGAGCGCTGCGATGACCTGCGCGGCGCGCTGCATCGCGGCGTCGCCGACGCGCGCACGCACGCCGTCGAAGCGCGAGCCGCGCGTCGCGTCGAGGCCCATTCGCGACGTCGTGCCGTCAGCGGATGACGACGGATCGAGCGGGCTGCCGGGCAGGCCGTCGACGACGAACAGGTCGCGATGCGGCTGGAAGTGCGTCGCGATCGCCCAAAGCACCTGCGCGTCGTCGGTGATGTCGACGTCGCTGTCGACCGCGACGACGTTCTTCAGGTACGGATCCCAGCCGAGCAGCGCGAGCATGATCTGGCGCGCTTCGCCGTCGCGTGTCTGTTTCAGCGCGACGTAGCAATGGAAGTGCGTGCCGGAATTCGGATAGTGGATCGCGGTGACCGCGGGAAAGCGCGCTTTCAGCTTCTCGCTCATCTCGGCTTCGCGCGGCAGCCGCGCGAGCGTCAGGTGTTCCGCGTACGGGCCGCCGACCACGTCGACGAGCCACGCGTCGTCGCGGCGCATCATCGTGTCGACGCGCAGCACGTTGTTGGTCGAGCGGTCCGACGAGTAGCCGGTGAATTCGCCGAACGGCCCTTCGTCGGCATGCGCGTCGGGATCGATCGTGCCTTCGAGCACGAACTCGGCGGCGGCCGGTACGCCGATGCCGTGGCGCGGCGTGCGCACGAGTTGCAGCGGCGCGCCGAACAGGCCGCCGGCGATCGCGCGCTCGTCCGCGCCGAACGGCAGGCGCGCGGCGGCGGCCAGCATGAACAGCGGATGCGCGCCGATCACCATCGCGACTTTCAGCGTGTCGCCACGTGCCTTGGCGGTTTGCAGCATCCGCCACAGATGGCCGCGCGAATGCAGGCTCGTCGCCAGTGCGTTGCGCGCATGCGGCATCGAGCGGTGGTAACTGAGGTTCGCGATGCCCGTCATCGGATCTTCGGCGACGATCACCGCGTTGGTCACATACGGCCCGCGATCGGTTTCGAAGTGGCGGATCATCGGCAACTGTGCGAGATCGACCGCATCGCCTTCGACGACATGGCCGAGCACCGGGCCGTGCGGCACGACGACCGGCGCGACGGGCGCGTTCGCGCGCTGCTGCCACGCGTCGAACAGGCCATTCGCATCGACGCCGAACAGCCGGCCGATGCGCGTGCGGGATGCAAACACGTTGGTGACGAGCGGCGCGGCGAGACCGTCGACGCGCTCGCAGACGAGCATCTCGTGCCGGCCGCGCGCGGCGAGCGACGCGACGACGGCCGTGACGTCCTGGTCGGCGGACAGCGGCTGCGCAATCGTCAGCACGTCGTCCGGAAAACGTTCGCGATATGCGTTCGCGAAGTGGTGGAAATCCTGCTGCTCGGCGAAAAGGCTGGACGCCATGATGCACTCCATCGGATGCGGAAGAGGAACGGCCGGACCGCGCGCATGCTTGCGACGGCGCGCGATCCGGCCGCCGGCGCGTTACACGTAGGTCGCCGTCAGGCGCTTCTCCGCTTCGTCGAGATCCTTCGGCGGTTTGGTCGGTTCGATGCCGACGAGGCGGGCGATGTTGTTGCCCATGTAGTCCTCGAGGCCGTCTTCATCGAGATCCATCCCCTGCGGCGCGGGCCCGCACAGCATTTCCAGCTCGCGCAGCCACATGCCGGGTTCGTTCGGTGGCGAATCCGTGCCGAACACGATCTTGTTGCGCGGCAGCTCGCGCGCGAACTCGACGATCCGCGCCTGGTAGCACCAGCCCGATTCGCAGTACACGTTCGGCGTGTCCATCGCCATCCAGAACGCTTCGAACGAGTAGTTGCCGCCCGTCTGGATCCCGAAGTGGCCGATGATGAAGTTCACCATCGGAAACTCGCGGATGATCGGGTAGAACTGCGTCGGGATCGTGTACGGCCCGTCGCCGGTGTGGATCAGCACGACGATGTTGTACTTCGCACAGACCTTCATCGCCGGGCGCAGCCAGTCGAGCGCACGATCGGGCCGGTAGCCGTGCATGTTCGCGTGCAGCTTCACCATCTTGAAGCCGTATTCCTTGATGTGGAATTCGAGCTCGGCCGCACCGTTTTCCGGGCCCCAGCGCGGGTTGTACGTGAAGTTGCCGATGAAGCGGTCGGGGTATTTCTGCGTGAGTTCGGCGATATACGCCATGTAGTCGCGGATGCCGTCGCGGCCGCGGCGGTTGCCGTCGCGATAGCCGGTGTTTCCCGGCGGCGGCTGGATGAAACCCATGTCGATGCGGCGCGGCTTGCCGTTGATGATGTACGGGCCGTCCATCATCTTCAGCAGGCGTTCGCCGGTGAACGGCTCGCCGGTGTGGCGCCAGGCCTCGTCGACGAGGTTGGTCGGGTGCAGATGCGTATCGATGATCATGCAATGCTCCGGAATCGGGATAAGAGGGCGCGGCCGTCAGGCGGCAAGCAACGCTTTCGCTTCGTCGACGGTGCGCGGTGCGGGCGTCGGTTCGAGACCGATCATTCGCGCGGTGTTGTTGCCGAGGTAATCCTCGAGCGTGTCCTCGTCGAGATTCATCCCTTGCGGCGGTTCGAAGCACAGCACTTCGAGCAGGCGCAGCCACATTCCAGGTTCGTTCGGCGGCGTGTCGGAGCCGAACAGGATCTTGTGCTTCGGCAGCACCTTCGCGAATTCGACGATGCGCGACTGCAGGCACCAGCCCGATTCGCAATACACGTTCGGCAGATCCATCGCGAGCTGGAACGGCTCGAAGCAGTAGACGCCGCCCGTCTGCACACCGAAGTGCGCCATGATGAAATTGACCGTCGGGAATTCCTTGATCATCGGCACCCATTCGGTCGGGATGCTGTACGGGCCGTCGCCGGTATGCAGCTTCACGAGCACGCCGAGCTCCGCGCATTTCTTCAGCGCGGGGCGCAGCCAGTCGAGTGCGCGGTCGGGCCGGTACGCGTGCATGTTGGCCTGGAACTGCACCATCTTGAAGCCGAGCTTGCGGACGTAGTGATCGATCGCGTTCACCCCGTTCTCCACGCCGCAGCGCGGGTTGTAGACGAAGCAGCCGATGAAGCGGTCGGGGTGCCTGCGCACCATTTCGACCGTGTACGCCATGTACGCGTCGATCGATTCGGTGCCCGACTTCTCGCCGTCGGTATACGTATAGATGGTGTTGCCTTGCGGCGGCTGGATGAAGGCCTTGTCGATGCGGCGCGGCTTGCCGTTGATGAGAAACGGGCCGTTCATCGTCTCGATCAGGCGCTCGCCGGTGAACGGCGGGCCGTCGTGACGCCACGCGAGGTCGACGAGATTCGTCGGGTAACAGCTGGTGTCGATGATCATCTACTCGATCTCCTTGAGAGGAACCGGGGGAACCGGTTGCCGGTTCGCGGGCAGGCACGTCGATGAAGCGACCCTGTCGGTCGGATTCACGCGGCCTTTTTCAAGGCGCCTTTTTTGGCGCCTTCCCCTCGCCGGCATCGAGTGACACACTGCGACGTGCACTGCTGCTTGAGACCGAGTGTCACCAGCCAATTGCCCTCTGTACAATATTTTTTACTGACGTTCTTGATACGTTTGCGATATGGACATGCGTGTGTTGCGTTACTTCGCGGTGCTGGCCGACGAACTGCATTTCGGGCGCGCAGCCGCGCGGCTCCATATCTCGCAGCCGCCGCTGAGCCAGCAGATCCGGCTGCTCGAAGAGCAGCTCGGCACCGCGCTGTTCGTGCGCTCGCAGCATCGCGTCGAACTCACCGAGGCAGGGAAAACACTGAAGGAGCAGGTGCCGCTGATCGTCGCGCAGTTCGATCGCGCGATCGATCTCACGCGCTGCGCGGGGCGCGGCGAAGTGGGCCGCCTCGCGGTCGGCATCATCAGTTCGGCGATGGTCGCGCCGATCCCGCGTGCATTGCGCGTGTTCGCCGAACGTCATCCGCAGGTGCACTGGTCGCTGCACGAGATGACGCCAGCCGTGCAGATCGACGCGCTGAAGGAGAAGCGGCTCGACGTGTGTTTCTTCCGGCTGTTCCAGGACGATCCGTCGATCCGCAGCGAGATCGTCGTGCGCGAGACGGCCGTGGCCGTGCTGTCGCTCGGCCATCCGCTCGCGGCGCGCGATGCGATTGCGCTCGGCGAGCTGGCTGGCGAGCAGTTCGTGTCGTTCGGCTTGCGGCACTCGCAACTGGCGCGCTTCCTGCAGCAGAGTTGCGTCGAAGCGCGCTTCACGCCGCAGATCGTGCACGAGGTGGTCGAGGTGCACACGCTGCTGTCGCTGGTGCGCGAAGGGTTGGGCGTCGCGCTGCTGCCGGCGTCGTCGCGGCAGATTTCGACAGGGGGTGTCGCGTTCGTGCCGCTGCTGCCGCCGGCGCTCGAGGTGTCGCTGCAGGCGCGCTACCGCGCGGACGATACGTCCGCGGTGCTCGCCGCGTTCCTCGATACCGTGCGTGAGGTCGCGGCGGAATTCAGCGCGTGAGTCAGGGTGCGAGCGACTGCGCGACCAGCGCGCCGATCGCGTCGATCAGCGGCTTCACGCGCGCACGCCGCTCGCGCGGCCAGATCGCATGGAGGTTGTAGTGCGTTGGAATCGCGATCGCGCACAGTTCGACGAGCCGGCCGTCGCGGCGCGCGTCGGCGGCGAGCAGGCCGCGCACCAGCCCGGCGCCGAGCCCTGACGCGAGCGTCGCGACGAGCCCTGCCGCGTTGTCGAACACCGCGACCGTATCGGGCTCGACCGGCGCGAGGCCGGCTGCTTCGAGCCATGGAATCCACGAACGCTTCGTATAGCCGAGCAACGGCAGTTCCAGCACCTGTTCGGGCGTGAGCGGCGCGGTGAGTCCATAGCGTTCGAGCAGCGCGGGCGCGGCCATTGCGGTCAGCCGGTCGGGGCAGACCAGCGCGCTGTCGACGCCTTCCCATTCCCCGTAGCCGTAGCGCAGCGCCACATCGACGCGATCGAACGCGTCGCGGTCGTGACGCGGCGCCGACAGCACCATCAGCGCCACGCCGTCGAGCGTGCGCATCAGTTCCGGCAGCCGCGCGGGCAGCCAGCCCTGCATCAGTTCCGGATCGACGTCGAGCCGGATCGACGGCCCGGTCGTGCGCCCCTTCACCGACGATAGTGCGCGATCGATCTGTTCTAGGCCGTCCGACAACTGGTTCGCGAACAGCGTCCCGGCATCGGTCAGGATCACGCGGCCGCCCGCCCGCGCAAACAGTGGTTGGCCGATGAATTCCTCGAGCGAGCGAATCTGCTGGCTGATCGCGCTGTGCGTGAGCGAGAGCTGGCGCGCCGCGCTGGAAAAGCTGCCGACCCGCGCGGCCTGCAGAAACGCCTGCATCGACTGGATCGAAGGGTATCGCTTGAGCATCTGTTAGTCCGACTGACAGGGAATCGACGAAATGATCGCTGGCGTGCCCGCGCATCGCGTTTCGATAATGCTTCGAAACCGCGCAACGGACGCGGGCCGACACCATGAACGCGAATCAGGAGACAGCGCATGATCGACATCGTCGTGAACGATACACGCCATTCGCTCGAGAATGTACCGGAGGATATGCCGCTGCTCTGGGTGCTGCGCGACCGGCTCAAGCTCACCGGCACGAAGTTCGGCTGCGGCAAGGGCCTGTGCGGCGCATGCACCGTGCATCTCGAAGGGCAGGCCGTGCGGTCTTGCCTGATCCCTGCCGTCGCCGTGAACGGGCGGCGCGTGACGACGATCGAAGGGCTGTCGCCGGACGGGCGCCATCCGCTGCAGCTCGCATGGGTCGCGGAAGACGTACCGCAATGCGGCTATTGCCAGCCGGGGCAACTGATGCAGGCCGCCGCGCTGCTGAAGGGCGGGCAGCCGGTCGACGATGCGACGATCGTGCAGGCAATGTCGGGCAACGTGTGCCGCTGCGGCACGTATGCGCGGATTCATCGCGCGATCAAGCGCGCTGCGTCGGGCGATCCCGCGTTGAAGGCCGCCGCCGAACCTGCAAAGGAGGCGTGACATGCGCGACGATCACGCACAGGATGCGCAACGCGCCGACGATACGCCGCGCCGACGTTTTCTCAAGCAAGGCACGGCGCTGCTCGCGGCCGGCATCGCGATCGGCTTCCGGATGCCCGACGCCATGGCGGGCAATCAATCGGCAAGCGGCGACCCGCATCCGTCCGCCGGCGAGTTCGAACCGAACGCGTGGGTACGCGTGCTCCCCGACGACACGATCAGGCTCGTCGTGCACAAACACGATTCGGGCACCGGCACGCGCACCGCGCTCGCGGCGGTGGTCGCCGAGGAACTCGACGTCGATCCGTTCAGGGTCGACGTGATCACGCCGGAAGATCCGTTCTTCGCCGACTATATCCATCCGCTGTGGAAGGTGTTCTCCACCGGCGGCAGCACGAGCGTTGCGCTGGAATACGACCGGCTGCGCCACGCGGGCGCAACCGCGCGCGCGATGCTCGTCGAAGCGGCCGCGCATCGATGGAACGTGCCCTTGTCCGAGTGCACGACGGGCGACGGTGCGGTCTCGCATGTGGCGAGCGGACGTCGTGCAACGTATGGTGCGCTCGCGTCGGCGGCCGCGCAGTTGCCCGCGCCGAAGCAGGTCGCGCTGAAGGATCCCGCGCATTTCCGCTATATCGGCAAGTTGCGCGAGAAGCGCGGCGCCGCGCAGAAGGCCGACGGTTCGTTTCCGTACAGCCTCGACGTGTCGCTGCCGGGGATGCTCGTGGCGGTCGTCACACGCGCGCCGGTGATCGACGGTCGCGTGCGCAGCGTCGACGCGAAAGCCGCGCTCGCGGTTCCCGGTGTGCGCGACGTGCTGCAGATTCCGCCGCGCCCCGACGTGCTCGGCGGCAACCAGGCCGGCGTCGCCGTGCTGGCCGACGACTACTGGTCCGCGCATAGCGGGCAGGCCGCGCTGAAGATCGAATGGGAGGACAGCCCGTTCGAGACCTTCGACAGCAGCACGCTCGCTGCCCGCCAGGCCGCCTGGGTCGACGATCCGGCCGCGCGCGCCGTGCCGACGATCCAGGACGGCGATCCCGCGCAGGCCACCGCGTCAGGCGTACGCATGATCGAAGCGTCGTATGCGATGCCGCACAAGGCGGCGAACCCGCTGGAGCCGATCAACGTCACCGTGTGGGCGCACAACGGCGGAATCGAATACTGGGGCGGGCTGCAGGTACCGTCGACCGCGATGGAAGCGGCCGATGTGATCGGCGGCATTCCTTCGCATCGCGTGACGCTGCACGAGCTCGTGTCGGGCGGCAGCTTCGGTGCGCGCGAATCGAAATACTGGCTGTTCGAGGCGACCTGGCTTGCGCTGAAGACGGGCAAGCCCGTGAAGTTGATGAACAGCCGCGAGGACGAAATGCGTGCGCTGTTCTATCACGCCGCGAGTTGTCACCGCGCGCGGGCCGTGCTCGACGTGCAAGGCAATCTAGCATCGCTGTGGCTGCGCGGCGTGATGCCCGCATCGCCGGAGCAGTGGGAACCCGGCTATCTGAATCGGCCGGACCGGATGGATTTCAGCACGACCGAAGCGATCACGAAATGGGAGTTCGCGTATGCGGCGCCGCATCGCGACATCGGCTGGGTTCGTCTGGAGACCGGCGTGCCGACCGGCTGGTTTCGCGCGGTCAGCTATATCCCGAACGTGTTCGCGGTGGAATCGGTGATGGACGAGGCCGCGCATGCGGCCAAGCGCGATCCGGTCGAATTCCGACTGGCGCACATGCGCGGCCGGCCGCGTCATGCGGCCGTGCTGCGCGAGGCGGCGAAGCGTGCGGGATGGGGGCAGCCGTTGCCGGACGGTGTCGCGCTCGGTATTGCGACGAATCAGGCGTACGGCAGCTATGTCGCGGTGGTGGCGCGCGTGGTGCGCAAGGACGGCGCAGTACGCGTGGAGAAGCTGACGTGCGTGGCCGACTGCGGTATCGCGGTATCGCCGGGTGGTGTCGAGGAACAGTTGTACGGCGGGCTGATGTGGGGGCTTGGCCACGCGACGTCCGACCGCATCGAATTCCGGCACGGCCGCGTGCAGCAGTCGAACTTCGATACGTATCGCGTGATGCGGATGAACGACATGCCCGCGACCGATATCCATATCGTGCAGGGCGATCCTGCGAAGCCGGGCGGTGTGGGCGAACTGTCGAGCCCGTCCGTGACGCCGGCGATCGCGAATGCGGTGTTCAGGCTGACGGGAAAGCGGTTGAGGGAGACGCCGTTTGATTTGTCGGCGGTGGGGTAAGCGCGGAAGCATCGTGGTTCAGCGCACGCACCGGACGCGAGAAAGTATTTGCGTCCGGTGCAATCATGTTCGCCGCATACAAGTACGTTCCACGCGCGCCGTTTGGAGGTTTTTTGCTGCTGTTCGGATTTGGAGTCGTGGCCGTTGGTGGATACGCAAGTAGAGCGCATATGCTGAAGATAAAACCGTTCGACAACAGCTACAAGAAGGCGCGCGACAGCTACAAAGTAAAGGACGACGAGCAAGATCAGTCGAGGTAGTTGCAGACGGCAGCCCCATGCACTGGAAAACGATCTGGCTCGCCACGTAAGACCATATGAAGTTCGAGACAGCCGCGCATCCAATCCGCTGATCAATTCGCAGGCGTTGGCACTGAACCGACGACGGATGCCGCACTCCCCCAAATCATCTAAAACAGCCCCAATTCCCCATACTTCCCACCATTTCTCCCGGGTGTATCCCACTGGTTTCCCACGCGACTTTCTACCTAAGATGAAGGAATCATGCGCGTAATTCGGTACCTGCACGCGCATGGAGGGAGGCAGTAGGCAGCGTCGGGACCGACGCCAGCGGATGTTCCCATCATGGATGCGAAAGTGTGCGCGTCCGCAGCCAGTTTTGCGACTGCAGCGACGCCAACGGGCGCGGCGGCAATGGCCGCGCGGACGGCGTCCGGCCGGCTTGGCCGAACCGCTTCGCTGCGCCACGCGTTTCTCGCAATCGTTTGCGTTCTGAGCGCTGCGCCCGCCATGCTCGCCGGGGCAACCGCCGATGCGGACGACCCGCCCGACACCGTACGTATCGCCGCCGTCGCGAGCCCCGCCGATTCCCTCGATCCCGCCATTTCGTCACACGACACGGCCGTGCGTCAGGTCGTGCTCGGCATCATCAGCTTCACGCACTGGCCGACGACGCCGGTGCGCCTGCATCTTTGCGTGACAGGCCGGCCCGACTACGCGCGCGGGCTGACCGACACGCTGCAGGCCGGCTCGACGCTGCTCGACGTGCAGCGCGTGCGCTTCGACGATCCCGCGCTCGGCACGGTCTGCGACGTCGTTTATCTCGGCACCCTGAGCGAAGACGAGAAAACACGGGTGAGAGTAGCGGTGGCCGGCCATCCGGTCCTGACGATCTCGGAGCACGATCCGTCCTGCACCGCAGGCGGCATGTTCTGTCTCAACGTCGACGGCGAACGCGTCACCTTCGACATCAATCTCGACGCCGTCGCGCGCAGCGGCGTGCGCGTGCACCCGAACGTCCTCAATCTCGCACGACGGCCGGTGGCGCCATGACACGGTCCGCACCCCCCGTTTCCGCTTCGCGCCTGCCGCGCCCGACGCTGCAAAGCGTGTTGCGACGCGCGCACTTGCGCCTCGCGTTCGTCGCCGTCGCGATGGCCGCTGTGTCGTTGATCGTCGTCGCCGTGATCGCGTTGCGTGCGTATGCCGGCAACAACCTGAACCTGCTGGCGCGCTCGCTCGGTTATACGGTCGAGGCGGCGCTCGTGTTCGGCGATCGCATCGCGGCGAACGAGGCGATCGGGATGATCGCCGGTGACGAGGACGTCGCGCAGGTAGTCGTCACCGACAGCAAGGGACAACTGTTCGCGACGTGGCAGTTGCCGGCCGGAAACGGGATCGCGCGGCTCGAGCGCACCGTCGCCGATGCGGCGCTGCCTGGGCCGGTTACCGCCGCGGTCACGCATGACGGCATCATCGTCGGTCACGTCGTCGTGCGCGGGCGCGGACATCAGTTCTTCGGCTTCCTGCTCGGCGGCGTCGGCGGCATTCTCGGCTGCCTCGCTTTCAGCGTGTTCGGTGCGTATGTCAGTTCGAAGCGTCTGCTGCGCGACATCGTTTCGCCGCTGCGCGCGCTGGCGGGCGTCGCGCACGCGGTGCGGCGCGAGCGTGCGTTCGGGCGGCGCGTCGAGTCCGCGGCGATCGCCGAACTGAACCAGCTCGGCGACGACTTCAACGCGCTGCTCGACGAATTCGAAGACTGGCAGAACACGCTGCGCGACGAGAACGCGTCGCTCGAGCACAAGGCGACGCACGATGCGCTCACCGGCTTGCCCAACCGCGTGCAGTTCGAATCGCGCCTCGCACTTGCGCTTTGCGATGCCACGTTGACGGGGCAGCGGGTCGCCGTCCTGTATCTCGACTGCGACCGCTTCAAGGAGATCAACGATTGTCTCGGTCACGACGCCGGGGACGCGGTGCTGATCGGCATCGCGTCGCGGCTGCGCGCGCGGGTGCGCGAGGCCGATCTCGTCGCGCGCCTGGGCGGCGACGAATTTGCGGTGATGCTGGCGGCGGTGCCCGAAGCGGGCAGCGTGTGCCGGATCGCCGACGAGATTTTGTCCGGCATGGCGCCGTCGATCGAGCTGTCCGACGGCCGCGTGGTGGCCACCATGATGAGTGCCGGCGTTGCGCTGTATCCCGATCACGCGTCGGACGCGAGCAGCTTGCTGCGCGCGGCGGATATCGCGATGTACCGCGCCAAGCGCGCGCGGCCGGGATCGTGGCGGTTGGCGGAGAGCGTTGCAGGGCCGGTGTGACGTTGATCGACTCGCGCTGCGGGCGAGGCCGCGGCGGCGGTTAAAAGAAGCGCTTGCAGCGCGGGCGCGATGGAAGGGGATGTGAAATGAACCACTCGTTTCCTGTGAGCATGGGGCGGATGTGCGTCGGGAGTGCGCTGCTGCTGTGCATGCTGCTGGCGGGCTGCAAGGCGCCGCCGCTTCATCGCGGGCTGACGCAGACGCAGGTCACGGCATTGAAGTCGGCCGGGTTCCAGGAGACCGGGCAGGGATTCGAGTTCGGCTCGATCGGGCCGATTCTGTTCGATTTCGACCGGTATAACCTCAAGCCGGATGTTCGGCGGATCGTCGAACGGATCGGGCGGACGTTGAGATCGGCGGGGATCAACGGGGTGCGGGTTTACGGGTACTCGGACGACGAGGGGGAGGCTGCTTACGATTTCGAGTTGTCGAGGCGGCGGGCTGAAGTCGTTGCCGTTGAACTGGTTGACGTCGGACTCGATGCGAAGCGGATCGCGATCGTCGGGAAAGGGAAGCGCGATCCGGTAGGGGATAACAAGACGCCGGCAGGGAGGGCGCAGAACCGGCGGGCGGCGATTGTGGTTTCGCCGCGGTGAGGAAAGTGCGCCGCGATCGCGATGACGCGACTGCCCACCGGTAGGCAGTATGTTCGTTCAAACACTGACCCCGGCATGAGGTCGGTTAGTTTCAACTGTTTCCTACCGTTGTCACGCAAACATCCGAGCATCCGTTGATCGTCGTGGTGTCCCGGGCTGTCCGGCTTATCGAGGTACGCAGCGGCACGGTTTTCATTGCCGACCGTCGCGCTGCTTGGCCGTGGACGACCTGCGTTCAGGCGCTCTGCTGCCGGTCCAGGTTTCAGTTTTAAGGGCCGGAAAGCAAACGTTTGCGGAAGACTTTCAAGCAGTCGGGTTTTACCCTACATTATCGAAGCCGCGGACCGGCGAACCGGCCGATGGAACCTGAGATCACACGCAAGGAACAAGAATGAGTTTCGCTCCGAACGGGGGTATTCCCACTGGATTGGGCGGCGGTGCGTTCGGCTCCCTGAGCGCGCTCGGCGGCCTTGCCGGCCCGGTTGCATCGAGTGTGGCCGGCAGCCTTGGGCCGCTCGCCGGCCTGGCCGGGCACGTCGACACCGTCCAGCGCGCGATGCAGCTCGCGCAGACCGGCTTCTCGCTGATGGACAAGACGCCCGGCGCGATTGCCGAAGCGATCAACGGCGCAGCCAACCCCGCGCGCCTGACCCAGCTCAACCGTTACGTCACGCTCGATACACCGCTCGGCCCGGATGTGCTGCTGGTCAGCGCGGCCGTCGTCGACGAGCACGTGAACCGCTTGCCGGAAATTCATCTCGACCTGCTGTCGCACCGCCATGACCTGCGCCCGGAGGATCTGATCGGCCAACAGGTCAAGATCCGCTTCGATCAGCAGGCGCGCCTGTCGACGCTCGAACGCGTCGTGGCGTCGGGTGCGGTCGAGGGCGATCGTTACTTCGACGGCTACGTCGCGTCGTTCGACCGCGCCGGCAACCCCGGGAACGTCACGCAATACCACCTGACGGCCGTGCCGTGGTTCTGGTTCCTGACGCGCTCGACCGATTGCCGGATCTTCCAGAACAAGACCGCCCAGGACATCCTCACCGAGATCTTCCAGGAACACGGTTTTTCCGATTTCTCGTTCGACATCCGGACGAGCCAGAAGCCGCTCGAGTACGTCGTGATGTACCAGGAGAGCTACTACAATTTCTGCGCGCGGCTGATGGAGCAGGAGGGGCTCGTCTGGACCCACCGCTACGAGAAGGACAAGCACTTTCTCGTGATCGGCGACACGAACCTGCTGTTCCGCCCGATCGACGGGCTCGCGACCGTGCCGTTCGCCTCGACCGAGGCCAGCGAGGACGGCGGCATCGACCAGTTGCACGAAGGCCGGCGCTTCGGCGTCGGCAAGGTCACGTTCCGCGACTTCAATCACCAGAATCCGTCGTCGCCGCTGATGCTGGTGGAGGCCGGGCCGCAAAACCTCAAGCACGCGCGGCTCGATGCGACCGAGCGGTTCGAGCACCAGTCGCTGTACGACCACGGCGACGACGGCAACCGCTACGCCCGTTTCGCGATGGAGGCCGAGGAGGTGCAGGCCCATCGCTATACCGGCGGCGGCTACGCGTGGCGCATGACGACGGCCGGCGCCGTCAACGTGGCGAATCACCCCGTCCTCGAAAACAATCAGGAATACGTGATCCTGCACGTGCGTCACGAGGCGGTGAACGACTACACGCAGCACAGCGCGAAGCTGCCGTACCGCAACAGCTTCGCACTGCTGCCGAAGAAGATTCCGTACCGTGCGCCGCGCGCGACGCCGAAGCCGGTGATTCACGGCACGCAGTCGGCGATCGTCGTCGGGCCGAAGGGCGAGGAAATTTATACGAACGGTAGCGCGGTGAAAGTGAATTTCCCGTGGGACCGGCGCGGCAAGAAGGACGGCTCGGATTCGATGTGGGTGCGCGTGTCGCAGCCGTGGGCGGGCGACGGTTGGGGCGCGGCCGCGATTCCGCGGATCAAGCAGGAAGTGCTGGTGGCGTTCAATCAAGGCGATCCGGATAACCCGGTGATCGTCGGCCGCGTGTTCAACGGCGAGCAGGGCAACCCGTACCACGGTGCCGCTGGCCAGACGATGGGGATCAAGAGCCAGACGCACAAGGGGCAGGGGTCGAACGAGATCCGCATGACCGATACGAACGGCATGCAGGAATTCTTCATGCACGCGCAGAAGGACATGAACACCGTCGTCGAGAACAACGAGACGCACAAGGTGATGGGACCGATGCGTACCGTCCTCGTGGCGACGGGCAGCGAAGAAAAGCAGATTCCGCAGGGCAACCTGACCGAGACGATCGCCGAGAAGCGCAGCACCACGGCGACTGCCGTCGAGGTGACGACGCCGGCGAAGGACGGTGGCGGCGGCACGCAGGTCTACATGGCCGAGCGCGGCATCCTGCTGAAGGTGCAGGACAGCTCGATCTCGCTCGCGCCCGAAGGCATCCGCCTCGAGCACAAGGGCTCCGTGATCCTGATGACCGACGACGGCGTGATGGTCAACGGACAGCGCATCGATCTCAACAAATAAGTCGAACGAAACCAGCCATGCACTACGCAATCCACGAAGGCACCTTCGAACTGCCGGACGCGGCGCTTGATCGCACGGTCAACATCCTCGTGATGAACGCCGGCCCCGGCGGCCTCAACCTCGTGATCGCCCGTGGGCGGTTGCGCGACGGCGAAGGTATCGATGCGTTTGTCGCCCGCGAATGGGAAGTGGCGTCGCGCGATGCCAAAATGCTCACCGAGAAGGCGCGCCGGCGCGTAACGGTGGCCGGCCGTTCTGGCATCCAGATCGACTCCACTCACGAGCGGGACGGCAGGCTCTGGCATCAGGTGCAGACCATGTTTGCGTCGGACGACGCTGGCCGCGTGCTGGTGATGACGTTGACCAGCGCGGCGCCGCTGACCGAAGAGCAGCAGGCGATCGCCGACCGTATGCTTGCCAGCTTCCAGCCGCGCGCGGCTCGACCGACCCTGCTTGGGACGGGTGACGCGTCGTGAGCGCGGAAAACTTCGCGGCCGCGCGCTTCGAAGATCCGATCCAGCACACGTCGTTCCTCGGTGAGCTTGTCGGCACGGTCGGATCGGTGGTCGGCGGCGCCATCGTCGGTGCATTGGTGGCGGAGGCGATGGAGGGATTGGTGTTCGCCGGTCTCGCTGCGCTCGAGATCGGCACGGCAGGGTTGGCGACGCCGCTGGTGATTGCGATCGGCGTAGGGGTGGCGGTCGGCTCGGGCGCGCTGATGGAAGCGAGCGGGATGAACGACGCCATCGACGACGGCGCGAAGGCTCTGGCCAATTCGATCGTGCCGCCCGAGATCAAAGGCAAGATCGCGAGCGGGTCGGGGAACGTTTACGTCAACAACAAGCCGGCGGCGCGGGCGGCGAAGCCGGGAGATCTCGATACCGTCGCGTGCACGGATCATCCTGGGCCGCAGATGATCGCCGATGGGTCGGGGAGCGTTTATATCAACGATCATCCGGCTGCGCGGGTTGGCGACAAGACGACTTGCGACGGGACGATTGCCGAAGGATCCGATAACGTTTTCATCGGCGGCGGCACGCAGCGGGTGCGGGACGTGAAGTCGGCGACCCGGCTCGGATGGCTGGGCGCGGCGCTGGGTATTGCGCTCGCGGTTTGCGGCCGCGGGAAGATGAGCTGGGGGCAGTTTCTGAAGAGCAAGGCACCTTGCCTCGCGATCAATTTTGCAGCCGGTGCCTTCGGTACGTGGCTCGGCAGTTTGGCGAGACCGTCCGCGGGCCACCCGGTCAATGTCGTTACTGGCGGCAAGATTCTCGACGGTACGGACGATACCGACTTCGCATTGCCCGGGCCGCTGCCGATCGTGTGGCGGCGCTTTTACAGCAGTCACGATGATCGTGCTGACAGCCTGTTCGGAACGGGCTGGAGCGTGCCGATCAGCGTTGAGCTGCAGCTTGCGCGTGAGCATGGCGTGCTCACGTCGATTACGTATTGGGACGAGCAGGGGCGCGACATCGTGTTCCCGGCCGTGCCGCCGGGCGAGAGCCATTTCAGCGTTCCCGAAGGCATTTATCTGATCTGTACCGCCGGCGGCCACTACGTGGTTGAGACGGTCGACGGTTTGTATCGCGATTTCGGCCGTGCTCGTAGCGATGCGGACAACGAGACGCTCAAGCTGTGGCGTCTCGAGGATCGCAACGGTAACTGGATCGAGGTGGAGCAAGAAGCGGCTGGTGAGGTTGTGCGGCCGGCCCGGCTGCATGACAGCGCTGGTCGCATGCTGACGCTGGTCTACGATCGATCGCAGCCGCGACGCATTGCCACGATCGAACTGACTCGTGGCGTGGACGGTGAGCAACCCGATACGCTGGTGCATTACGCGTACAACGATGCCGGCGAGTTGGTCGCCGTTACCGATCGCAGTGGCCATACCGGGCGACGATTCGCGTATGAACACGGACTGATGGTTCAGCACACGTTGCGCGGCGGCCTGCAGTGCTTTTATGGATGGCAGGGCGCGGGCCGCGACGCGCGTGTCGTGCGTCACTGGACCGACGACGGTGAGGCGTACACGTTCAACGCGAATCTTGCGCAGCGTTCGGTGACGATCACCGATCAGATCGGTCGCGTTACGCAGTGGACGTGGAACGAGGATCAGCAGCCGACCAGCCATACGGATGCCGAAGGCCATGTTTGGCGGTTCGAGTGGAATGCGATGCGGCAGTTGGTCAGTACGACCGATCCGGCCGGGCATACGACCCGCTTCGAATATGACGAGCGGGGGCGTCAGACGCAGCGTATCGATGCGCTGGGCCAGGTCGAGCGGACCGAATGGAACGCATACTACGACCTGCCTGTTGCGGAAACCGATCCGGCGAATTCGCGCTGGATCTACCGCTACGACGATCGCGGCAACCTGACGATGACGCGCGATCCGACGGGATTCGCGACCGAGTATCACCGGGATGAGCGCGGGTTGGTGCACACGATCCGCGATGCGCGTGGCGGGTACAAGTTCCTCGAATGGAATGGTCGTGCGCAGTTGACGGCGTACACCGATTGTTCCGGCAAAGTCACGCGGTTCGGTTATGACGCACGTGGCGCGCTCGCGCGTGTGACCGATGCGGCGGGCCAGTCCACCGTGTATGAAGCGGATGCGATGGGGCGGGTCACGGCGATTGGGACAGCCGATGGTGCTCGTCAGACGTTCCGATACGATGCGGCCGGGCGGCTTGTCGAGGTCGTCGATGCGAACCAGCGCAGCACGCGCTACGAACTCAATCCGCGTGGATTGCTGCTGTCCCGCACGGATGCGGCTGATCGTGTCGTGCGGTTCGGTTACGACGATGCGTTTCGGCTGGCGAGTCTGACCAATGAGAACCGCGAGACCTATCGCTTTCAGTATGACCGCCGCGATTTGCTGGTCGAGGAAGTCGGCCTCGATGGCCATAAACGCGGATACGAATATGACGCGTGTTGCCATGGCACGATCGTGCGGGGCGGACAGCTCGAGACTCGGTTCGAGCGTGACGCCATCGGGCGCCTGACGGCGAAGCAAGTCGCGCGTGAACGTTGCGAATATCTGTACGACAAGGCAAACCGAATCGCGTCGGCCGAGCTCCATACGCTAACTGCACGCGGTCCGTCGCTGAAGAATCGGGTCAATCTGAAATACGACGCGCGTGGAAATGTACTTGAGGAATACACGCCGACCGGTTGGCTCGCACACACATACGACGAGCTCGGCAACCGCGTCAGCACCACGATCTCGGGCGAGCGTACGATCGACTGGCTGCATTACGGCTCGGGACACGTACACCAGATTCGTGTCGACGGCGCTGCAGTTGCCGACATGGAACGCGATGATCTGCATCGGGAGGTACTACGAACGCAGGGCAAGCTGATCAGTCATTTCGGATATGACGCGGTTGGCCGTCGTGCGCGGCATGCTGCGCAGCGAGGCCGGGCGGCTGACAATCTGCTTGCGAAGCAGTGGCAATACGATGCAGCGGGCGACGTGATCCAGAAGCGAGATCAGCGTCATGGCACGACGAGCTATCAATATGACCCGACTGGTCGCATTGAACAGGCGGCGGGACCGGGGTTGCCGTCTGAAGTGTTTCGCTGGGACGCGGCGGCCAACCTGGTGTCGAGCGATCACCCCGGTGGATACGTCGAGCACAACCGGCTCAAGATGTTCGAGGACAAGCGCTTCGAGTACGACTCGTATGGACGATTGGTTCGCAAGCTGTGCGGCCACGGACCTGCCAAAGAGCTGGTTCTTGAATACGACGACTGGAGCCAGTTGAAGACCGTCGTGACGAAGGACCGCCTTGGCATCGCGACGACGCATTTCGAATACGACGCGTTCGGCCGGCGTATCCGCAAGCTAAATGGTGGTTACGCCAGTACGGATTTCCTGTGGGACGGCATGCGGCTCGTGCAGGAAACGTATCACGACCGTCAGGGCGAGGAAGCGCTGACGTACTTGTATGAGGCCAACAGCTACGTGCCGCTTGCACGGATTGATCAGGGCAAGCCGGCGGCTAACGATGCCAATGCACGGGACGCGGTCTACTATTTTCACAACGACGTTTCGGGGCTACCGGAGGAACTGACCGACGCCGACGGCGAGTTGATCTGGCAGGCTCGATACAAGGTTTGGGGTAACGCGGTGCAGGAGGAGTGGATCGCGCGGGCGTCAACCCGGCCGCAGCCAGCTTGGGGAGATGTTCAAGCGGCCGCACCAACGTCGACTCACGTGCCACGACCGCAGAATTTGCGTTTCCAAGGACAATATCTTGATCGCGAGACCGGGCTGCATTACAACACTTTCCGGTTCTACGATCCTGATATCGGGCGCTTCATCAACCCGGATCCGATCGGCTTGCTGGGAGGGACGAACCTCTATCGGTACGCTGCCAATCCGTTGGTGTGGATCGATCCGTGGGGTTGGGCATGCGGCGAACTTAGCGGTAAAGCACAGGAAGTTCACAATTTGGCGGGTGGCGGGGATGTGCGCTCAATACGGAATTCAACGGTATCAATCGTCGAAGCCAAGGTAGATGGCAAGCCACAACTATTTGCGGCGGGAAGTGGGGGACGGTTAAGTCCGGCACAACGGCAGGCACTTATGAAGATGGGCGTGCCAGAAGAAAACATCTTCTATGGTAAGAAGTCTATCGATGGCTTTGACAAGCTCGAAAACCATGCGGAGCGAATTATATTGCGTAATCTGCCTGAAGGTGCCGAAGTTAGTCGCTGGGGTATCTCTTGGGGCGGACTGCAACGAAATGCATCGTGTCCATCATGCCAGCCACATGTGGACCAAGCTGGTGGGATTTTTGATTAGGAGATGAGTATGTTAGATATCGAGGCGCATAAAAAATATCTCGAATCAGTTCTCGTTGGCGGGAAGCTCGATACCCTTGCCCGTTTTGGCGTGTGGTGCTGTTTTGGTCTTGCCCATGATGAGTCAATCTTCGAATTCCTTGCGAAGCAAGCAGGGGGAACAAGTACTCAAATCAAGCAACAAGTAGATAATTACTTGGGTCAGGTTTGGAATGGGAACGAAAATTCCAATCCGTTAAGCGATCTGGAGAAAGTTGATTGGGATCCTGATGCAATCGGAATGGAAGATGAAGCTGCGGCACAGGGGGCGACAGATTTGCTGGCAGGTCTGTCGTTTTTGGCAAAATGGTGCGCTGAACATAAGATCGAGAGGCTGGTTGCATGTGCCGAGGTTTTGATAAATCGAATCGACTACTTGGAGAGTTTTGAGATGATTGACGGGCATGTTCCGAATCCAGTAGATCATGAGATGAACGCGCAGAAGGATTTTTCCCGTGAACTAGTTGCAGGAGCGTTGGCTGATGGTGACAAGGTGAAATATCACGAGTGGTTGTTCAATCTTGGCACCCCATGAATCGTGAGCTCTACGAGCGAACGTGCAAACGATAGACCTGTTGATCGACCATAATAAAATCGTAGTTCGATCGAGGTCATACGATGAGGGTTTGACTCAATGGAGAACGTGCAACATTGATCAGGATGCAGTGTTGCACGCCGACTGCTTCATTTTCGATCCGCTTCCGGACGATGCATTCGATGCAAAAGTGTAGTTGCAGGTGGCGGACAGGTTCGAGATGGGACGAGCGGGCCACACGGTGCATTGTTGCAGGGATGCTTACCTTAGGGGCGAAAATGAGGTCATCCTCCACATGGTAGGATCAGGCACAGTTTCCACATGTCTATGGATTGAGAACAATGATGACAGATGCATACGGTGTGCGTCGGATCAAGGGCGATATTGTTGAAGCGATTTGCAAGAATCACTTTGCGGCGATGGGCTTTCAGATCGAGAGCGCAGGCGTGGAGCATTTCGCAACAAAGTTTGCTAATCGGTCTTCGCAGATGCGTGGCAATGCAGGTGGTAGCAACGTCAGCAAGATTCAGAACTACATTGGCCATCTACCGGATCTGCTGATTGGTCACGAGTCGTACGATCATCATTTCGTCGAGGCGAAATTTCGCGACAACATCTCAATCGAAGACTTCGCAAGGGAACTGCTGTGGGACTACCGCAAGCAGATCTTTGGGCGAGACTTCGATAGTGACACTTTTGGCACGATTACGCCGATGCAGTGGAAAGCGGAGACACATGCATATCACTTGCACAAGGACGATCGGGCACATCTTGCTAAGTTCATGGACATCTTGGTGCGAGGAGGGATCGACTCGTCATTGATCAGGGTGCCAGTGATGTTCTACGTCGTCATCAAGGAAAACAGGAAATTTTCCCTGTTCTTGATCCGCTTCAACGATGAGGACGGATGTTTCGAGATCCATCAGGCAGGTAAGGCTAACGAGATTGCTGCCGAGGATGTGGCCACCAAAGATTTCTTCGATCGCTTCGATAAATCTTATGCGGAAGTCGTTGCACCTGTCTTGCGTGAGGTGTTTTCGGCTGAGATCGATGAGATCGCACCGCCGCAGCTAGAGGCAACGAACACGGTACCGGTAGACTCCATTCTTGGCATCTGTTTGCGTGCGGCGCTCACTCTGAAGGAGAAGCAGCGGCACGGCGTCTATTTCGGCGAGCTGCTGAAACATCCCCCGATCGCGTCCTGGTTGCAAGACAAAAAGTTGCCAATCAACAAGGAAAACTTGCGGGTCGAGTTGGAGAAGTGCGGCATCGATGCAACGCCGACGACCTTTGAACTGGATGGCGAAAAGATTGATCTGAGTATCCGTACTTACGGCACGGAGTTCGACTTCTACATGAAGTGATCTTTTCGAATTATCCGTTTTTTCGCAACATAACAAAGATGACGCGAAGGGCTGCTTGCGGACTATGGGCAGGCTGCCGCGCTGCGCGAAATCGCGCAGCGAGCCGGGCAGGGCAGTCGCAATCGGCCGCCCCAACGCATCACCAGGCGATATTGCAAGACGACCGCGACGTCCTCGCACCGCCAGTAGCCGTGCAATGCGTACCCGCGCCGTTGTCGTAGAACGTACGCGTCTCCGGTTGCGGCGCCGACGGATCGAACGGATTCGGTGTACCGCGCGGACCACGCGCGGCATCGTACGGCCGCGTCGGCGTATACGAGCCGCCAACACCAGCCGGCCGCGAGCCGTTATCTCGCAGGTACTCGTTCCAGTTCTGCTCGCGCTGTTCATGTCCGGACAACGCGCGACCAAAACTGTCACTGCCACCCGCACCGAGCGCAACGCGGTTCGATGGCAATACAAACTCGGGTTCGTGTTCGGAAGAAGGCTGCGGCTCAAGCGTCTCGCCCGACACACGCACCGGCCGCGTATCCGGCGTATCGAACGGACTCCGCTCCACCGGCGCGACGTACTGCACGCGGTGTCGGCTCATACGTGCGGCATGCCCATCATCACGCACAGCAGCACGACGTTCCGAGCGAAACACATTGGCACCGGCCGACCGATCGGTCAGCGTATCGGGTCCTGAAGCGCCAGCGACGGAAACAGAAAACGCGCACGCAATCGCGGCGGCGGAAGACAAGCAGAAGGGATGATTCATCAGCGATCCAAAGCGGGTGATGTGCATTGAAAAAAAACGGCAGATCACTGGCTGGCGGCTGGACGACGGACGGGCGTCGAAGCGGCCCTGAGGCGACTGCGAAGCGCGGCGGGCGCGGCTCGCAGGAAGGCTGGCTGGATTGCAGAGGCGAATTCGTATTATTTCATGAAAATAACAACTAGCTTCCAAATGTCTAGATCTGTCAGCAAGTAGAAGGATTGCCGCCTCGCCCGAGCGCCCCGTGTTGGTGCTTGCCGGCTCAATCATCAGTCGATTGAATTTCAATGATCGAACCCTTAGCAAACCAAAAACATGCCGCACGCAATCAGCGATTGCCGAACCCAAGGCGTAGCAAGGCAGACAGCCAAACCGGCACCCACCATAGCAACCCAATTGCACCACCAGCAAACGTTGTCGCCCACTTCCGGTTGCGCCACCGTCGCCACCGCACCACCCGCAAAACCTACGTGTTTTCCCTCAGTCGACAGGCATTTTTGACAGACAATTTAAAAACGCCCATATAATTTCGACTGCCTTGCCAACGGCTGTCGGACCACCCCTCCGATCAAGCGGTTTGGCAAGCGGGGCAGGCGAAACGCTTGCGCAATGCAAGACGCATCACGATGTCTTTCCGAACCAGACGTCCCCCTTCGGGGACTGCAAGAGCCGGGCCCCGCTACGCAACATTCCGCCGGAGTTCCGTCTTCTATGTGTCTCGGGCGTGTCCCATGTCCTCGCCCCGGGTGCTGTTCGATTGCGCAAGTCATGCCGCCTTTGCCCGTATGACTAAACAACATCGAGGAGCTCCCAGATGACGCTGTCCCGTCTTACGTCCATTTCCGTCGCCGCCGTGCTGTTCGCCGCGGGCGCCGCCGCCGCGCAAGCGGAAACCGTGAAGATCGCCATCGCTGGTCCGATGAGCGGCTCGGTCGCCCAATACGGCGACATGGTGAAGGCCGGCGCGCTGACCGCGATCGAACAGATCAATGCTGCAGGCGGTGCGGGCGGCAACAAGTTCGAAGTCGTGCTGATGGATGACGCGTGCGAACCGAAGCAGGCCGTCGCCGTCGCCAACAAGATCGTCAGCCAGAAGATCAAGTACGTGATCGGCCACGTGTGCTCGGGTTCGACGATTCCCGCGTCGGACATCTACGAGAATGAAGGCATCGTGATGGTCACGCCGTCGGCCACCGCGCCGCAGCTGACCGAAGGCAAGAAGCGCCACTTCATCTTCCGCACGATCGGTCGCGACGATCAGCAAGGCCCGGCCGCCGCGCACTACATCATCAACAACGTGAAGCCGAAGAAGGTCGCGGTGCTGCACGACAAGCAGTCGTACGGCCAGGGCATCGCATCGTCGGTGAAGAAGGACCTCGAAGCCGCGAAGATCCCGGTCGTGCTGTTCGAAGGCATCAACGCCGGCGATTCGGACTACTCGGCGATCATCACGAAGCTGAAGTCGCAAGGCGTCGATTTCGTCTACTTCGGCGGCTACCACCCGGAAATGGGCCTGCTGATGCGCCAGGCGCGCGAGCAGGGCGTGAAGGCGACGTTCATGGGCCCCGAAGGCGTGGGCAACAAGGACGTGACGGCGATCGCCGGCCCGGCTTCGGAAGGTATGCTGGTCACGCTGCCGGCCGACTTCTCGGCCGATCCGGCCAACGCGGCGCTCGTGAAGGCGTTCGCGGACAAGAAGCGCGACCCGAACGGCCCGTTCCAGATGCCGTCGTACGCAGCGGTGAAGATCATCGCCGACGCGATCGCCGGAGCGAAGACGACCGATCCGACCAAGGTCGCCGCGTACATGCACAAGACGACGTTCGACACGCCGATCGGCAAGGTGTCGTATGACGCGCAGGGCGACCTGAAGGCGTTCAAGTTCGTCGTGTACACGTGGCACAAGGACGCGACGAAGACCGCCGCCAAGTAATACGGAGTACCCGCCTCGCGCACCCGCTCTGCCCGTCACCCGGGCGGAGCGCGTGCGCATTTGGCCGCGCATTCCCCGTGCGCGGCCAAAGAGGGCGGCCCGAGACGACACCGTGCGTTGCGCGCGGCCGCAGCCGTGATCCGGCGCGGCAAGCGACGCGGCGCCAACGGGAGCTTCCCGCACATGACTGACTTCTTTCCGCAATTCGCCCAGCAGCTGGTCAACGGCCTGACGCTGGGTGCGATCTATGCGTTGATCGCCATCGGCTATTCGATGGTCTACGGCATCATCGGCATGATCAACTTCGCCCACGGCGAGATCTACATGATCGGCGCATACGTGGGCCTCGTGACCCTCACGGCCATCGGCATCTCCGCCGGCTATCCGCTGCCGCTCGTGCTCGGCGCGGCACTGATCGTGTCGGTGATCGTCACGGGCCTGTACGGCTTCGCGGTCGAGCGCGTCGCGTATCGGCCGCTGCGCGGCGGCCCGCGCCTCGTGCCGCTGATCTCCGCGATCGGCATGTCGATCTTCCTGCAGAACTACGTGCAGATCGGCCAGGGCGCGCGCGACGTGTCCGTGCCGGTGCTGATCTCCGGCGCGTTCGAGATCCATCTCGGCGGCGACTTCGACGTGACGATTCCGTATGCGCGCCTGTTGATCGTCTGCGTGACGCTGGTACTGATGATCGCGCTCACGCTGTTCATTTCGCATTCGCGGATGGGCCGTGCGTGCCGCGCGTGCGCCGAGGACATGAAGATGGCGAACCTGCTCGGCATCGACACGAACCGCGTGATCTCGTTCACGTTCGTGCTCGGCGCGATGCTGGCGGCCGTCGGCGGCGTGCTGATCGGGCTGACGATCGGCAAGCTGAATCCGTATATCGGCTTCGTCGCGGGCATCAAGGCGTTCACCGCCGCGGTGCTCGGCGGGATCGGCAGCATCCCGGGCGCGATGCTCGGCGGCGTGCTGCTCGGCCTTGCGGAAACCTTCGCCGCGGGCTACATGCCGGCCGAGTACAAGGACGTGGTCGCGTTCGGCCTGCTCGTGCTGATCCTGCTCTTCCGCCCGACCGGCCTGCTCGGCAAGTCGGACATCGAAAAGGTTTGAGGGAGACGCAGATGAGTCAAGTCATTTCCGTTCGCCGCCCGGCCGCCGACGCTTCGTTCGGCCAGGCGCTGAAGAATGCGGTGGCCGCCGCGGTCCTGACGGCGATCCTCACGATCCCGGTGCTCGGGCTGCAACTGAAGCTCGACGGCTACCAGGTGGTGCTGACGCCGCACTGGCGCCCGGTATGGATCGCGGTCGCGGCCGTGTTCCTGTTCCAGTTGTTCAAGCCGTGGCTGATGCGCGCGAAAGCGGCCGTGAAGCTGCCGGCGGCGCCCGCGATGGGCGCGCGGCAGCAGCGCGCGATCATCTGGGTGCTGCTCGCGGTCGGCCTCGTGTGGCCGTTCTTCGGCTCGCGCGGTGCGGTGGACGTCGCGACGCTCGCGCTGATCTACGTGATCCTCGGCCTCGGCCTGAACATCGTGGTCGGTTTCGCGGGGCTGCTCGATCTCGGCTATGTCGGGTTCTATGCGGTCGGCGGCTATACGTACGCGATGCTGAACCAGTATTTCGGGCTGTCGTTCTGGGAATGCCTGCCGATCGCGGCGGTCGCGGCGGCGACGTTCGGCTTTCTGCTCGGCTTCCCGGTGCTGCGCCTGCGTGGCGACTATCTTGCGATCGTCACGCTCGGCTTCGGCGAAATCATTCGCCTGCTCGCGAACAACCTGACGAGCCTCACCGGCGGCCCGGACGGCATCTCGAGCATTCCGAAGCCGACGGTGTTCGGCTTCGAGATGGCGCGCTCGGCGAGCGTCGAAGGCGCGAAGACCTTCCATGAACTGATCGGGCTGGAATACAGCGGCGAGCACATGGTGATCTTCCTGTACCTGATCGCGCTGCTGCTGGTGGGCTTCACGCTGTTCGTGACGAGCCGCCTGATCCGCATGCCGATGGGCCGCGCGTGGGAAGCGCTGCGCGACGACGAGATCGCGTGCCGTTCGCTGGGTCTGAACCCGACGCGCATCAAGCTGTCTGCGTTCACGCTCGGCGCGGCGTTCGCGGGTATCGGCGGCGCGTTCTTCGCGGCACGTCAGGGCCTCGTGAACCCTGAATCGTTCACCTTCATCGAATCGGCGCTGATCCTCGCGATCGTCGTGCTCGGCGGGATGGGCTCGCAGCTCGGCGTGATTCTCGCGGCGATCCTGCTGACCGTGCTGCCGGAAGTCGCGCGCGGCTTCGCCGAGTACCGGATGCTGATCTTCGGTCTGGTGATGGTGTTGATGATGATGTGGCGTCCGCAGGGCCTGCTGCCCGCGAGCCGTCCCCATGTGGAGCTGCCGCAATGAGCGCGAATGCAGAACTGTTGAAGGTCGCCGGGCTGCAGATGCGCTTCGGCGGGTTGCTCGCGGTGGACGGCATCGATTTCGATGTGCGCCGCGACGAGGTGTTCGCGATCATCGGGCCGAACGGCGCGGGCAAGACCACGGTGTTCAATTGCGTCGGCGGCTTCTACAAGCCGACCGGTGGCGACGTCGTGCTCGACGGCCACGCGATCGCCGGGCTGCCGAGCCACAAGATCGCGTTGAAGGGCCTCGTGCGGACGTTCCAGAACATCCGCCTGTTCAAGTCGCTGACCGTCGTCGAGAACCTGCTCGTCGCGCAGCATCGCCAGGTGAAGGCGGGGCTGCTGCACGGCCTGTTCGCGACGCCCGCGTATCGCCACGCCGAGAAGGAAGCGCTCGAACGCGCGGCCGTGTGGCTCGACCGGATGGGGCTGACGGCGGTGGCCAACCGGCCGGCGGGCACGCTGTCGTACGGGCACCAGCGGCGTCTGGAGATCGCGCGCTGCATGATCACCGAGCCGCGCCTCTTGATGCTCGACGAGCCGGCCGCCGGCCTCAACCCGCAGGAAAAGATCGAACTGCAGCACCTGATCGACAAGCTGCGCCGGGAATTCGGCGTGTCGGTGCTGCTGATCGAGCACGACATGAGCCTCGTGATGGGCGTGTCCGACCGCATCCTCGTGATGGAGCACGGCCGGCCGATCGTGATCGGCACGCCGGAAGCGGTCCGCAACGACCCGCGCGTGATCAAGGCGTATCTGGGGGAAGAGTGATGCTGAAGCTGGAACAGGTCCATACGCACTACGGCGCGGTCGAGGCGCTCGCGGGCGTGTCGATCGAGGTGAACAAGGGCGAGATCGTCACGCTGATCGGCAGCAACGGCGCCGGCAAGACGACGCTGATGATGACGGTATGCGGTACGCCGCGCGCATCGTCGGGCCGCGTGCTGTTCGAGGGCAACGACATCACCGCGATGTCGACGCACCAGATCATGCGGCAGGGGATGGCGATCTCGCCGGAAGGGCGGCGCGTGTTCCCGAGCCTGACGGTGCTCGAGAACCTGAAGATGGGCGGCTTCTTCGCGAGCCGTCACGAGATCGACGACGGCATCGAGCATGTGTTCAAGCTGTTTCCGCGCCTGAAGGAACGCGCGGCGCAGCGGGCCGGCACGATGTCGGGCGGCGAGCAGCAGATGCTGGCGATCGGCCGCGCGCTGATGAGCAAGCCGCGTCTGCTGCTGCTCGACGAACCGACGCTCGGCCTCGCGCCGCTCGTGATCGCGCAGATCTTCGACATCATCCGCACGATCCGCGACGAAGGCGTCACGGTGTTCCTCGTCGAGCAGAACGCGAACAAGGCGCTCGGCGTGGCCGATCGCGGCTACGTGCTCGAAACGGGGCGCGTGGTGCTGGCCGACACGGGCGCGAACCTGCTCGCGAACGACCGGATCAAGCAGGCTTATCTGGGCGGTTGATGGGGGAAAGCCGCCGGCCTGCAATGGGCCAGCGGCTTGCGGCATCCTTCCTGGATGCTTCGGGACGACAGCCGCAAGGCCCGTTTTGCAGGAAATCTGTAGCCGATTTGGCTTCGATCGTAGTCAAATTGACTACATCTTCGCGCTGCGGAGGAAACCGATGAAGGTCAAACGAATCGTCGCCAATATCGACACGCAATCAGTCGACGACGCGAAGCGTTTCTATCAGCAGATCTTCGGCCTCGACCTGCTGATGGACCACGGCTGGATCGCGACCTACGGCAACGCCGAGCAGATGGACGTGCAGATCAGCTTCGCGTCGCAGGGCGGGTCGGGCACGCCGACACCCGACTTGTCGATCGAAGTCGACGATGTCGATGAAGCGCTCGCGCGCGTTCATGCGGCAGGCGTGCCCGTCGAATACGGCCCGGCCGACGAGCCCTGGGGCGTGCGGCGATTTTACGTGCGCGACCCGTTCGGCAAGCTCGTCAACGTGCTCGCGCATCGCTGAGCAGCATCGGCGAGCGGGGCACGCCGGCGTTCACGCATGCAACGCCAGCCCCTTCACCGCCTTGTCCACGGCCTTCTTCGGCCCGTGCAGCGCGAGGCCGACCAGATCCAGATTTGCTGCATCCTCCGCGCGAAACACCTCGCGGTTGGCCGCATCGTGCCCGGTCGAAAACATCGCGCGCACGTAGGGCACGATCGTCAGTTCCCGCGACAGCGCCTGCCGGTGCGCGGCCTGCAATCCATTCAAGTCGGCCGCGAACACCAGCATCGGCTGGCCGAGCATCCGGCCGTAGCGGCGCCCGGCCGCATCCTCGTAAGGCTCGCCCAGTGCGTCTGGCGCACCGGCCGCGACGCCCGTCGCGAGAAACGCGACGACGTTGAGTTTTTGCCACGCTGCGAGATCGTCGCGCACGATCAGCGCTACTTTGGTATCGAACATGCTTGCTCCCGGTTGAAGCGCCCATGATCGGATGTCGCGCGCGATCAGTCTGGAACGTTTGTGCAGAGTTGCCGGTACGCGGCCGGCGTGATCCGGTACGCGCGGCGGAACCAGCGGCCGAGGTGGCTCTGGTCGGCGAAGCCGACGTCGGCGGCTGCCTGCGCGGGCGTGCGGCCGGCGGCCAGCAGCCTTCGTGCGGCGCGCAGCCGCAAGCGCACGAGGTACGCGTGCGGCGACGTGCCGAACGCGCGCTGGAACATCCGCGTCAGCCGGAACCGGTCGATGCCGGCGACGCTCGCGAGTTCGTCGAGGCCGATGTTGCCGTCCATGTGTTCGTGCAGCAGGTCGCGCACGCGCGCGATCGCGGGCGGCACGACGCCGCCTTCCAGCGCGAGCGGGCCGCCCAGCTGGCTGCCGAGCCGCATCAGCAGGCGGTCGAGCGTCTGGTCGCGCGCGAGCCGGCCTTCGTTGTCGTGGATCGCGAAGAAGGCGTTCCGGATCGCCTCGACGAGGTCGCGATCGTCGACGAGCGTGTGGCCGAACGTGGCTTCGACGCCGCCCAGGCCCGGCAGGTCGAGCCGGCGCGCGGCGCGCTCGACCCACGCCTGCGGCAGGTACAGCATCCCGTACGTGAAGCCGCCGGCTTCGGGCGCGTGGCCGTCGTGCATCGCGCCCGGCTCGATCAGGATCGCGCGGCCCGGCACGCTGGTATGCAGCGAACGGTGACACTGGAAGCGTTGCACGCCTTGTTCGGTGAAGCCGACCAGCATGTCGTCGTGGTCGTGCGCATCGTACGCATGGCCGTTGAAATGCGCGTGCAGGCTTTCGATGCCGGTTTCCGCATCGCGGTGTGCGACGAGCCAGTGGTCCGTCGTGCCGGTTCGGGGCGTCGCGGTCGTCATCGAGTGCCTCGCACGTCGTCATTGCCTGACGGGAGGGGTACGGGGGCGGCGAGGCGAGGGTGGCGGGTGCGGTTCATGGTTCGATCGGTTCGACCGCCGCCTGTTCGTCGCGTGCGTATTGCGCGGGCGGCCGGCCGACATGCCGCGTGAATGCGACGCTGAAGGTGCTCGCGGAGCTGTAGCCGACGCGCGCCGCGATTTCCGCGATGCGGCCTTCGTTGCGGCGGAGCAGATCCTTCGCCAGCGCCATGCGCCACGTGAGCAGGTATTCCATCGGCGCGACGCCGACCGCACGGCTGAAGCGCTCGAAGAAGGTCGAGCGCGACAGCGCCGCTTCCTTCGCGAGCTCGACGATCGTCCACGGATGCGACGGGCGCGCGTGCATTGCGCGGAGCGCGGCCGCGAGACGGCTGTCGGCGAGCCCGCGCACGATGCCGGGCGATGCGTGCGTGCCGGCCGTGAATCGCAACGCCTCGATCAGCAGCACTTCCATCAGCCGCGACAGCACGATCTCGCGCGCGGGCCGCTGCGCGCGCGACTCGTCGCGCACCAGTTGCACGAGCGTGGTCAGCCGCGGATCGCCGCGCACGTGCACGACCCGCGGCAGGAGCGACACCAGCAATGCCGCGTCGGGCGAACCGAAGCTGCAGTTGCCCAGCATCATGCGCGTGTCGACCGGGTTGCCGGGATCGCCCACCCGGTATTCGCCGGTGTCGAGCGCCACCGGCGGTGCGGATTCGACGCCCGGCGGCGGCGGTTCGAGGCTCGATGTCGCGATGCCGTACGCCGCCGGAATCAGCACGAAATCGCCGGCCCGCAATTCGATCGGCGCGTGCCCGTCGATCGCGATCCGGCACCCGCCGTCGAGAACGACGCAATAGAACGGCTCGCCGGCGACCGTGCGACGCACGAGCCACGGGCTCGCACCGTGAACGGACTTGGAGTGCCGCGCAGCCGGTTGCAGCAGTGTCACGACTTCGGTGAGCGGGTCGATCATCGCCGGACTCTCGCAAAAGAAAAGCGGATTTTCGATTGTAGCGAATACGGGCCCGGCCATCTATCGTACGAACACTTGCTCAACACAACCCGTCAGGAGTTCGCATGAAGACCGTATTGATCACCGGCTGTTCCTCCGGCTTCGGCCTCGAGATCGCGCGCCATTTCCTGGCGCACGACTGGCAGGTCGTCGCGACGATGCGCACGCCGCGCGAGGACGTGCTGCCGCCGTCGGAGCGCTTGCGCGTGCTGCCGCTGGACGTGACGAACACGGACAGCATTCGCGCCGCGATCGACGCAGCCGGCCCGATCGACGTGCTCGTCAACAACGCGGGTTTCGGCGCGGCCGCGCCGGCCGAGCTGGCGCCGCTCGATACGGTGCGCGCGCTGTTCGAGACCAACGCGATCGGCACGATGGCGGTGACGCAGGCGGTGCTGCCGCAGTTTCGGCAGCGCGGGGCCGGCGTGGTCGTGAACGTCACGTCGAGCGTCACGCTGAAGGCGCTGCCGCTGGTCAGCGCGTACCGCGCCACCAAGGCGGCGGTCAATGCGTACACCGAATCGATGGCGGCCGAACTCGAACCGTTCGGCGTGCGCGTGCATCTCGTGTTGCCGGGCCGCGCGCCCGACACACGCTTCGCCGAGAACGCGCGCGCGAACATGCACGGCTTCGAGCACGAAGCGTATGCGGAATTTGTCGAGAAGGCCTTCGCGCGCATGCTCGATGCGTCCGCACCGATTACCCATGCGCAGGACGTCGCCGACGCCGTATGGCGCGCGGCAACCGATCCGTCGAGCCCGCTGCGCATCCCTGCCGGCGCGGATGCCGAAGCATGGGCGGCCGAAGCGCGCTGATCGATCCGGAATACGAAACATCAACGCGTCGCGCCGGAACTTCGAACCGGCGCGACGGATCGCGTGACGCGAGAACGGGGCGGCCGCGTGCCGCTACAGCGCGCGCGTGATCGCCTGCTCCAGCAGCGACAGGCCGAGGTCGATCTCTTCCTCGCTGACGGTCAGCGGCGGCGCGATCCGGAACACGCCGCCCATGCCGGGCAACTGCACGATGTTCATGCTGAGCCCGAGGTTCATGCACTCGCGCGTGATTTTCGCGCCGAGCCCGTCCGCCGGCTCCTTGGTGCGGCGATCCTTGACGATCTCGACGCCGAGCAGCAGCCCGCGCCCGCGTACGTCGCCGATGCAGTCGAAGCGCTCCATCAGGTCGAGCAGGCCGCGCCGCAGCCGGTCGCCCATCGTGTTGGCGCGTGCGACGAGGCCGTCGCGCTGCACGACGTCGAGCACGCGCAGGCCGACCGCCGCCGGCAGCGGGTCGGACACGTGCGTCGTATAGAACAGGTAGCCGAGCGCGTGCGCGCGTTCCTCGATGGCCGCCGACGTCACGATGGCCGCGAGCGGCAGCCCGGCGCCGAGCGTCTTCGACAGCGTCAGGATGTCGGGCGTCACGCCGTCGCGCTGGCACGCGAACATCGTGCCGGTGCGGCCGACGCCCGTCTGCGCCTCGTCGAGGATCAGCAGCATGCCGCGTTCCTCGCACTTGCGCTTGAGCGCGGCCATATAGCCTTCAGGCAATTCGATGATCCCGCCCGAACTGAGGATCGGCTCCGCGATGAACGCGGCGAGGTTGCCGCTCGACTGCCGGTCGATCAGGTCGAATGCGTAGTCGAGTTCGGCGAGCGGGTCGTAGACGCCGTTGCGCTCGAAGCGCGGCCGGTACGCGAACGGCGCCGGAATCGCGAACGAGCCGACCGATGCCGGGCCGACGCCCTTGCGGCCGGCGCTGTACGTGGCCGACGCGGCGGCGCCCGTCATCCCGTGCCACGACTGCGCGAAGCCGACGATCTCGTACTTGCCGGTGACGAGCTTCGCCATCCGGATCGCCGCCTCGTTCGATTCCGCGCCGGTGCTGAGCAGCAGCGCGCGATCGAGCCCGGCGGGCGTGATGTCGGCGAGGCGCGTCGCGAGATCGACGACCGGCCGCGACAGCATGCCGCTGAACAGGTGGTCGAGCTTGCCCGCGTATTCGCTGACGACGGACACGATCTCCGGATGGCTGTGTCCGAGCACCGCGCTCATCTGGCCCGACGTGAAATCGAGGATCGCGCGGCCGTCGGCATCGTAGACGAAGCTGCCTTTCGCGCGCTCGATGATCATCGGCTCGAACGTGCCGCCGTAGCGGACCAGGTGCTGCCTGGCATTGCGCCAGAAGGTTGCGTCGTCGTTCAGGGACATCGGGCGTCTCCGGACAAAAGGGCAGGGATCGCTTGCAGTCTAGGCGCGCGTCTGGTTTGATGGAAACGAATAGTTCTAATGCAAGGTAGAAAAGGAGCTAATACCTTGGGGCTTTCGCTCGAAATCGACCTTCTGCGCTCGTTCGTCGTGATCGCCGAGGTGCGCGCGCTGAGCCGCGCGGCCGCGCGCGTCGGCCGCACGCAATCCGCACTCAGCCAGCAAATGAAGCGGCTCGAAGAGACCGTCGACCAGCCGCTGTTCCAGCGCACCGGCCGTGGCGTGGTGCTGACGCATCCGGGCGAGCGGCTGCTCGTGCATGCGCAGCGCATCCTGCGGCTGCACGACGAGGCAATGGCCGACCTGTGTGGCACGGGGCTGTCGGGGACGATCCGGTTCGGGTGCCCGGACGATTACGCGGAGGTATGGCTGCCGTCGCTGCTGCGGCAGTTTTCGAGCCAGCATCCGCAGGCGATCGTCGAAGTCGTCTGCGGGCCGACGCCGCGGCTCGTCGAACAACTGGAGAAGCGTGCGGTCGATCTGGCGATGATTTCGCTGCCGGACGATGGCGCGACCGACGACATCATCCGCCGCGAGCAACTGGTCTGGATCGGCTATCCGGGGCTCGAACCCGCGCATTTCGATCCGTTGCCGCTCGCGTTGTCCGATCGCGATACGCTCGATCACCTCGCGGCCTGCGACGCGTTGAATCGCGCCGGCCGCGACTACCGCGTCGCGTATGCGAGCAGCAGTCTCGCCGGGCTGATCGCGCTGGTGCGCTCGGGGCAGGCGTTCGCGGTGATGACGCAGACGGCCGTGCCGGCCGACCTCGCGATCGTGAACGGCGATCCGCGCTTGCCGCCGTTGCCGGCGGTGGGCATTACGCTGAGGTTCGACCGGAAGCGGCCGTCGCATCTGACGACAGCATTCGCCGACCATATCCGGCAAACGCTGCCGTTGCTTTGAGGAGCGACGCGAATCGGTCGATCATCGACGAGGCCGACACCGGCGTGCGGCCCGGTATCTCCGCCGCCGCATCGCGTCGCATCACGCGCGGCTCAACTGCGGCTCAACTGCGGCTCAACCGCCGCGCAGCCAGCAATGCGACCGCGAGCAGCACCGCGACATACGCGGCGACGCTCGCCCACGCGCCGCGTTGCCAGAACGCGCCGCCGACCGAGCCGAGCACGCTCGAGCCGACATAGTAGGCGAGCAGATACAGCGAAGCCGCATGCCCTTTCGCGGCGCCCGCGAGCGCGCCGACCCAGCCGCTCGCGACCGAATGGGCGACGAAGAAGCCGATCGTCACGAGCACGATGCCGACGACGATCGCGGCGAGCGAGTGCGACAGCGTCAGTGCGAGGCCCGCCGCGAAGACGACGATGCCGCTGACCAGCACCGGCGCCCGCCCGAGACGATCGGCGAGCGCGCCGGCGCTCGATGACGACACCATCCCGAACAGGTACGCGCCGAAGATCAGCCCGCATGCGGTCGGGCTCAGGTTGAACGGCGCCGCCATGAGTCGGAACCCGGCGTAGTTGTAGATCGTCACGAACGCGCCCATCACCAGGAAGCCGATCGCGAACACGAACGGCAGGCGTGCGTGACGCAGTTGCGCGTGCCACAGCCGCAGGTGGTGACGCAGCGTCAGGTCGGTGCGCTTCACGAAGCGTCGCGAGGCCGGCAGCAGCATCACGAACGCGAGCGCCGCGAGCAGGTCGACGACGCCGATCGACAGCATCGCCGTTCGCCACGAGAAGTGCTCCTCGAGCGCGCTCATGCCGATCCGTCCGATCATGCCGCCGAACGCGGTTCCGCCGACATAGAGCCCCATCGAGAAACCGAGCCCGTCGGCGGCGATTTCTTCCGCGAGATAGGCCATCGCCACCGCCGGCACGCCGCCCAGCGCGAAGCCTTCGAGCGCACGCCAGACCAGCAGCAGGTGCCAGTTCGGCGACAGCGCGGCGAGCATGTTGAACAGCGCGGCCAGCGTCATCGACACGAACATCAGCCCGCGCCGGCCGACCCGTTCGGACAGCGCGCCGGCACACAGGATCGACACCGCGAGCATCCCGGTCGACAGCGACAGCGAGAGCGAACTCGACGCCGCGCCGACGTTGAACTCGCGTGCGAACGCGGGAAGCAGCGGCTGCACGCAGTACAGCAGCGAGAAAGTGGAAAAGCCGGCGAGGAAAAGCGCGAACGCGATGCGCTTGTAGGCGGCCGAGCGCGGGGACACGCCGGCCGGCAGCGCATCGTCGGATGCGGATGGTTGGGTGCCGGGCATGGAGCGGGAAATCGAAGCGGAGGACATGGATGCACTCGATGTGCGACGGAATACGTGAATTCTTGCGCACCGTCATATATATGTCCAATATATGAAAGAAACCGCAGCAATATGTTTTAACACTGGCTGACAGGCCAGCCCCGACTCACCGCGAGGTCAGGTCACGAATGGAACTTCGGCATCTGCGCTACTTTCTGGCCGTCGCGGCCGCATCGAATTTCACGAAGGCCGCCGAAACGCTCGGCATCGGCCAGCCGCCGTTGAGCCAGCAGATCAAGGCGCTCGAGAACGAACTCGGCGTGGAGCTGTTCAAGCGGACCGCGCGCGGCGCCGAATTGACGCTGGCGGGCGAGGTCTTCGCGGAAGAGGCGCGACGCGTGCTGGACGATGCCGAGCGCGCGGCGCGGGCAGCAAGGCGCGCCGCGCGCGGGGAAACCGGCCATCTGCGGGTCGGTTTCACCGGGACGGCCGCGTTCAATCCGAAAGTGTCGGATCTGATTCGCCGCTTTCGGGAGGCGTTTCCGGATGCCGAGCTGACGTTGCAGGAGGCGACGTCGGGCGTCCTGCTGGAGGCGCTGGAGGCCGGACGTCTCGACGTCGCGATCGTGCGGCCCGAGCGCCGCGTCGCCGCGACGCTGCGGGTATCCGACTGGGACGAGGAGCCGATGTTCGTCGCGCTGCCCGTCGCGCATCGGCTGGCGCAGCGCCGGCGCATCGATCTGGCGGAGCTGGCCGACGAGTCGTTCGTGCAGGTGCCGCGCGCGGCCGGCGGCGCGCTTTTCGACGACATCGTCGCTGCGTGCCAGGCCGCCGGGTTCGAGCCGCGCATGGCGCAACCGGCGCCGCAGATCGCGTCCGCGGTGACGCTGGTGGCGGCCGGGCTCGGCGTGTCGGTCGTGCCGAAAGCGATTACGCAGGTGCAGGTGCCCGGGGTCGTGTACCGGCCGTTCTCGGGTAACCGGTTTCGCGCCAGGCTGGCCATCGCGTCGCGCTGCGACGAGCCGTCCGCGGTGGTGCGGAATTTTCTGTTGCTGGCGTAGCTGGCAACAAAAAACCCGCGCAGCCATATGCTGTCGCGGGTTTCAGATCATGCTCGGAATGCGCTGGAAACGCATCTGGTGCCGACGGCGAGACTCGAACTCGCACAGCTTTCGCCACTACCCCCTCAAGATAGCGTGTCTACCAATTTCACCACGTCGGCACTGCAAGGGGCGCAATTCTAACGTCACGTCGCGCGTTTGTGAAGGGGGTGTGACAAGGTCGTGTACGGGCACGCCATCGATGCCGGTAGAATTCGTCCGATCGACCCGACGGGTCCCCGCAACCGCCACCCGTTTTCTCCGTGATACATACCCTCGAACAGCTGCAGTCCGGACAACTGTCGGGCGTGCGGCAACTCAAGCTCGCGTGCGGACTGACCGAATTTCCGCGCGAGATCTTCGAGCTGGCCGACACGCTCGAAGTGCTCGACCTGACCGGCAATGCGTTGTCCGCGCTGCCCGACGATCTGCCGCGGCTGCATCGTCTGCGCATCCTGTTCGCGTCGGGCAACCGCTTCACCACCTTCCCCGACGTGCTCGGCGCGTGCGAACAGCTCGACATGATCGGCTTCAAGGCGAACCGGATCCGCACCGTGCCGCGCGGCGCGCTGCCGCCCGCGCTGCGCTGGCTGATCCTGACCGACAACGCGATCGACGAACTGCCGCCCGACATCGGCGACTGTGCGCGGTTGCAGAAGCTCATGCTTGCCGGCAACCAGCTGCGGGCGCTGCCCACGGAAATGGCCGCGTGCCGCGCGCTGGAGTTGGTGCGCTTGTCGGCGAACCGGCTGGACGCGTTGCCCGACTGGCTGCCGCGCCTGCCGCGTCTCGCATGGCTCGCCGTTGCCGGCAATCCGTTCGGTGCGGGGCCGGAAGCCACGGCTTCCGCCGGGCCGGACGTCGCGGAGATCGATTGGGCGGCCCTTTCATGTGAACGGAAGCTGGGCGAGGGCGCGTCGGGCGTCATTTATCGCGCGCAGTGGCGGGCCGACGGCCATCCGCCGCGCACGGTCGCGGTCAAGCTGTTCAAGGGCGCGGTCACGAGCGACGGCCTGCCTGACTGCGAAATGGCCGCATGCCTGCATGCCGACCGTCATCCGAACCTGATTCCGGTGATCGGCAAGCTGCGCGGGCATCCGGACGGCACGCACGGCCTCGTGATGGAGCGGGTCGATCCGGCGCTGACGAATCTCGCCGGGCCGCCGAGCTTCGCGTCCTGCACGCGCGACGTCTATGCCGCCGATCTGAAATTCGATCCGGCGCAAGCGCTGCGGATCGCGCACGGCATCGCATCGGTCGCCGGCCATCTGCACGCGCGCGGCATCATGCATGGCGATCTGTATGCGCACAACATCCTGCACGACGGCGCGGGCGGCGCGTTGCTCGGGGATTTCGGGGCGGCGTCGCTGTACGACGTGAACGAGCGCACACGCGGCGCCCGGTTCGAGCGGCTCGAAGTGCGCGCGTTCGGCTATCTGCTCGGCGAATTGCTCGAGCGATGCGAACCGCATGCCGGCGCGCTCGATGCGCTTGCGGCAGCGTGCGTGAACGAGGACGTCGATGCACGGCCGTCGTTCGACGAGATCACGGCCGCACTGGCCGCTCGCCTGCACTGACGGAATCGAGCCGGCTTACGCCTGCCGCGCGGTCAGCAGCTTGATGCCGAGCCCGACGAACAGCAGCCCGCTCGCGCGCTTGAGCGCGCGCACCGCGCGGCTCATGCCGAAGCCGCGATGCAGGCGGCGCACGCCGGCCGAATAGACGCTGTGAACGATCACGACCGTGCAGGCGATCGTCGCGTACATCACGACGAACTGCAGCGCGAGCGGGCGGTCGTGCACGATGAATTGCGGCATGAACGCGGACAGGAAGATCATCGTCTTCGGATTGCTGCCCGACACGAACAGCGCTTCGCGGAACAGCTTCCGGCGATCGGGCGCGATGCTCCTCGCCGCATCGCTCGATGCGGCGGCCTTGCGGTCGCCACGCAACTGCCGCACACCCAGGACCATCAGATACGCGGCGCCGCCCACCTTCATCGCGACGAACAGCGGCGGCATCGCCGCCAGCAGCGCGCCGACGCCGAGCGCGACCAGCAGCACGACCACGCCCTGCGCGACGAGATTGCCGGCGATCGTCGCGACGGTGCCGTGCGTGCCGTAGCGCACCGTGTTGCGGATCACGAGCAGCACGTTGGGCCCCGGCGACAGCGTCGTGGCGAGATAGGCTGCGGCAAACAGCATCCAGGTCTGAATGGACATGCGGCGCTCCGGGAGGCGGTTGCGGCGGTCGGGATGACGCGATGATGCCACGCCAATAATGGCGCGGGCCGCCGCCGGAACCGTGCCGTCGCGACGCGTCAGCGCGCGTCGCGCATGCAGTACGCGGGAATCGGCGGCGGCGTATCGATGGCGGCGGGCCGCGTCATCCACGCGATCCACGCGGCCCATGCGCCGCAGACGATCAGTACCGCGACATTCAGCGGCGTCCGGTAGCGAACGATCAGGTCGGCCAGCGGCAGGCGGTCTTTCATGTGTGTCTCCTTCGGTCGAGGGGCAGGCGGCGTTACTGGCCGGCGTAGGTCGGCGCCTTCGCGTCGCAGGTCACGGACACGGCCGAGCCGTCCGCGAAACGCAGCCGGAACGGCACCTTCGCGCCGGGCGCGACGGCCTGGCGCGGCGCTTCCAGCATCACGTGATAGCGCTTCGGTTTGAAGCTGACCGTGCCGTGCGCGGGCACGACGACCGAGTCGACGTGGACCATCTTCGCGGTGCTGCCGCTCGTCTGCGTTTCATGCACCATCGCCGTCCCGTATGCGGGCGTGTCGATACCGATGAGCGTCGCGGGCGCGTCGCCATTGTTCTTCAGCGTGAAGTAGCCGGAGGACGGCACCGTCGCCGGCATCGTGCGGATCCAGCACGCATCGGCCTGTATGGCCGGCGCGGCGAACGTGGCCGAGGCATGCAGCGCCAGTACCATGAGCATGCTGGTCGAAATCGAGCGTTTCATCGTTTGTTCTCCTGATCGGTGCGATGCCCTGGGGCATCGATGCGAATGCGATCGGCACGGCGCGCCGATGCGCATCGCGTGCGTTACTTCAGCGTGAATGCGTAGCGGCCGTGCGTGCGATGGCCGTCGCTGGCCACCGCGATCCACGCGACCGTGTAGGTGCCGGCTTTCAGGCCGGTCAGTGCGACGCGCATCCGCTTCCGGTTGCCGGCGTCGACGGCCGACTTCCCGTCGACGACCGACTGCCCCTGGCTGTCGGTCACGGCGATCGAGCTGAACGCAGGCTCGAGCGCCTCGCCGAAGTCGATCGTGACCGCGTGCGGCGCGCTCGACAGCGTGGCGCCGGGGGCCGGGTCCTGTGTTTTCGGGAGCGCATGCGCATGGGCGGCCTGGATGACGACGAAGCCGAGTGCGGCGAGTGCGCCGCGAACGAAAGTGGTGGTTTTCATGGCTGGATGAGCGAGTGACGAATCGGATGGAAAAGACGGATTCGACGGACGGCCGCGCGAGCGGCATCGATGCCGGCGGCGGTTGGCGCGGCCGTGCGCTGCCGGACATTCGCATGCGGGCGAATGCGGGCGCGGTAATCCGGACCGGCGGCGGCCGACCACGCGCACGGCACGACGCCGCGCGCAGCATGGTGAGACATGATCGTCCTTCGAAACGTGGCATGTCGCGCACGCGGGCGGCGTGCGCAGGCTACGCGATGCACGACGGCATCACGCGCAATGACGACGGATCAGGACGCGAATGGCGGAGCGCGCGGTTGCGCGGCCGTGAGCGGCAGCGCGCGGCGCAGGCTTTCGAAGCGGGTCGCCGCGCGATGCTCGATCGCATGCACGTGGGCCGCGAACGTCAGTTCGGGCGCAGGCAGGGCGGGAGTATGAGCAAGCAGGCTGCAGTAGCCGCATGCGTGGAGATGCGCCTGCAGGCTTTTCATCGACGCATCGGCGGAGCGGTCGCCGGAGGCCGGCGCGGACGAACAGTAACCGGCCAGCAGCGCGTCGACGCGGCCTTGCGTGGTCAGCGCCTGCGAGATCGTCGGTGCGAGCGCCGTCATCAGGATGAAGAGCATCCCGATCAGACTGCCGATCTTCCGGAGACGACGACTCAGCATGCGATGCGCGGCGGGTGGGCGACGATGCCGCCGATTATGCCACGCACGTCGATTCGCCGGCCGGCCCGAACGTGCGGCGTAGCGGCGCGCTACGCGGGCAGCGCCAGATACTTCGCGATCAGCGTCATCTGCGCGGCCCAGCCCTGGTCGTTCATTTCGCGCGCCGTCGCGCGACGCGCCTCGATCAACTGGTCGAAACCCGTTTCGGTGACCGTGAGCAGCGTGCCGCCGGCCTGCGCCGCGAGCGTGAACGTGACGAGCGTCATCGGCTCGGATGCGTAATCGACATGCGGGTCGATCGCGAACGGGTGCCAGCGGAACGAGAACAGTTGCCGCGGCTCGATACGATCGACGACGATTTCGAACGCGGTGCCCGCATAGGGCTCCTGCGCCTTCGCGACGTCGTCGTCGACGCGGGTGGGCGTGATGCGGCCGAACAGCGGCTGGCCGGCCTCGAACGGGCCGTCGAACGAGACGCCGAACCACTGGCCGAATTCGCCGGAATTGCTGACGGCTGCCCAGACGCGGTCGGGCGAGGCGCCGAGCAGCGCCTGTTTTTCGATGCGATCGGTTTGCTGGATCATCGCGTTCTCCATGCAGAATCGAGCGTTGCAGGTCGACGCGCGCTGGCGCGCCGTGTCTAGTCGAGCATGACGGCGTCGGGCACGTCGAGCACGAGGTCCGACGTTGCGACGGCCACGCACGGCAGCGTATAGCCGTCGGCCTTTTCCTCGCGGCTCAGCCCCGGCCATTCGATCGTGTAGCGTACGCTTCCGCTGACGATCCTGCACAGGCAGCTTCGGCACGTGCCGTTGCGGCACGAACGCGGCAGCGACACGCGTGCGAACGCGGCGGCTTCGAGCACCGTCAGCGAATCGGGCGCGTCGAAGCGTGCGCCGAGCGGCTCGATGCGCACGAGGGGCGGGTGTTCTGGATCGGTCATGACTGAAGCGGGCAGCGGTTCGGCGGCAACGCGCCAAGCATACCCGAACCCGCCGGCGGCCGACGGCCGCCAGCCGTGGGCGTCAGTGGCGTCGCAGATACCGGTACACGGTGTTGCGCGCGAGGCCGAGTTCGCGCGCGGCCGCCGATACGTTGCCGCCATGCCGCGCGAGCACCGCGTCGATCATCGCGGCCTGGTGGCTTTGCAGCGTCGTGCCTTCGCGCTTGCCGGCCGGCGTGGCGGCTTCCGGTGCAGCCGCGGCGTCGTCGCAGTCGAGCCAGAAATCGTCGGGCAAATGCGCGAGCGCGATCTCGGCTTCGCCGTCGGCGAGCATGCCGGCCGTGCGCAGCACGTTGGTCATCTGCCGCAGGTTGCCGGGCCAGCGGTGGCGCGCGAACGCGTCGAGCACGTCGGCCGAGAGGCGGCGCGGCATCGGCTCGCTGCGCGCGAGCCGCGCGAGGATCCGCTCGACGAGCGCCGGCAGGTCGGTGCGTGCGGCGAGCGCCGGCAGCGTGACCGCGAGCCCGTTGATCCGGTAGAACAGGTCTTCGCGGAACGTGCCGTCCGCGATCATCGCGCGCAGATCGCGGTGGGTCGCGCAGACCACGCGCACGTCGACCGGCACCGCGCGTGCGCCGCCGAGCGGCATCACCGCGCGCTCCTGCAGCACGCGCATCAGCCGCACCTGCTGCGCGAGCGGCATGTCGCCGATTTCGTCGAGAAACAGCGTGCCGCCGTCGGCCTGCACGATCTTGCCGGGGCTGCCGCGCTTGCGCGCGCCCGTGAACGCGCCGTCTTCATAGCCGAACAGCTCGGCCTCGATCAGCGAATCGGGCAGCGCCGCGCAGTTGACCGCGACGAACGGGCCGTCCGCGCGCGGCGACGCCTGATGCAGCGCGCGGGCAAGCCATTCCTTGCCGGTGCCGGTCTGGCCGAGGATCAGCAGCGGCAGGTCGCGCCCGCGGATCTTCGCGACGCGTTCGAGCACGGCGGCCATGCGCGCGTCGCCGGTGTCGAGCGTCGCGAACGTGATCGCATCGGGGTCCGGCGCGCGCACGCGTGCGGCCGGCGCGGGCGGCGTGACGGCGACGGTCGTTTTCTGCGCTTCCGGGAATTCGCAGCGAGCGAGCACGCGCACGCCGGTCGACAGCGTGAGGCGGAACGTGGCGCCCGGCGCGCGCGCGGCCTGCTGCGCGAGCTGGCCGAAGCGCATGCCGAACAACGCGTCGCTGGCCTGGTGCTGCAGTGCGTCGAACGACGCGCCGAGCTGGAACTGGGCGCTGCGGTTCGCGGCGATCAGCCCGCCGTCGGGGCCGAAGGCGACGAGCCCCGCGAACAGCGAATCGACGCAATCCTCGTGTGCGTGAAAGCGCAGCCGCAGCGCTTCGCCGCACTGGTTCGCGAACAGGTGGTTCTCGATCAGTTGGGCGGACATCCGCACGAGCGCGAGCGTATGCGGGCTGGAGCCGCGCGGGTCGCCGCTCACGTCGAGCGTGCCGAGCGTGCGGCCGAACGGATCGACGATCGGCGCGCACGCGCAGGTGAGGATGTGGTTGGCGCGCAGGAAATGTTCGGAGCCGTGCACGACGACGGCCTGGCCCGATGCGAGCGCGGTGCCGATCGCATTGGTGCCGCGTGCGCCTTCGGCCCACGACACGCCGTTGCACAGTGCGACGCGGTTCGCTTTCTCGATGAAGTCCGCGTCGCCGATGCTGTGCAGGATCACGCCGTCGGCATCGGTCAGCAGCACGAGGCTTTGCGTCTCGGCGATCTGCGCGTGGAGATCCTCCATCACGGGGCGTGCGTGCGAGAACAGCGTGTGGTTCGTGTCGAGCAGTTCGCGCAGCGCGAGGCGCGACAGCGGCGAGAAATCGGGGCGTTCGTGCGCGCGCAGGCCGACCGCGGTCGAACGCGCATGCGCCTGCGCGAGCAGGTCGGTACGCCCCGCGGTGGCGGGCAGCACGAAGGATTGCGGCATGGTTTGTCTCCTGTTCCCGGGGCCGTTGGAGCCGGCCGGATCGGAATCGGCGGCGGAGTGCGGCTCCGCTCGCGGTGCACCATTCGGCGCGACAGCCGACCGTCCGGGTACGCATCATCATACAAGCGCCACGTGCGATGTGCGACCGCGAACAAAATCCACTTGCTTTTAAGCGCCCGCCTGCAATGATGGAAATGGAGCACGCACGCGCCGTGTTCCGCACTGCAACAAGCATGCGACGCGACATGCATCCGTTCGGGAGACGCATCATGGTTCGGGCGGAACTGAGAGTCGTGCTGGCGGCCATCGCCACCTTCATCATGCTGGGCGGCATTGCCGTGGCGATCCACGGATTGCTGTTCGACCTGACCGACGCGGTGAGATACGGAGCGGCCGCGATTGCGGTGGGCGTCACGACCGCCGCGATCGCGCTCAACGTCTGGCCGACCGATCCGCACTGACGCCCGTTTGCGAAACGGTGCCGGATGCCGCGCAGATCAGACGAAATGCGCGTCGGAACGACGCACACCGAAATTTTTGTCTCCCGCGCGAAACCGTCTAAAGTGGAATTCAACCGGCATGCATCGACCGCGCCACACTCCGCGGTCGGGGCCTCCGCCGGCGAGCCCGCGTACATTTCGTCCGGCCGGTAGCGGACGACGGACGCGGTCATTCGTTTTCTACCGGTCGAGGCGGCTCCATGCAGATCCATTTCACGAACGAGAAGCCGGAGTATTCGGGGCGTGACCTGATGCTGGCGTTCACGGCACTGGTCAATGGCGAGCGCGTCCAATGTCAGATCACCGCCGAGGCGCTGGAAGACCACTTCGGCGCGGCATCGCCCCGCTTCGAGGACATGGTCGGCGCATTCGACCAGCACCGCGAGCGCATCGAGGCGGCCGCGCGGCGCCTGCTGTCGGAAACGCGCGCGCAATGCGTGACGCTGCGCAGCGGCTACGTGCGTTTCTACGAGGCCAACTGGCGCGGATGACACGACGCACGTCTCGCGGCGCGCGCATCCGAGCGGCGCACGCGAAGACGTTGCCTTCACGCAATGCCGTTCGGCGGGGCCGGGCGGCATTTTCGTATGCGGGCCGCGCGGGATGGCCCGAGCGTCGGCAGGATCATGCGCGTCGATTCGTGAGGATCGCGAAAGAATCGTGCGAAAACGAAAACGCCACCCGAAGGTGGCGTTTTTTCATTTCATCGCGCGGCGCAGCGATGCGCTTCGCTTACTCGCTGCCGAGATAGAAGAAGCGAAACAGGAACACGGCCGCGATGATCCATACGATCGGCTTGACCGTGCGGGCCTGGCCCGTCAGCAGCTTGAGGCCGCTGTACGCGATGAAGCCGAACGCGACACCGTTCGCGATCGAGTACGTGAACGGCATCAGCAGCGCGGTCAGCGCGGCCGGCACGGCTTCCGTCGCATCGTCCCACGGCACCTCGACCATCTCGCGCAGCATCAGGCACGACACGTACAGCAGCGCGGGCGCGGTTGCGTAGGCCGGCACCACGCCGGCGAGCGGCGCGATGAACAGGCACGCGAGGAACAGCACCGCGACGGTGATGGCCGTCACGCCGGTGCGGCCGCCCGCTTGCACGCCCGACGCGCTTTCGATATACGCGGTGGTCGACGACGTACCGAGCACCGAGCCCGCGACGATCGCCGTGCTGTCGGCGAGCAGCGCCTTGTTCAGGCGGTTCATCTTGCCTTCGACGAGCAGGCCCGCGCGATTCGCGACGCCCATCAGCGTGCCCGTCGCGTCGAACAGCTCGACGAGGAAGAACACGAGGATCACGTTGATGATGCCGGTCGACAGCGCGGCGCGGATGTCGAGCTTGAACAGCGTCGCATCGATCGACGGCGGCGCGGAGAACACGCCGTGGAACTGGTTGTCGCCGAAGAAGAACGACAGGATCGTCACGCCGATGATGCCGATCAGGATCGCGCCGCGCACGCGCAGGTGGTCGAGCGTGACGATCGTGAAGAAGCCGACGATCGCGAGGATCGTGTCGTGCTTGTGCAGATCGCCGAGCGTGACGAGCGTGGCCGGGTTGCCGACGATCACGCCCGACGTCTTCAGCGAGATGATGCCGAGGAACAGGCCGATACCGGCGGTAATGGAAATCCGCAGCGATTTCGGAATGCCGTTGACGATCGCCTCGCGCACGCGGAACAGCGTGACGAGCAGGAACAGGCAGCCGGAAATGAACACAGCGCCGAGCGCGGCCTGCCACGTGAAGCCCATCCCCTTGACGACCGTGTACGCGAAATACGCGTTCAGGCCCATGCCGGGCGCGCAGGCGATCGGGTAGTTCGCGTACAGCCCCATGATGATCGACGCCAGCGCCGCGACGAGGCAGGTCGCGACGAACACGGATTCCTTCGGCATGCCGGCGTCGCCGAGGATCGCGGGGTTGACGAAGATGATGTAGGCCATCGTCAGGAACGTGGTGACGCCCGCGAGTATTTCGGTGCGGAAGTCGGTGCCGGCTTCAGCGAAGCCGAAATACCGCTTGATGGATTCCATGAACGCGTTTCTCCGGTCGGGTTGTCGTGTTGATTGTTGTGCCGAATTGTTGTAAAGGCAGTGCGGCCGGCTCACTGTAACCAGCCACTATTGTCCGGCTATCGGCGGATTGTAATAGCGCGGATAGCTCGGACGATATAGTTGGAGGGCACGATCGGTTGCCTGCGCGCGAACGGTCGGGCAGCCCGCCCGCGCGACGAAGGCGCGCATTTTACCGGTTCGCGCGGCACGGGCCGGCAGAAATGGCTGAAACGGTGGAGCGGTGGAAGCGAGCGGAAGGGGCGCGGGGCAGGCGGGCGACACCAGCCGATGCGTGCGCAACGGCACGCCGGCAACGTCGCACGCGGCCGGTGCGCGATGACATGCGACTGAAACGGAGTGCCCGCATGCTGCACGAACGCGGTGCAGGCGGTGCATGCACACGAACGCACGTGTGCAGCCGGTGCGTTCGCGCGGCAGCGGCGTGCAGCGGCGTGCAGCGGCCATTCGTCAGTCCAGGCGGTTGCAGGTATCGGGCAATCGTGCGCCGAAGCCGTCCCGTCCGCAACTGCCATTTCGCGATGCGGGGGCGACTGTGGTTTCTGTGTAAAAGATTGCAAGACCCCATCGCGTAAACCGGCAAGTCTTTCTAGGATAGATACACCGCGCATACACGCGCCGGCCGGTAATTGCCGATGCGGGGGAGTCGCAGTCCGTGCAGGCCAGGCGGTGCATGGCGGTCAAGGCCGTTGCGCGATTGGGCAGGCACGGCCGGTCAGGCACGGCCGATTGCGATTGCCCGATGCGGGTTCGTCCGTAATCACGGAGGTCAGCATGTTGAACTGGATCAGCCGCTGGGCGATGCGACACGCCCCCACGCCGGAAAAAACCGCCGCGTCGATGCTCGTGACGGCGCGCATGGAACTGTTCACAGCCGAACAGCGCGTCATCGATGCGAAATTACAGGCGGATTACTGGCGCACACGTGTGTCATTCCTCGAAGAGGTGCAGAAGCAGGGCATCGATCCGTGGGTGACCTCGCAGGCCGCGCAACGCCCCGACCTCGATTCCACGCCCCGGAGCACGGGCCCGCGTCTCGCCGCCAGCACCTGATGCACCTGCTGCATCCCGTTGCTGCGCACGGCGCGCGATCGCTCGCGGCACGCACCGGCGTGCCGCGTCCTTCGATGCGCACCTGCGGCGCGTTGTGCCGCGGGTGCGTCCGTTTCCGGTCGCGGCCGTCCCGCGTATCGCGTGCGTAACGGCGCGTCGCTCATCCGCTCCTTCTCCCTACCCCGACGAGCAAACGTTGCACTTGCGCGAGCATGCGCCTGACGCGTTCGCCGCGCCGCACGTACGCGATCGTGATCGTCGCTTCGGCCGATCGGTCGGCATCGGTGCCGAGCCAGATGCGCTCGCCGCGCGCGATGCGCAGCACTTCCCCGGGCCGCACCCAGTAATCGTCGATGCCAGGCGGCCGGGTGATCCACAGCGCCGCGCCGTGGGCGCGGATTTCTGCGTCCTGCGGTGCGCGCCAGGTCATCGTCGTGCGCGGCGCGACCGCGAAGCGGATCACGACGGTCGGTAACGCGATCGTGCCGGCGTGGTGCCGATCGCGGCGTTCAAACAGCGGGCTTGCCTGGTCCATCGTCTGCTCCATTCAGTGAGCCGGACGGATGACGTGCACCAGAACAAAAAGGCCTCATCCGTTTCCGGCGAGGCCTTGTGTGACATGCGGTACTGCTCGATTGCTAACGCACAAGCGCCTCCCGTGATCCATTCTTTCGAATGTTCACCGGGCAATGAATCGCGATGGCGATGAGCTTGAACGTAGGCATGCGAACGATTTTGTTGTCGGCGTGCGGCGTTGTCAACGACTATTTTCGAGATATGCGCGGGCGATGCGTTGCCGCGCGCATGCGTTGTTTCATGATGTCGCGGCGCACCTGGATCGGATGCGCAGCGATGCGTGCGTCATGCGCGACCCGGCCATCGCTTGCCCAGCCGGTCGCGCATCCATGCGAGCGCACGCGCAAGCCATGTAACGCGCTGCATCACGTACACGGTCGTGATCGACGCTTCGGCAGGCCGGTCGTCGTCGGTGCCGATCCAGATGCGATCGCCGCGCTGCACGCGCAGCACGTCGCCGGTGCGCAGCCAGTAATCGTCGATGCTGCCGAGCCGCGTGATCCACAGCGTCGCGTCGTGTGCGCGGATCTCGGCGGCGTGCCGCGCACGCCACGCCAGCGTCTTGCGCGGCGCGACCGTGAAATGCAACTCGACTCTCGGCAACGCGATCGTATCGGTGCGACACCGATCAGGGCAGACAACCAGCCGGCTTGCTTGGTCCATCGTCATCTCCATCCGTTGAGCCGGGCGGGATGATGCGCACCAAAACAAAAAGGCCTCATCCGTTTCCGGCGAGGCCTCGTGACATGCGTGACTGAATCTCGATGCTAACGCACAAGCGCCTCCGGTGATCGCCGCGGGTGGGCGTTCACTCGGTTTTTATGCGCGATGGCGACGGGCTTGAGCATAGGCATGCGAACGAGTGTGTCGCGGCCGCGCAGCCGTGTCAACGGAAATTTCGAGATACGTGGCGGTTACGCGTCGCGTTGCGCGAGGCCGTTCACGAGCAGTTCGGACAGCAGGCCCGTCATCCCTTCCGGGTGCGTGGCCGCGCGTGCCTTCAGCTGTTCGACGAGCTCGGCGTTGAGCTTGCACGCGAACGGCACGAGTCCCTGTTCCTGGTCGAGCTTGCGCTGCGCGCGGCGGTCCAGCTTGGCCGTTTCGTCGGCGCCCTTGCCGAAACGCGTGGCGTTCGACTGCTTCATCGCTTGCGTCAGCTTGAGCGCCTTGTTCTTTTCGAGATCGGTTTTCTTCATGGCCATCGCGGTACCTCCGGGAAATTGAAGCCGCGATTGTACGCATTTCGGCGGGCGCTGCCCGCCGAACCGGCCGGAAACCCGCTCACGCGCGTTTCGTCGTGCTCCAGTTGCCGCCGTGCGCGGCCGCCTGCGCGGCCGGCGAGCGCGCGAGGTAGGCGAGCGCCTGCTCGGTCGAGCCTTCGTGGTGCGGCGTATAGCCCGGCTTGAAATAGCGCAGCGCCGCGCCGATCACCTTCCAGAACGACGGCAGGTGCCCGCGCCGCGAACCCTGTCGCCATGCGAGCACGAAGCCCGGGTAGCGGCCGGCGTCCGGGTCGCGCCGGTACATGAACTTCGCGCCGGTCGTGATGTAGTAGAGCAGCAGCAGGATCACGAACGCCATGTGCACGCAGCGCTCCGGATAGGTGCCGCCCAGGTGCCGGTAGATGTCGAACGCGACGGTGCGGTGCTCGACTTCCTCGGCGCCGTGCCAGCGCAGCAGATCGACCATCGTCGGGTCGGCTCGGCCTTCGTCGAGGCCGTGCGCGTTGAGCACCCAGTTGCCGAGATAGCCGAAGAAATGCTCGAGCGACGCGATCACGGCCAGCTGCTGGCGCAGCCAGAAGCGCGTATGGCCGATCTTCAGCCCCAGCGGCTGCTCGCCGAGCACGCGCGTGAACAACCGGTTGAGCTTCTGCGTGAACGGCTTCGTGTCGATGCCGTGGCGGTCGTAGTAGTGCTTCAGCACGCCGCCGTGCGAACGCGAATGCACGGCCTCCTGCCGCAGGAAGCCTTCGGCTTCGTCGCGCAGGCGGGCATCGGCGATCAGCGGCAGCGCCTTGTTGTACACGCGGCAGAACCACAGCTCGCCTTCCGGGAACAGCAGATTCAGCGTGTTGATGATGTGCGTGCTGCCCGGATCGTTCGGCACCCAGGTGATCGGCGTATCGCTGAAGTCGAACTTCACGTGCCGGGCCCTGATCTTGTGATAGTCGGCGGTATCGGTCATGTTGTCTCCCTGTGCGGCGTCGTGCGCCGTCAATGCGATGCCATGCTGACGCGGGCGATCATCCGGCCCAGCCACGGCATGAAGCGGCCGACGAAGCGCATCGCGTGCGCTTCGCCGCCCACCGCGACGACGGGGCGGTTGCGCAGCACGCCGTCGACCATCGCCCGCGCGACGGTTTCGGGTTTCAGGCCGCGCATCTGGTACAGCTTGGTCGCGCGCTTGCGCAGCCGCGCTTCGTCCTGTGCGCTGGCGCCCGCGTAGTGCGTCGACGCCATGATTCCGGTCTCCGCGAAACCGGGGCACACGGCCGTCACGCCGATGCCTTTCTCCGCGAGTTCCGCGCGCATGCATTCGCTGAGCATCAGCACCGCGGCCTTCGTCGTCGCATACGCGGGCAGGTCGCGCGACGGGCCGAACGCGGCGGCCGACGCGGTGTTGACGATGTGCCCGCCGGTGCCGCGCGCGGCCATCTGCTGCGCGAACAGCCGCGAGCCATGGATCACGCCCCACAGGTTCACGTGCACGATGCGCTCCCAGTCTCGCGTGCTCGTGTCGAGGATGCCGCCGGCCATGCCGATGCCCGCGTTGTTGATCACGACGTCCGCGCCGCCGAGTTCGCCGCCGACCCAGGTCGCGAGCGCTTCCATTTCGTCCGCGGACCCGACGTCGACACGTTTCGCATGCGCGTGCGCGCCGCTCAGCCCGATGAGCAGTGCGGTGCGCTCGGCGCTCGCGAGATCGATGTCGCATGCGACGACCGTCGCGCCTTCGCGTGCGAAGGCCAGCGCCGCGCACCGGCCGATCCCGCTGCCCGCGCCGGTGACGACCGCGACCTTGCCGCTGAAGCGCCCGCTGGTTGCGCGGCGGCGCGCGTTCGCGAGCGCGGGCGGTTCGTTGCCGGATTCGACCGCGTCGATCAATTGCCCGGCGAGATCCGCGAAGCGCGCGGGATCGGCGAGCGGCAGCCAGTGGCCGGCATCGACTTCGCGGCGGTAGTACTGCGGCACCCAGCGCGACAGGTTCTCGGACAACGCGGGGCTCACGTACTTGTCGCCGAGCGGCACGATCGTCTGCACCGGTGCGTGCGCGTAGCGCTCGCGCGGTGCGAACAGGCAGCGGATGAAGTTCGCGCGATAGAGGCGTACGCCGCGTGCGCCGTCGTCGGCCTGAGTCGGGCGCGGCGCGGCGGGCGTTTTCTCGAGCCGGCGCAGCAGGCCCGGCCACGCGCGGCCGAGCCACAGTCGCCAGCCGAGCTCGGGAATGAAGGGCAGGTGGAACAGATACACGTACCACGAGCGCACGAGCTGACCGCCGAGCGTGGCCAGCGACGCGGGCGTCGGGCGCAGCACGCGTTCGCGCAGCCAGAAGCCGACGTGGTCGAGGCACGGCCCCGAGCACGACGTATACGACGCGATGCGGCCGGCGAGCCGCGGATCGGTGACGAATTCCCATCCCTGGATCGAGCCCCAGTCATGTGCGACGAGGTGCACGGCGCGGCCGGGGCAGAGCGCGTCGATCACCGCGACGAAATCGTCGGTCAGCTTCGCGAGATGGTAGTCGGCCGTGCGCTTCGGCACGCCGGACAGGCCCGCGCCGCGCACGTCGTACGCGATCACGTGATGCTTGCGCGCGAGCAGCGGCGCGACGTGCTGCCAGACGCCGCTGTCGTCGGGGTAGCCGTGCACCAGCACGACCGGCGAACGGGCCGGGTCGCCCCAGGTCCGGACCGCGAGCGTCAGGTCGCCGGAGGCGACCGCCGTCTCGCTGTGAACCGATTCGAACAGGGCCAGCGGCGCTTCGTCGGAAAGAGGCTGCATCGTGAGTCCGTCGTTCAGGGAGTCGGGAAGAGGAAGCGGGTGGGTCAGGCGGCGGCCGGCACGTTTGCAACGGCCTGCGCGCGCTCGGCCTGGCGGCGCCGCCAGCGGCGCACGTGCGGCAGGTCCTCGTCGAGCCAGTACGCGTCGTCGTCGGTGATCACCAGCAGCTCCTCGAATTTCGCGCCGACGCCGGCGAAGCCGAGATGCGGCTCGACGGCCCACAGGCCCGGCACGGGCGCATGCTCGGAGCGGCGGTCGATCGACCACAGCGGCGACCAGCCTTGCTGCTTCGCCGCGCGGCCCTGGTCGAGCAGCAGGTTGCGCGTCGCATTCAGCCCGAAGCGCGCGACGAAGCGCGGTTTCGACAGCTTGTGGATCTTCGCGACGCGATGCGCGAGCACCTTGAACGGATAGGCCTTGTGGCGCGGCTCGACGCCCTGGCGGCGGCACAGCGCGTCGACTTCCTGCGCGACCTCGGCCATCGACCGTCGCGCCTTCACGAGCCGCACGATCATGTCGCGATGGTCCATCAGGTCGTCCTGCAACTGCTCGAGGATCGGGTTGCGGCCGAGGCAGTGCGCGTAGCCGACATCGGCGACGATGCCGTCGAGTACCGGCGCGACGTCGAGGATCACCGGCATGTCGGTTTCGAGCTGCCGGTTGCTCGGGAAGAACGCGAGATTGAAGCCGCCCATGTGCTTGAGGCCCGAGAAGCCCTCGAACGCGGTGCGGTCGCCGAACCACGCGAACGGCTTGTGCAGCCAGTCGTGCACGCCGTTGTCCTGCAGCCATTCGGTCAGGAGGCGCGCGGCTTCCTTCTCGGTGATGCCGGGGTACAGCATCGCGCCGACGGTTTCGACGCAGCGGTACGCCAGTTGCTGGACCGCGCGGAATTGCGGCAGTTCGTCGAGGTGGACTTCCGGCAGCGGGTGGTCGGTCATGATACGTCTCCATTGGTCGACCGGAGTCGGCGCTTCCGCGCTTACCCGGGTCCCATGCTTTGCGGGGCGCTGATCCGGAATGCGCCCGCCGGCATCCGCCGTCGCGCGTTATTCAGCCAGCATTTAATGTGCCATTGAGTAATGTAATAATCATAGACGGTTCCGGAAAACGCGCCAGCCCCCGGGGGTGGGGATTTGTCCTAATGGAGGGGTGAAATGGAGGGAAGGCTCTAGCGCGCCCATGGCCGGGATACTTTCCGGCGTCCATCCGACATTGCTTTTCGAGGGAGGGCAGACCTACAATATTCAAAGGTAATACCTCTGGATACTTTTTATCATGGCAACCTCGATCAAACTCGATCCGGCCCTTCAGGACCGGGTGCGTCATCTGGCCGAACAGCGTCGGCGCACGCCGCACTGGATCATGCGCGAGGCGATTGCGCAATATGTGGCGCGCGAGGAAAAGCGCGAGTCGTTCAAGCAGGAAGCGATGCAGGCATGGGCAGATTATCAGTCGACGGGGCTGCACGTGACGCACGAGGAGATGGACGCGTATCTCGAGAAGCTCGAGGCCGGTGAAGCAGCGGAGCCGCCCGAGTGTCACGACTGATCTGGACGCGAACTGCCCAGCAAGCGATTGTCCGCCTTCATCGTTTTCTCGCCGACCACGATCCGCCGGCCGCGCGTCGTGCGATCAAGGCGATTCGTACTGGCGTCGATGTTCTGGTTCGACAGCCCCGGCTCGGCCGTCCCGTTGACGAACTCGATACGGTTTTTCGCGAATGGCTGATCGATTTCGGCGACAGCGGATACGTGGTGATGTACAGGGTCGATGATGATGGCGTCACGATTCTGACGATCAGGCATCAACGGGAAGCCGGGTACTGAGCGACCGGGCCGCGCCCGCCGGAATCGTGCAACGCTCCGTTGCACGATGGCCGGAATGTCGTTCATACGGACCTCGGCGTCGTTAATCCTCCCGCTTTCCCCCCAACCGCTCCAGCAACGCCCCCAGCAGATCGATCGGCAGCGGAAACACGATCGTCGAATTCTTGTCCGCCGCGATCGTCGTCAGCGTCTGCAGATAGCGCAACTGCATCGCCTGCGGCTGCCGCGCGAGCGTCTGCGCGGCCTGCAGCAGTTTCTCCGACGCCTGCAATTCGCCTTCCGCGTGAATCACTTTCGCGCGCCGCTCGCGTTCGGCTTCGGCCTGCCGCGCGATCGCGCGGATCATCGTCTCGTTCAGGTCGACGTGCTTGATCTCGACCGTCGACACCTTGATCCCCCACGCGTCGGTCTGCGCGTCGAGCGTCTTCTGGATGTCGGCGTTCAGTTGCTCGCGCTCGGCGAGCAGCGCGTCGAGGTCGTGCTTGCCGAGTACCGAACGCAGCGTCGTCTGCGAGAGCTGGCTCGTCGCGTCGAAGAAGCGCGCGACCTGGATCACGGCCTTCTCCGGATCGACGACACGGAAATACACGACCGCGTTGACCTTCACCGACACGTTGTCGCGCGTGATCACGTCCTGCGGCGGCACGTCGAACACGACGGTGCGCAGGTCGATCCGCACGACCTGCTGGACGATCGGGATGATCAGCACGAGTCCCGGCCCCTTCACTTTCCAGAACCGCCCGAGCATGAACACGACACCGCGCTCGTATTCGCGAAAGATGCGGATCGACGACGCGACGAGCACCACGACGAAGACGACCAGGACGCTGCTGAAGCCGAACGTGTAACCGATCATGAAGGTTCTCCCTGGGGATGGGCGGATGCAGGCATGTCGTAGAGCGGCGCGACCGTCAGCGTCAGCCCGTGGCGGCCGGTGACGCGCACACGGCAGCCGGCGGCCAGCGGCGTGCTGCTGGCCACGCGCCAGCGCTCGCCGTGCACGCGCGCCCAGCCGGCAGCCGACGGCGGCGCGCCGGTCGCGTCGTTCGGCTGGTCCGGATGCAGGCCGTCGTCGAGCACTTCGCCGATGCTGCCGAGCATCGCCTCGGCGCCCGTCACGACGGGCCGGCGCCGCGCGCGTAGCGCGACGCTCGACACGCCCGCGACGAGCAGCCCGCCGCCGAGCGCAAGGCTCGCGATGACGGGCCACGGAATCCCGTAGCCGGGCACGTCGGTGTCGATCAGCATCAGCGCGCCGATCGTGAACGCCACGATCCCGCCGAACCCGAGCACGCCGAAGGTCGGCAGGAACGCCTCGGCGACGAGGCAGCCGAGCCCGAGCAGCACGAGGCCGAGGCCCGCATAGCTGATCGGCAGCAACTGCATCGCGAACAGCCCGACCAGCAGGCAGATCGTGCCGGCGACGCCCGGCAGCACGAAACCGGGGTTCGCGAATTCGAAGAAGAGGCCGTAGATGCCGATGGTCAGCAGGATCAGCGCGACGTTCGGGTCGGCGATGATCGCGAGGAAGCGGCTGCGCCAGTCGGGTGCGAGCACGACGAGCGGCGCGTGAGCGGTCGCGAGATGCAGCGTGCCGGCGGTGGTCGTCACGGTGCGGCCATCGAGCTGGCGTGCGAGATCGGCCGGATCCTGCGCGATCAGATCGACGACGTGCTGCGCGCGTGCCTCGTTCGCCGACAGGCTCACGGCCTCGCGTACCGCGCGCTCGGCCCATTCTGCATTGCGGCCGCGCAACTGCGCGAGGCTGCGGATGTACGCGGAAGCGTCCTGCATTGCCTTGCGGATCTCGGTCGATTGCGTATCGGTCGGCAGCGCGGCCGGCGACGTGCCCGAGGCTCCCGATGCATCCGATGCATCCGATGCACCCGACGTCCCGGCCGGGGGCGGCCGTGGCGCGGCAGGGTTCGCGCCCGGCGGCGCGGCGCCGCCGATGCCGAACTGCACGGGCGATGCCGCGCCGAGATTGGTGCCGGGCGCCATCGCCGCGAAGTGGCTCGCATAGACGATGTAGGTGCCCGCGCTTGCCGCTCGCGCGCCGCCCGGCGCGACGAACGCGGCGACCGGCACCGGCGAGCCGAGGATGGCCTTGATGATCTGCCGCATCGACGTATCGAGGCCGCCGGGCGTGTCGAGCTGAAGGATCGCGAGCGGTGCGTGCTCGCGGGCCGCGCGGTCGAGCGAACGCACGATGAAATCGGCGCTGGCCGGGCCGATCGCGCCGTTGACGGGAATCACGACGACCGGACGCGCGGCCGGCGCGTCGGCCGACGGCGGCGCCGCGACCGCGGCGCACACGACGAGCAGCGCCGCGAACAGCGCGGCGCGCGCGACCCGCGCGGACAGCGGGTGACGGGGGCGGCCGTCGGGCGCGGCAGGCGCCGGCGGCGGCCCATGACGGTGAAAGCGCATCGGGACGTCCGGGCGGCGCACGGCCGCGTGCCGTCCGGCTTGCGGAAAGGGCGTGAGCCCGATACTTGAAGATTAGGCGGTTTCGGCGGAAAGCGCGAAGGTGTGGCCGCGCCGGCCGGATTCAGCTGGCGCCGCCGCCGCGCGCGAGCACTTCGTCGCGATAGTCGGCCGGGCTGCGCCCGCTCCATTTGCGAAACGCGCGGTAGAACGCGCTCGGTTCCGCGAACCCGGTGGCGGCCGCGACGTCGGCGATCGTGCGGGCGGGGTCGGCCAGCGCCTCGAACGCGAGATCGCGCCGCAGCGTGTCCTTGATCGACTGGTACGCGTGGCCTTCCTGGTGCAGCTTGCGGCGCAGCGTGGCCTCGGCCACGTGCAGCCGCGCGGCCATCCCGCCCGCGCCCGGCCACGCGGCGGGCGGCATCCCGCGCAGCACCGCGCGCACGCGCTGCGCGAGCGCGTTCGGGTTGCGGTACTTGACGATGAAGCTGGCCGGCGCGTTGCGCAGAAACGTTTTCAGCGTCTTCGCGTTCTGCACCACCGGCAGTGTCGCGAATTCGGGATCGAAATCGACATACGAATCGGGTTCGTTGAAACGCATGTCGTCACAGAACATCGACGGATATTCGTGATCGGCGGGCGGCGTGTCGCAGCGGAAGCTCGCATGCAGCAGCGGAATGCGCCGGCCGATCAGCCAGCAGGTGAGCCCGTAGACGATGATGAAATAGGTCGCGTACGTGAACATCGCGGGCGTCGCGCCGTTGTTGCGGTGCACGAAACGCAGCCGCACGCGCTGCGGGTTCGCGTCGAGTTCCGCGTGCAGGTCGTCGAGCACGCAGTGCATGAAGTTCACCGCGCGCGCCATCGCGTGCAGCCCGTCGCGGGCGGACAGCGCCGCCTGACTCATCGCGATGAAGCTGCCGGCGCGCATCGGGTGGCGATCCTGCCCGAAAAACTCGTCGTCGAGCGTGCGCGCGATGGCGTTCCACAACGCGCCATATTGCTGCGCGGACACGCGTGCGCGCGGCTGCCCGAGCAGCGCGGGCGCGATGCCGGCCTGCGCGAGCAGCGGCTCGGCCGCGACGCCGCGCCGCGTGGCCAGCGCGACGCTGTACGCGACGAGGCTGATCGCGACGGTTCCCTTGTCTTCCTGCTTCATCGGTGCCGCCGGTGTGGCAAAAACGCTCAGTGTAAATGAGCGACGCGAGCATCGAACAGTCGCGCGCGCTTGCCTACACTTGTTGCATCGAAACGTAACGACGGTCGCCCCCGGCGGCCGCGGGAGACTGCAGCACCATGGACGAGCTTTACACCGAAGACCAGCGGATGATCCGCGATGCCGCGCGCGCTTTTGCCACCGAGATGCTGGCGCCGAACGCGGCCCAGTGGGACCACGACGCGCACCTGCCCGACGCGATCGTCGCGCAGCTCGGCGAGCTGGGCCTGCTCGGGATGATCGTGCCGCAGGAACTGGGCGGCTCGTATACGGACTACGTGGCCTATGCGCTGGCGATGGAGGAAGTGGCGGCCGGCGACGCCGCGTGCGCGACGATGATGAGCGTGCACAACTCGGTCGGCTGCGGGCCGATCCTCGGCTTCGGCACGCCCGCGCAGAAGGATCGCTGGCTGGCCGACATGGCGGCCGGCCGCGTGATCGGCGCATTCTGCCTGACCGAGCCGCATGCCGGTTCCGAGGCGAACAACCTGCGCACGCGGGCCGAATTGCGTGACGGCAAGTGGGTGCTGAACGGCGCGAAGCAGTTCGTGACCAACGGCCAGCGCGCGGGCCTCGCGATCGTTTTTGCCATGACCGACCCGGAAGCCGGCAAGCGCGGCATTTCCGCGTTCCTGGTGCCGACCGACACGCCGGGCTTCATCGTCGGCAAGCCCGAGAAGAAAATGGGCATCCGCGCGTCGGATACGTGCCCGATCACGTTCGAGAACTGCGCGATTGCCGAAGAAAACCTGCTCGGCAATCGCGGCGAAGGGCTGAAGATCGCGTTGTCGAACCTCGAAGGCGGGCGCATCGGCATCGCCGCGCAGGCGCTCGGCATCGCGCGCGCCGCGTTCGACAAGGCGCGCCGCTATGCGGGCGAGCGCGTGCAGTTCGGCAAGCCGATCGCCGAGCATCAGGCGATCCAGCAGAAGCTCGCCGACATGGCCGTGCAGATCAACGCCGCGCGGCTGCTCGTGCATCACGCGGCGAAGCTGCGTACGGCCGGCCTGCCGTGCCTGTCGGAAGCGTCGCAGGCGAAGCTGTTCGCGTCCGAGATGGCCGAGCGCGTGTGCTCGGACGCGATCCAGATTCACGGCGGCTACGGCTACCTGGTCGATTACGAAGTCGAGCGTCACTATCGCGACGCGCGCATCACGCAGATTTACGAAGGCACCAGCGAAGTGCAGCGGATGGTGATCGCGCGGCAGCTTTGAGCCGCGACGGTCGCGCCGACGACAGCATCACGCAGGGCACGAGGGCAGCGCGGTGAACGCGGCACGCAACGACGTGACCGTGCGCCGTGCAACACGGAACCGGGCATGTGCTGCAGCACGTGCGCCGGTTGACCGCTGGGCATGGAGACTGGACGGAGACGACACATGACGGTACAGGCATTCCTGGACGCACGCGACTTTCTGCTGCGCCATCGCACCGACTACGACACCGCGTATCGCGATTTCGAATGGCCGGTGCTCGATGCGTTCAACTGGGCGCTCGACTACTTCGACCCGATGGCGCGCGGCAACGACCAGCCCGCGCTGTGGATCGTCGATGCGGCGACCGGCACGGGCGATCCGTATTCGTTCGCGCAGATGTCCGAGCGTTCGTCGCGGATCGCGAACTGGCTGCGCTCGATCGGCGTCGTGCGCGGCGACCGCATTCTGCTGATGCTGCCGAACCGTGTCGAGCTGTGGGACGCGATGCTGGCCGCGATGAAGCTCGGCGCGATCGTGCTGCCCGCCACCACGCAACTGTCGCCCGACGACGTACGCGAGCGCGTGCGGATCGGCGGCGCGAAATACGCGATCGTCGACGAGAACGAAGCCGCGAAATTCGAACAGCCCGATCTCGGTCTCGCGCGGAAGATCGTCGCGGGCGCGCCGCGCGCGGGCTGGCTCGCGATGAACGACGGCTATGCGGCGAGCGCCGCGTTCGAGCCGGACGCCGTCACGCACGCGAACGATCCGATGCTGCTGTACTTCACGTCGGGCACGACGTCGAAGCCGAAACTCGTCGAGCATACGCACCGCACCTATCCGGTCGGCCATCTGTCGACGATGTATTGGGTCGGCCTGCAGCCGGGCGACATCCACTGGAACATCAGCTCGCCGGGTTGGGCGAAGCACGCATGGAGCTGCTTCTTCGCGCCGTGGAATGCGCAGGCGTGCGTGTTCGCGTTCAACTATGCGCGCTTCGAGCCGAAGGTCGTGCTCGATGCGCTCGTCCAATACCGGGTGACCACGCTGTGCGCGCCGCCGACCGTGTGGCGCATGCTCGTGCAGCAGCCGCTCGCGTCGTTCGACGTGAAGCTGCGCGAGATCGTCGGTGCGGGCGAGCCGTTGAATCCCGAGATCATCGAGCGCGTGAAGAAGGCGTGGAACATCTCGATTCGCGACGGCTACGGCCAGACCGAGACGACCTGCCTGATCGGCAACTCGCCGGGCCAGCCGGTGGTCGCGGGCTCGATGGGCCGGCCGCTGCCCGGCTACCGGATCGCGCTGCTCGACCCGGACGGCGCGCCGGTGACCGAAGGCGAGGTCGCGCTGCCGATCGGCGCGGACATCACGCGCCCGGTCGGGCTGATGAAGGGCTATGCGAACAATCCCGACGCGACGGCCTACGCGATGCGCGACGGCCACTACCGCACGTCGGACATCGCGATGCGTCGCGACGACGGCTATTACGTGTACATCGGCCGCGCGGACGACGTGTTCAAGTCGTCCGACTACCGGCTGAGCCCGTTCGAACTCGAGAGCGTGCTGATCGAGCATCCGGCGATCGCCGAAGCGGCCGTCGTGCCGAGCCCGGACCCGGTGCGGCTGTCGGTGCCGAAAACGTTCATCACGCTGCGCCAGGGCTACGAGGAAAGCCCCGCGCTCGCGCTGGAGATCTTCCGTTTCTCGCGCGAGAAGCTCGCGCCGTACAAGCGCATCCGCCGCCTGCAATTCGCGGAGCTGCCGAAGACGATCTCGGGGAAGATTCGTCGCGTCGAACTGCGCCGCCGCGAGATCGAACGCGGCGACGACGCGACCGCGCGCATGCCCGGCGAATACTGGGAAGAAGATTTCGCCGCCGAACTGAAATGACCGACTGCGGGCCGCGCGTGCCGCATGCCGCGGCCGCCGCCCGTAGCCGAATCGAACCGGTCGCACGGCGGCATGCCGCTACGCCGCGACCCACTGCAAGGAGAGAGCTCTGATGAACGCGAATCCGACGCCCCGTACGGGGCAAGACGTGCCGACGGTCAAGCTGCTGATCGACGGCGCCTTCGTCGAGTCCGCCACCAGCGAGTGGCGCGACATCGTCAACCCGGCGACGCAGCAGGTGCTCGCGCGCGTGCCGTTCGCGACCGTCGCGGAAGTCGACGCGGCCGTGCAGGCCGCGCACGCCGCGTATGCGACGTGGAAGAACACGCCGATCGCCGCGCGCATGCGCATCATGCTGAAGTTCCAGGATCTGGTGCGCGCCAACCAGCAGCGCATCGCGAAGACGCTGACGGCCGAGCAGGGCAAGACGATTCCCGATGCAGAAGGCGACATCTTCCGCGGTCTCGAAGTGGTCGAGCACGCGTGCTCGGTCGGCACGCTGCAACTCGGCGAATTCGCGGAGAACGTCGCGGGCGGCGTCGACACCTACACGCTGCGCCAGCCGCTCGGCGTGTGCGCGGGCATTACGCCATTCAATTTCCCCGCGATGATTCCGCTGTGGATGTTCCCGATGGCGATCGTGTGCGGCAACACGTTCGTGCTGAAGCCGTCGGAGCAGGATCCGATGTCGACGATGGAGCTCGTCGAACTCGCGCTCGAGGCCGGCGTACCGAAAGGCGTACTGAACGTCGTGCACGGCGGCAAGGAAGTCGTCGACGCGATCTGCACGCATCCGCTCGTGAAGGCGATCTCGTTCGTGGGGTCGACGGCGGTCGGCACGCACGTATACAACCTCGGCAGCCAGCACGGCAAGCGCGTGCAATCGATGATGGGCGCGAAGAACCACGCGATCGTGCTGCCCGACGCGAACCGCGAGCAGGCGATCAACGCGCTCGTCGGCGCGGGCTTCGGCGCGGCCGGCCAGCGCTGCATGGCGACGTCGGTCGCGGTGCTGGTGGGCAAGGCGCGCGACTGGCTGCCCGACATCGTCGCGAAGGCGACGGCGCTGAAGGTCAATGCGGGCGCGGAAGCGGGCACCGACGTCGGACCGGTCGTGTCGCGCGGCGCGAAGGCGCGGATTCTGACGCTGATCGAAGCGGGCATCAAGGAAGGCGCGAAGCTCGAACTCGATGGTCGCGACGTGAAGGTGGCCGGCTACGAGCAGGGCAACTTCATCGGCCCGACGATCTTCTCGGGCGTGACGACCGACATGTCGATCTACACGCATGAGATCTTCGGGCCGGTGCTGGTCGTGATGGAGGTCGACACGCTCGACGACGCGATCGCGCTCGTCAACGCGAACCCGATGGGCAACGGCGTGGGCATCTTCACGCAGAGCGGCGCAGCGGCACGCAAGTTCCAGAGCGAGATCGACGTCGGGCAGGTCGGCATCAACATTCCGATTCCGGTGCCCGTGCCGTTCTTCAGCTTCACCGGTTCGCGCGGCTCGAAGCTCGGCGATCTCGGCCCGTACGGCAAGCAGGTCGTGCAGTTCTATACCCAGACCAAGACGGTCACCGCGCGCTGGTTCGACGACGACACGACGGCCGGCCCGGTGAATACGACGATCCGGCTGCATTGAGCGGCGGAGGAAACGAACATGAAAATCGGATTTATCGGCCTCGGCCACATGGGCGCGCCGATGGCGCTGAACCTGCTGAAAGCCGGCCATGACGTGCACGCGTTCGACCTGAGCGCCGACGCGTTGCGCGCGCTGCAGGACGCCGGCGCGCAGGTGGCCGCGTCGCCGCGCGATGCGGCGTCGGGCGCGACGTTCGTGATCACGATGCTGCCGGCCGCGCCGCACGTGCGCTCGGTGCTGTCCGGCGAGAACGGCGTGCTGGCCGGCCTTGGCGCGGGTGCGACGGTGATCGATTCGAGCACGATCGACCCGGCGAGCGCGCAGGCGTTCGGCGCGCTGATGCGCGAGCACGGCGGCGCGTTCGTCGATGCGCCGGTGTCGGGCGGCACTGGCGGCGCGGCGGCCGGCACGCTGACCTTCATGGTCGGCGGCAGCGGTGCGGATTTCGAGCGCGTGAAGCCCGTGCTCGCCGGCATGGGCAAGAACATCGTCCACTGCGGCGCGACCGGCATGGGGCAGGTCGCGAAGGTCTGCAACAACCTCGTGCTCGGCATCTCGATGGCGGCGGTATCGGAGGCGATGTCGCTCGGCGTCGCGCTCGGCATCGACCCGAAGGTGCTGGCCGGCATCGTCAACACGTCGACGGGCCGCTGCTGGAGTTCGGACACCTACAACCCGTATCCGGGCGTGATCGAGACCGCGCCGTCGTCGCGCGGTTACTCGGGCGGCTTCGGCACCGACCTGATGCTGAAGGATCTCGGCCTCGCGAACGATGCGGCGAAGCAGGCGCGCCAGCCCGTCTATCTCGGCGCGCTCGCGCAGCAGCTGTACCAGACGATGAGCAGCCGCGGCGACGGCCAGCTCGATTTCTCGGCGGTGATCCGCCTGTACCAACCGGCCACGAAGAAGGACGCCTCATGATCGAACTCGACTACGTCGACGACGGCGCGATCGCGTGCGCGACGCTCAAGCGTCCGCCCGCGAACGCCTTTACCGCCGACGGGCTGCAGCAGTTGCAGGAAACCGTCGCCGCACTGAATGCGAACCCGCGCGTGCGCGCGCTGGTGATCACCGGCGACGGCCCGAAGTTCTTCAGCGCGGGCGCCGACCTCAACACGTTCGCCGATGGCGATCGTGCGGTCGCGCGCACGATGGCGTCGCGCTTCGGCGCGGCGTTCGAGGCGCTGCACGATGCGCGCGTCGTGACGATCGCGGCGATCAACGGCTATGCGATGGGCGGCGGCCTCGAATGCGCGCTCGCGTGCGACCTGCGGATCGCGGAGACGCATGCGCAGATGGCGCTGCCCGAGCCGTCGGTCGGCCTGCTGCCGTGCGGGCTCGGCACGCAGACGCTGCCCTGGCTCGTCGGCGAAGGCTGGGCGAAGAAGATCATCCTGACCGGTGCGCGCGTCGATGCAGCCACCGCGCTGCGGATCGGCCTCGTCGAGGACGTGGTGGAAAGCGGCGCCGCGCGCGATGCGGCACTCGCGCTGGCACGCAACGTCGCGCGGCAAAGCCCGCACGCGCTCGCGTACAGCAAGGAGCTGATCGGCCTCGCGCGCCGCGGCGTGCCGCGCGGTGCGGCCCTCGCGGTCGAGCGCGAGCGCTTCGTCGACCTGTTCGACACGGCCGATCCGCGCGAAGGCGTGGCGGCGTTCCTCGGCAAGCGCGCGCCGCAGTGGCGCACCGATGGGGAGGCGCAACGATGAGCACGCCGGTGACGAATCACGGCGCATTCGCGGAGCATGCGCCCGAGGTGCTGTATCGCGTGGTGAACCGCGTGGCGCTGATCACGCTGAACCGGCCGGCCGCGCTCAACGCGCTGTCGTACGCGATGATCGGCGAGCTGGCCGCGCTGTTCGAGCGCTGCCGCCACGACGACCAGATCGTCGCGGTCGTGCTGCGCGGCGCGGGCGAAAAGGGCTTCTGCGCGGGCGGCGACGTGCGTGCGCTGTACAGAATGGTCGCGCAGCGCGAGACCTGGCTGCCGTTCTTCGTCGACGAATACCGGCTCGACCACGCGATCCACACGTTCCCGAAGCCGGTGGTCGCGCTGATGGACGGCGTGACGATGGGCGGCGGCATGGGTCTCGCGCAGGGCGCGGCGCTGCGCGTCGCGACCGAGCGCAGCAGGATCGCGATGCCGGAAACGCGCATCGGTCTCGTGCCGGATGTCGGCGCCACGCATTTTCTGTCGCGCATGCCGGTCGAACTCGAACTGTACGTGGGGCTGGCCGGCACGATGCTGTCGGGCGCCGACGCGCTGAGCGCGAAGCTCGCGGACCTGTGCGTGCCGTCCGCGTGGCTCGATACGTTCGAGACGCGCATCGAAAGCGTCAAGTGGGACGGCGATGCGCTGCCGTTGCTGCGCAAGGTGTTCGAGCCGCCGTGCAACGTGGTGCCGCATGCCGCGCTCGACGGCCAGATGCCGTGGATCGTCCGCCACTTCGACAAGCGTTCGACCGTCGAGCGGATCGTCGCGACGCTCACGCAGGACCTGGCGCGCGACGAGCTGGCGCGCGAGCACCGTCAATGGCTGCAGGCGACGCTCGATGCGCTCGCGAGCCATTCGCCGACGATGCTCGCCGTGACGCGCGAGGCGCTGCTGCGCGGCCGGCAGATGACGCTCGCGGAATCGTTCCGGATGGAGCTCGGCATCGTGGCGCGCGCGATCGAGGAAGGCGATTTCTGCGAAGGCGTGCGCGCGCATCTCGTCGACAAGGATCGCAAGCCGCGCTGGGCGCCCGCGTCGCTCGTCGAGCTGCGCGCCGAGCGCGTGCGGCATTTCCTGACGTCGCCGTGGAAGCTGTTCGCGCATCCGCTCGCCGATCTCGGCGCGGCATGATGCGTCGGCGCGCCGCGCGGCGCGTCGGCTTCCACGCGTCTCATCGCGCTTCGCCCTGGCGCGCGATCATCGGCGGAACCGCCTGGGCGAGTGCGTCGATCACGCAGCGCGTCTTGCGCGGCAGGTAGCGCGTCTTCGGCCAGATCGCGTGAATGTCGCCTTCGCAGACGAAGCAGCGATCCAGCACGACCACCATCTCCCCGCGCTTCACGTAATGGTCGAGCAGCCAGCTCGGCAGCCACGCGATCCCGTACCCCGACGCACCGGCCGCGGCGATCGCCTGCACGTCGTCGAAACTCAGTTGATGCGGCATGTCGATCCGCACCGTCGAGCCGTCCGGCGCGCGCAAGTCCCACGGCTGCACCATGCCCGAACGCGAATACGCGATCGTCCGGTGGTGCTTCAGGTCGTCGAGCGTCTTCGGCATCCCGTAGCGCGCGAGATACGACGGCGCGGCGCCCAGGCTGCCGTATTGCGTGCCGAGCCGCCGCACCGCGAGGCTCGTGCTGTCCGCGAGCGTGCCGATCCGCACCGCGAGATCGATCCCTTCCTCGATGAGATCGACGAAGCGGTCGGTGATCGACACGTCGATCCGCAGGTGCGGGTAATTGCGCGCGAGGTCGAGCACGATCGGCGTCACGCAGTGGTGCCCGAATGCGAGCGGCACGCTCAGCCGCAACTTGCCGCGCGCCTCGTGGCGGCCGCAGTCGAGATCGGCTTCCGCCGCTTCCAGTTCCGCGAGCGCACGCACGCAGCGGTCGTAGTACGCCTGGCCGTCGTCGGTCAGGCTCTGGCTGCGCGTCGTGCGCTGCAGCAGGCGCGCGCCGAGCCGTTTCTCGAGCCGCGCGATCGCCTTGCCGACCGCCGAACGCGTCATGTCGAGCCGCTCCGCGGCCAGCGCGAAGCTGCCCGATTCCACGACCTGGACGAAGGTCGTTACGCCGTCGAGTCTGTCGGTCATTACGGGTTTGCGTCGATTGGATCGATTGGGTCCTGAGATTCCCCAGTGCATGGAAATGCGTGCGTCAATGGGGAGGCGAATTCTCACTATAGTACCGATTCCCGTTCAGCGTGCGTCGCCGGCCGCACGCGGCGAATCCTACTTACCTGGAGGCGCGCGACCTGTCGTCGGGCCGCCGCGCAATACGCATGACGCTATCCGACTCTCGCAGGAATGCGGTCGCGCTCGCGGCCGTCTGTCTCACGTCGCTGATGTTCGGCCTCGAAATCTCGAGCGTGCCGGTGATCCTGCCGACGCTCGAACACGTGCTGCACGGCGATTTCAACGGCATGCAGTGGATCATGAACGCCTACACGATCGCGTGTACGACGGTGCTGATGGCGGCCGGCACGCTCGCGGACCGGTTCGGCCGCAAGCGCGTGTACGTGATCGGCACCGTGCTGTTCGGCGCGACGTCGCTGCTGTGCGGGCTCGCGCCGAACGTGCCGGTGCTCGTCGCGGGGCGGCTGCTGCAGGGCGCGAGCGGCGGCGCGATGCTCATCTGCCAGATCGCCGTGCTGTCGCACCAGTTCCGCGAAGGGCGCGAGCGCGGCCGCGCATTCGGGATCTGGGGGATCGTGTTCGGCATCGGCCTCGGGTTCGGGCCGATCGTCGGCGGCGCGATCGTCGCGCTGGCGAGCTGGCCGTGGGTGTTCCTCGTTCATGCGCCGCTCGCGGCCGTCGCGCTCGTGCTGATCGGCGGCGCGGTGCGGGAATCGCGCGATCCGCATGCGGGCTCACTCGACGTCGCGGGCATCGTCACGCTGTCGCTCGCGGTGCTCGGTCTCGCGTTCTACATCACCCAAAGCGCCGAACTCGGGTTGACGAGCATGGCCGGCCTCGGCGTGCTCGGCGCGACCGTGCTCGCGCTGGTCGGCTTCGTCGCCGCGGAGCGCGCCAGCGCGCGGCCGATGTTCGACTTCTCGGTGTTCCGGATTCGCGCGTTCACCGGCGCGATCTTCGGCTCGATGGGGATGAACTTCAGCTTCTGGCCGTTCATGATCTACCTGCCGATCTGGTTCCAGGTCGCGCTCGGCTACGACAGCGTGACGGCCGGCCTCGCCTTGCTCGCGTACACGCTGCCGACGCTGATCGCGCCGCCATTCGGCGAACGGCTCGCACTGCGCTACGGGCCGGGCGTCGTGATCCCTGGCGGCCTGTTCACGATCGCGGCCGGTTTCGTGCTGATGCGGTTGGGCAGCGCGGCCGATCATGCGAGCTGGCTGACGATGCTGCCGGGCTGCGTGATCGCCGGCATCGGGCTCGGGCTGACCAACACGCCCGTCACCAACACGACCACGGGCGCGGTGCCGAGTGCGCGGGCCGGGATGGCGTCGGGCATCGACATGAGCGCGCGGATGATCTCGCTCGCGCTGAACATCGCGGCGATGGGCTTCGTACTGGTGGCGGGGATCGTCGCGAGCCTGAAGGGCGGGCCGGCCGGCGCGATCGGCGAGGCGGCGCTGCGCCGGCTCGCGCAGGAAATCGCGTCGGGTCGCACCGACGGGCTGCAGGCGATCGCGCCGGCGCTCGCGCAGGCCGACCCGAGCGGCGCGGCGCTGCACGCGGCGCTCGTGCATGGGTTCGGCTGGGTGATGGTGTACGGCGCGGCGGGCGTGGCCGTGCTCGCGACCGCGAGCACGGTGGCGTTCGCGCCGGCGCGGCGCGAGGCGGCCGTGTGCGAATGACGCGGCCGGCGTACGGCGTGTGACGGCCGGTCAGGACGTCCCGCCGCCGAGCGCGCGGTAGAGCTTCATCTGGTTGTTGAGGCGGTTCAGGCGCGTCAGTTCGTCGGCGCTCTGTGCGCTCCTCAGGACCTGCTGCTGGTCGAGCCACGGCTGCACGGCGGTCGCGCCGGCCGCGAAGCGCGCGGCGGCCAGTCGTTCGGCACGCTGCGCCTGGGCGAGCGACAGCGCGCGCTGTTCGGCTTCGCGTTCGAGCTGCACGCGTGCCGACAGCGCGTTCTCGACTTCCGCGAGCGCCGTGTAGAGCCGCTGTCGGAAGCCGACCACCGCTTCCTCGTACTGCGACTTCGACACCCTGATCTGCAATTGCATCGTGTTCCACTGGATGAACGGCAGCGCGAGGCCGAGCCCGAGCGTGCCCACAGGGTTCGTCAGCACGCGCTCGAGGCTCGTGCTCGTCGTGCCGGCGCTGCCGGTCAGCGTGAAGGTCGGATAGAAGCTCGTGCGCGTCGCGTCGACCTGCGCGAGCGACTCGCGCAGCCGGAATTCCGCCGCGCGCAGATCGGGGCGCCGGCCGAGCAGGCTCGCGGGCAGGCCGGCCGCCACGTCGGGCGGCGCGGCGTCGGGCAGCGACGCCGGCTCGGCCGCGAGCTGCTGCGGCGGCCGGTCGAACAGGATCGCGAGCGCGTGCCGGTTCTCGGTCCGCTGCTGGATCAGCTGCGTTTGCGCCGCGCGTTGCGCGGCGAGGCTCTGTTTGGCCTGCGCGAGATCGAGCCCCGACACGGCGCCGGCCGTGTGCCGCGACCGAACGAGCGCGAGCGTGCGCACCGCATACGCGATGTTCGCGTCGCCGAGCGCGATCTGCCGGTTCAGATAGCCGATCTGCCAGTACAGCGCCGCGGTCGTGCCGATCAGCGACAGCCGCGCGGCCTCTAGATCGGCGGCCGTCGCGTCGGCTTCCCAGTGCGCGGCATCGCGCAGCGCGGCCAGCCGGCCCCACAGGTCGATTTCGTAGCCGAGCGAACCGGTGAGGCCGCTCGATCGGCTCGTTTGATGGGTATCGAGCGTGCGCGACACGGCGCCGTTCGCGCCGAGCGTCACGCTGGGTGTCAGGTTCGTGTCGACGAGCCCCGCCTGCAATTGCGCGCGATACACGCGGATCGCCGCGATCGCGAGATCGCCGTTGGCGCGCAGCGCGTCGTCGATCAACGCGTCGAGTTGCGGATCGCCGAAGCTGCGCCACCAGTCGCGCGCGGTGGCCGGCGCCTCGGCCGCGACCGGCGCGGCCCAGTTCGCGGGCATCGCGACGGCCGGCAGCGGATCGTGGCGCGCGCCCGCGCAGCCGGCGAGCAGCGCGGCCGCGCACGCGAATGCGCCGAGACGGTGAAGCAGGGAGGAATGCGTCATGGCCATGTTTCGTCAGTCGCGCGCGAGCGCATCGATCGGATCGAGCCGCGACGCGTTGCGCGCGGGCATGAACCCGAAAATCACACCGGTGAGCGTCGAGCACACGAACGCGGTCACGATCGCGCCGGCCGAGAACACCATCTTCCACTGCGCGACGAACATCGAGAACAGCGCACCGAGCCCGAACGACAGCGCGATGCCGATCGTGCCGCCGAGCAGGCAGACCAGCACGGCCTCGACGAGGAACTGCTGAAGGATGTCGGACTGGCGCGCGCCGACCGCCATCCGGATGCCGATCTCGCGCGTACGCTCGGTGACCGACACCAGCATGATGTTCATCACGCCGATCCCGCCGACGACGAGCGAGATCACCGCGATCAGCGACAGCAGCAGCGTCAGCGACTGGCCGGTCTTCTCGACGGTCTTGACCACGCTGTCCATGTTGTACGTGAAGAAGTCCTTGCGGCCGTGGCGCTGGATCATCAGTTTCTCGAGGCTTTTCTCGGCGGCGGCGCTGGGCTGTCCGTCGCGCACGCGCACGGTGATGCTGTCGAGATAGCGCTGGCCGAACAGGCGCCCGCTCGCGGTCGTGTACGGCACCCACACGTTCAGGCTCTTCACGCTGCCGAATGCGCTTTTCTTGTCGGCGGTCACGCCGATCACGATGCACGGCACGTTGTCGACGAGGATCACTTCGCCGACCGGATTGCGCGTCGCACCGAACAGCTTGCGGCGCGTGTTCTGGTCGATCACGGCCACCTGCGCCTGGCGGCGCACCGCGTCGTCGTCGAACGCGACGCCGAGCGCGAAACGCATCCCGCGCGCCTGGAAGTAGCGGTCGCCGACGCCGCTCACGAGCGCGTTGACGTCGATGTTGCGATAGCGCAGCAGCAGCGTGCGCGACGTTTCGGGTGTCGCGCTGTCGACGTACGGCTGCTCGGCGAGCGCGGCGACGTCGGCGGGCACGAGCGTCTGGATCGTGTCCGCGCGGCTGTCGCCCCAGTCGGTGCCCGGATAGACGTTGATCGTATTGGTGCCGATGCTGCCGATCTCCTCCAGCATGTAGCGCTTCGCGCCTTCGCCGACCGCGACGATCGATACCACCGACGTGATGCCGATGATGATGCCGAGCATCGTCAGTAGCGTGCGCAGCCGGTGCGACACGAGCGCGATCCATGCCATCCGGCACGCCTCGGCGAAGCGGCCGGTGCCGGCCGCGAAGCGTCGGGCGCGCGGGCCGGGATCGGTGGGAGTGTCGGTCTCGGTCTCGGCGGGCAGCGTGGCATCCCCGGAAGCCGGTGCGGACGGTGTGTCGGTTGCCGTTTCGGCCGTTTCGGCCGCGCCGACGCCGGATTCCGCGAGCGCTTCCGCGTAGTGGCGGTTCGGCCGGTCCGCGACGATCTCGCCGTCGCTGATCTCGATGATGCGCCGCGCATGGCGCGCCACGGCCTTGTCGTGCGTGACGATCACGATCGTATGGCCGAGCGCGTTCAGCTCGTGCAGGATGCGGATCACGTCCTGACCGCTTTTCGTGTCGAGCGCGCCGGTCGGTTCGTCCGCGAGGATCACCTGGCCGCCGTTCATCAGCGCGCGCGCGATGCTCACGCGCTGCTGCTGGCCGCCGGATAGTTGCCCGGGCCGGTGATGCGCGCGATCGGCCAGCCCGAGGCGCGCGAGCAACGCGCGAGCGCGGGCGTGCCGCTCGGCGCGCGGGGTGCCCGCGTAGATCGCCGGCATTTCGAGGTTCGCGACCGCGTCGACGTGCGGCAGCAGGTGATAGCGCTGGAACACGAAGCCGAAGTGCTCGCGGCGCAACTGCGCGAGCTCGTCGCTGTCGAGCATGTGCGTGTCGCGTCCGCCGACCGTGTACGTGCCTTCGCTCGGGTGATCGAGGCAGCCGAGGATGTTCATCAGCGTCGACTTGCCGGACCCGGACGCGCCGACAATCGCGACGATCTCGCCCGCGTCGATCGCCAGGTTGACGTTGTTCAGGACGACGACGTCCTTGTCGCCGGCCGGAAAGCGTCGCGTGACGGCGGCGAGTTTCAGCAGGGGCTGGCTCATCGTTACACCACGTCCGACAGCGGCGCGTGCTCGTCCGCCGACGCTTCGCCGATCACGACGCGCTCGCCGTCCTTCAGGCCGGCCAGCACTTCGACGCGCACGTTGTTGTTGATGCCGATACGGATGTGGCGCGTTTGCGTGCTGCCGTCGGCGCGCAGCACGCGTACCGCGACGGTGCCGTCCTTGCGCTTCTCGCCGAGCGCGGCGGCCGGAATGATCAGCGCGTTGCGTGCGTCGCCGAGCACGATGTTGACCTGCGCGGTCATCGCGATGCGCAGCCGATGCTCGGGATTCGGCACGTCGAACAGCGCGTTGTAGAACACCGCGCTGTTCGGCTTCGTGCTGCCGCTGAGGGGGCTCTGCGGGTCGGCGAAGTTCTGGGGTGCCGGCTCGATCGCACGCAGCTTGCCGTAGTGACGCTTGTCCGGTTCACCGAGGCTCGTGAAATATGCGGTCTGGCCGGCATGCACGCGAATCACGTCGGCTTCCGAAACTTGCGCCTTGACGGTCATCGTGTCGAGCTCCGCGAGCTTCAGGATCACCGGCGCCTGCTGCTGCGCGATCACGGTCTGGCCTTCCTGCGTGACGATCGCGACGACCTCGCCATCGATCGGCGCGACGATGCGCGTGTAGCCGAGATTGGCCTGTGCGGTCTCGATCTGGATGCGGGCCGAACGGATCTGCGCGGCGAGCGATGCGAGTGAGGCGCGCTGCACGTCGAGCGTCGCGCGCGCTGCCTCGAACGATTCGCGCGACGTTGCATCGTCGGGCAGCATCGCCTGCTGGCGGCGGAACGCGAGCTCGGCCTGTGTCAGTTGCGCGGCGGCCGATTGCTGCTGCGCGCGCAGGCTTTCTTCGCTGGCGCGCGCCTGACGCAGCGCGTTTTCCGAGATTACGGGATCGATTTCGGCGAGCCACTGGCCCTTCGTGACCTTGTCGCCGAGCTTGACCTTCAGCGTCTTCAACTGCCCCGACACCTGCGCGCCGACGTCCACCTGCTTGAACGCCTGCAGCGCGCCGGTCGCGAGCACCGCGTTCTCGAGATCGCCGCGCGTGACTGGCGCGGACAGATACTGCGGGTGTTTGTCGGGCGCGCAGGCCTTCAGTGTGATGACGGCGGCGATCGCGACGACGGCAAGGGTAGCCAGCACGATGCGCCGGCGGCGATGGGTCTTCTGGGTCATGAGCGTGCAGCGAGGATGAAGCAGGCGCCGGCAATGCGTGCGGCCGAACGGAACGATTCGGTCGGCGTCGCATGCCGGGCGTGTTGCCCGCGACGGGCTCCGCGTACGCATCGCGCGGGCGTGCCGAATCGAATCAGGCGCTCATGGTAAGCGAGGAATTCGCGCTAAATCGTGTGGGAATTGTGCTGAATTGTGCGGAGGCCGTACCGATGGGCGGGCCGGACGGCGCAATTGTTTCGATCTGTGAAATGCGGCGGTCCGCCGTGCCCCGCGCTACCGCCGCGCGGCGACGATCGCCATCATCGGCCGGTCGCGTTCCTCGTCGAGCGCGGGCAACGCGTCGACCTGCTCGGGCGTCGGCCCCCATTCGTCGAGGTGGGTGAGCGTGAAGCCGCTGCCGATCAGCAGGTTCACGAGCGTGCCGAGCGTGCGATGCTGCTTGACGACGCCCGGCGCGAGCCAGTCGGTCACGCGTTCGCCTTCGCGCTGGTAGCCGTCGAGCGGCCACGAACGGTTACCTTGCGCATCGACGACGAAACCGGGCCGGCGCGGCGCCGTATGGATCGGATGCTCGATCGAGAACACGAGCCGGCCGCCCGGCACGAGCGCGCGATGGATCGCACGCAACAGCGTGTCGAGGTGCACGATGTAATGGAACGCGAGCGAGCTGTATGCGAGATCGAACGCGGCATCCGGCAGCGCGAGCGTCTCGAGATCGGCGCGACGGTACGTGATCGCCGGATGCGCGGCGGTCGATGCCGCGCGTTCGAGCATGCGTTCGGACACGTCGATGCCGAGCACGCCGGCCGCGCCCCGGTCGGCCGCCCAGCGGCTGAACCAGCCGTAGCCGCAACCGAGATCGAGCACGTGACGGCCGTGCAGGTCGGGCAGCAGCGCGCGCAGCGCTGGCCATTCGGGGGCGCCGTCGAGCCCGTGAATCGAGCGGTTCAGGCGGCTGTAGCCTTCGAAGAAGGCCGGATCGTCGTAGATGTTCTGCGTCATGCGTCGGCTCTCATGCGGGCAGGGCGAGCGACGCGAGCGGGGTAGCTCGCCCGATTCCGCGAGCTTACGCGCGGTGTCCGCCCGCGTCGATCCTGCGCTGCGTATCGGCGTCGACGATCTCGCGGATCGCACTGAACAGTGGCGCGGCGTCGGTATAGCGCCGGCCGTAGCCGAGATTGAACGCATAGTCGAAATCGGGCGGATTGCTGCCCTGGTTGTGCTGCAGGATCGTTTCGAGCTTGTCGAGCGCTTTCGCCGCGCGGGCTTCCGGCGAGGCGGCTGCCTCGTATTCGTCCCACAGCGCGACGATCTCGTCGCGCACCGCGCGGTCGAGCGACGCGGTCAGCGTCAGGAGATCGTTGCGTTCGTGCGCGCTCTTGTCGGGATGCGCGGCCTGCTCGATCGCGGGGATGTCGCCATGCAGCGCCTCGCCGAGGTCGTGGACGACGCACAGTTTCAGCAGCTTCAGCGTATCGACGCCGGGCAGCGCGTCGGCGAACACGAGCACCATCAGGCACAGCCGCCAGCTGTGCTCGGCCGTGCTTTCGGGGCGCCCGCCCGACGTATGGCCGCTGCGCAGCACGTCCTTCAGGCGTTCGGCTTCGCGCAGGAAATCGAGTCGCGCGTGGATCGTATCGGAATTCATGGTCGGCGTCCTTGCGATGAACCGCCAAGCGTACGCCGGCCGGCGGCGGTGCGTCCACGCATGAAATATGCGCGGACGTCAGCGTGCGTCGAGCGTTTCCACGAGCCGCACGGCCGAGCCGTCCGACAACGTCATCCGTGTCCACCGGCACCGGCTGCCGCGAATCGGCACGACGCGCGACGCATTCGTGCCGGTGTCGAACTCGACGCTCGGCGGCCCGGCGCGGTCGTGCCAGCCGAGCGGGTCGAGCGCGGCTTCCATGCGGACGATCTCCGGCGTCGCGTAGCGCCACAGCGACGTGCCGAGCAGCGTCGAAAGCGGCTGCGAGAACTCGGCCGCGCGCGTCGGCGAGCTGGCAAGCAGACGGTGCGTGAGGTCGCACACGAGATGCATGCGGCCCGCGCTGCCGCCGATCAGCCGCGCGAGTGCGTGGTCGCCCGCGGAATCGAGGCGCGCGGCGAGCAGCCGTTCGGCCGTCGCGCGCTCGGCGGGCGACATCTGCTGGCGGCCGGCCTCCCAGCGCGAGATCGTCGATTGCGCGACGCCGAACAGTTCGGCCGCATGGCTTTGCTTCACGCGGTGCAGCGCGCGCCAGCGCTTGAGTTGCGGGCCGAGCGAGGACGGATGAAGCGGCAGGTGTGGCATGTCGATGCTCCTGTTTCATGCGCCGGCCGGCGCCGCGGCGCGCCGGGCCGGCCTAGAACCCGATGAGTGGCCGGTCCTTGAGCGAAAAATAGGCGACCGGCAGCAGCAGGATACCGCCCAGCACGAGCACGCCGTCGGCCGCCACGGTGACCGGCGTGGCGAGGATCCTGAGCCCCTTCGCGAACGCGGACGGGGCTTCGCTGATGCCGACTGTATAGCGCTCGTTGAAGGGTTGCGCGGTGCCATCCGGTTTCAGCGTAAAGCCCTCGGTCGAATAGCGCTTGCCGACGAGTTTGCCGTCGAGTTCGATCCGGTCGCGCGAGGCCGTGAAGCCGTCGGCGGTGGCCGCCTGGCGCGCGTCGGCCGACGCATCCTTCGACAGAACGGTGTCGTAGTCGCCGGTCACGTCGCTGCCGTCGGCATGGAAGCTGCTGAACGACGTATGCAGCGATGTGCGGTAGCTGGCCGCCAGCACCGGGCGCAGCTTGTCCGGCAGATCGAAGATGTAGTGATAGCGCTCGCCCAGCACCACCAGCTTTTTGCCGTCTTTCGTGATCAGGAACGCGGAAACATGCTCGATGTAGGCTTCGTCGCGGTTTTCGTAGAGCGCCGGCGTGAAGCAGCCCGACAGCGTGAGGCTGCTCGCGGCGATGCAGGCGGCAAGCATGCGCCGGCGCGTAATCGATCCATTCATTTGTTTTTGTCCCGTCTGTGCGGTTCGGTTTAGTGGCTTTCGCCCTCGGAAGCCGGATTCTCGCGTATCCGCCGGACGTTGTCGAACCCGAAATCTGTCGTGGCTTCGGGTGACCGCACCCGCCCGCATCGCGCCGAGAACGTTTTCGCGAGGCTTTCAACCGGCCCCGCCATATCTTATTATTCGGCCAGAGCGGCGCGTGCCGGCCGCCGTCGATCATGTCGACGACATGACGCGCCGGCAACGATGACCGCCTTCCGGCCGGCGCGTCGCCCGACGCACGGTCGCAACGGCAGGGAGCGCGAGGCCGCGCGTTTCCCGAAAAAGATACGAGGGCGCAATGGTACGACTGGTGTTGCTGCTGCTGGGCATCGAATATCTGCGGACCCGCTGGCGCGGGCTGACCGTGCTCGGCTGGCTGTGGGTCGTCGCGGGTGTCGGCATTTTCGTCGATGCGCTCGACGGCGCGCTGCATTTTCCGATCGAACTGTTCGCTTGGCTGTTCCTGATCGAGGGACTCGCGACGCTCGCGGTGGCCGGCAGCGGGGTCGGCGGGCAGCGCATCCTGCGCTACGTGAAGGGCATCGCGGTCGTGGTGGCCGCGGGGCTCGTGTTCGCCGGCCATCATCACGGCCACTTCCTGCTGTCGATGATCTTCGGCACGCTGTTTCTCGTCGACGGGCTGTTGCAGTGCACTTCCGCGTGGATGGTGCGCTATCGCCGCTGGAACGTCGCGTTCGCGTGGGGCGTCGTCGAGATCCTGCTGGCGATCTTCTTCTTCCAGCCGTACCCGACGCACTACGCGGGCACCGTGCCGTACTGCCTCGGCCTGTTGCTGATGTTCGGCGGGATGCACATGCTGAGCCTCGCCGCACGCGTGCGGCGGCTCACGCGCAACCCGGCGTTCGCGACGTCGCCCGCGCCGGCGCTTGCGCCGGATCTCGACGATGCACCGGACCTGCCGCAGTTCGCGCAATCCGAATGGGACGGCCCGCCGGCCGACGGCGAGCGGGCACTCACCGTGCACGTATGGACGCCGACCGGCACGTCGAAGGCCGAGGCGCAGCGTTATCCGGTGATCGACCGCTATATCGCGGCGGTGGACGTCAACGGCGTGATCTCGACCGGCCATGCGGCGCTGGAGTCGCCGGAAGGCATCTATATCAGCCTGTATCCGGGCGTCGAAATCGATCGTTCTCCGGACGAATTCACGCGCATCCTGCGCGCGACGCGCGAGAACGACGTGCCGGGCCTGTTCCAGCCCGACTATGCGACCGAGTCGAAAGCGTGGTGTCCGTCGACGGTGCGCGTGCGCATCCGCAACTACGATCCGGCCAAGCTCGATGCGTTCTGGTCGTCGTACCGGCAGAACACGACGTACAACCTCACGCACCGCAACTGCTCGAGCACCGTGTCGTATGCGCTCGAGGCCGCGCTCGACGGCGCGGTGTGGCGGCTGAAGGGCGCGCGGGCCGGGTGGGGCGCATTCGTGCGGCTCCTGCTCACGCCCGAGCTGTGGGTGGCCGCGCAGATCCGCAAGCGTGCGGTGACGATGGCGTGGACGCCCGGGCTCACGCTCGACTATGCGCGCGCGCTCAGCATGCTCGCCGATCCGCGTCCGTTCGCGTGGTGGAAGGTTGCGCACTCGGCAGTGAGCGCGATCATGGCGTCGCGCCGCGCGTGGCGCGAGCAGGACAGCGCGGCGCTGTCGCCCGGCGGATCGGAGGCGGCGTCGATGAAGTGAAACGCGTGGCGCCGGATGCGGGCCCGGCATCACGAGGGGCGCCTGCGCGCGGCCCGGCGATATTGCCCGCCATCAGCACCCACAGACGACGACAATGAACAACACGAGAGCGTTCCGCATCCTGATTCCCGCCGCGCTGACGCTGGCGAGCGCCGGCCTCGCGCAGGCGGGCACGGACGAAGTGCCGCGCATGAGCAACGACGTGTACCGGATGTCGGTGTCGTTCTGTTCGAACGTCGCGGCCGCCGAGAAGATTACGTGCCAGGGCGACATGATCGCCGCGGGCAGCCGGATCGTCGCGGCGATCGGCGGCCTGCCGCCGGCTTCCGCCACGGCGATCGACGAAGGCGCGCGCAACAAGCTGCCGCCGGCGGAGCGTAACGGGCTCGCGCCCGTCGAGCCGGCAGCGATCGACAAGGACGATACGCTGGCCGGCCTCGCCGGCATGGTGCGCCTCTGCGACGTGTACGAATCCGGGCCGGCGTCTCGTGCGCGGCATCACGCGGCGCTGCAGCAGAAGGCGCCCGATGTCGCACCGCGTGTCGAGGCGTTGCTGGCCGACGCGTCGACGGCGGCGCGCCAGCGCGTCAGCATCGGCGTGTGGCAGATTCTCGCGCTCGAGGGCCCCGAAGCGTCGGCGCGCGCGTGCACGCAGCTCGGCACCTGAGCGATCACGTGCGGTAAGCGCATGCCGTTCGATCGGCGACGCACTGGCGCCGATGGTGCAACGTCCGTGGCGGTCAGCTCAATCGTGCGCGATCGTGGCCGGGCCGATCCGTATCGGCTTGCCGAGGGTGCGGGCGACCGGCGAGGCTTTTACCGCGTTGCTGACGAGTATTTGCTGCGCTTGCGACAGCGGCGCCGCGAAGCGCACCGTGATGTCGAAACCGGTTTCGCGATCGAGGCGTTCGATGGCGACGTCGACCCTACACGTCGGCAGCGTCATGCCCGCCCGCTCCGCGGCCAGGTCGACCGACATGCGGACGCAGGCCGCGAGCGCGCCTTCGAGCAGTTCATGCGGCCGCATGCCGGCGTCGCCGCCGATGCCTTCCTTGTGCGTGTCCGAGCGCACGAGGCTGCGCCCGTTCCCGATCTCGACGCAGTACGGTTTGCCCAGCCGCGTGGCCGTCACCATGAGAATGCTCCGTTGCAGGATGAAAGTGACGACAGCGTATGCCGGCATCGCACGCGAAGGAAGGCAATCACCGGTACCGGTACCCGCTGTAACAGCGTCGGCGGCGCCCCGCGAATTCTTTCGTCCACCTTCACATTCGTGCCACGTTGCGGCAGCAACAATCATGGGCAGACATTCGACAACCTTGCGGCGCATCCCGCGACCGCAAGCCCTTTCCGAGGAAACACGCCATGCTCAAGACGCTCGCCCGCGCCGCTGCCGCACTCGCCGTCGCTTCCGTTTCACTGCACGCCGCCGCGCAGACCAGCTACGACTACCTGTTGCTCGCCGCATCGTGGGAGCCCGGCTTCTGCGCGTCGCACGACACACCGGAATGCACGAACCTCGCCGGCTCGTATGCGGCGACGAGCCTGTCGCTGCACGGGATGTGGCCGAACCGTTACGACGGCAATCAGCCGTTCTACTGCGGCGTGCCCCAGAACGACATCGATCTCGACAACGCGCACCAGTGGTGCAGCATGGACGCATACCCGATCAGCAGCGCGACCCGCAACACGCTGTCGACGTACATGCCGGGCGTCGCATCGTGTCTCGACAAGCACGAGTGGTTCAAGCACGGCACGTGTTCGAATTCGGCGACGCCCGATGCTTACTGGAACCAGGCGTCGGGCATGATCAGCCGGTTGGGCAACACGTCGTTCAACGCATTCCTGCAAGCGAACGCGGGCAAGACGGTCACGCGTAACCAGTTGCTGTCGGCGTTCGAAGGCGCGTTCGGCAGCAACACGCGCAGCGCGGTGTCGCTGAAGTGCACGAAGACGAACGGCGTGAGCTACTTCACCGAAGCGTGGATCGCGGTGAAGACGAATGCGACCGCGCAGTTTCCGAGCGCGGCGTCGCTCGTGACGGACGGCAATACGCAGGGCACGTGCCCGACGTCGGGTGTGTTCATCGCGAAGTGAGGGGAGGCGGCTGACGTGCGCGACATCGCGCACGTCGCCGGCGGTCAGGGCCGCGCCAGGACAGACGGCATGGGCATTCGGGCATGCCGTTGATGGCACGCATGCAGGTACGTCGGTCGGCAACACACGACCGCTTCCTGCGTCACGCGGCTGCGCTCAACGCGTCACGGACGGCACGCCGAACCACCGCGTGGCCGCCTGCGTGGCTGCGTCGATGTCCGCATCGTCATCGCAGGCCCATGCGACGAAGCCGTCGGGGCGCACCAGCACTGCACGCAGTCCGAGCCGGTCTTTCGCATCGCTCGCGATATAGGCGATCCGGTCGCGCCAACGGTTTGCCAGTGCCCGAAGCGATGGATTCGCATCGAAGTCCAGCAGCACGCCCTTGCCGTGCCTGGCGTGTTCGCCGAGCCGCGTGCCGTCCGCCAGTTCGAAGTCGGGAACGCCGTGGCCCACGAGCGGATGGCCGCCGCCGAGATCGTACGCGAGCGACACGCCCCACAAGCGTTCGGCGAAGTACGTCGCGCCGTCGCGCGTGTCGACGAGATCGCGAATGATCGCCGCGAGCGCGCGCGAACTCGGGGACGGCCGCATCAGCGCGACCTGTGCACGCGACCAGTCGAGCACGCGTGCGCCCACCGGATGCCGTTCGTCCGTGTAGCTGTCGAGCAGCCCGTCCGGCGCGTCGCCGCGGATCGTCGCGGCCAGCTTCCAGCCGAGATTCATCGCATCGCCGAGCCCGAGATTGAGCCCCTGGCCGCCGAGCGGCGAGTGGATGTGCGCGGCATCGCCCGCGAGCAGCACGCGGCCGTTGCGGTACGTCGATGCCTGGTACGCGCGATCGGTCCACGTGGCGGCGAGCCGGAGCGCGGTCAACGTGACGGCGGTGCCGGACACGCGGCGCAGGACGGCCTGCGCATGCTCGAGCGTCACTGGCCCGCTCCGGTGGAATGCGCTGCCGTCGAACTCGACCAGCGCGACGGTTCCGGGCGGCGTGTACGTGTACATCCCGGCCGCCGTGTGGTGACGGCCCGGCAGCAGCGCGCCCGGATCGGCGAACTCGGCTTCGATCGAGTAGCCGGTGAACTCGGCGTCGGTGCCGGTGAACGCGAAGCGGCCGGCCTTGCGGACCGCGCTGCGGCCGCCGTCGCAGCCGACGAGCCAGCGTGCGCGAAATGTTTCGCCGCCCGCGCACAGCGTGATGCCATCGTCCGACTGATCGAAGCCTTCGACGGCAAGGCCGCGGCGGATCTCGACGCCCGTTGCGTGCGCACGGGCGGTCAGCACGGATTCGACCCGCGCCATGTCGGTCGCCATGTGCGTGCCGGCCGGGCCGGGCAGATGGTACGGCCACTGCGACGCATCGACGTCGTCGTGGAAGAACTGAATGCCGGCGAAATGGCCGGCCGGACGACGCGCCTGGCGCATCCAGTGCGCGGTGTCCTTTGCATGGGGCGCCAGCGCGATGCCGTCGAGCAAGCCGCGACGGTAGAGCGCGTCGATCGTCGGCGCGGACAGGCCGCGCATGCCGAACGGGAGATGCTTCAGCGGGGATTCCGGCTCGTCCGCCTGTTCGACCACCAGCACGGAGACGCCGGCAACGCGCAGCTCGCACGCGAGAAACAGGCCGACGGGGCCGGCGCCGGCAATCACGACATCATGGGTCACGGGCAGATTCATCGGGGATCGGGGGCTCGGTTTCAGGCCAGGGCGGCCCGGTGTGATCGAGAGGGCGGTACGCGTCGGTACTGCGCGCTCTTCGGCGAAGTAATGGAATGTCGTTGCATTGACGACTGATTTGTTACGCCAGCAGCCGCAGCGCATCGGCGAGCGACAGCACTGTCGTACGTGATTCGAACGCGGTGGCGAACAGATGCTCGTGGACCACCGGGTCCGGGTCGTAGCAGCAATCCTTGACCGTGTAGAGGCGGAAATCGGCGTCGCTCGCGTGGGCGATCGACGACAGCATCACGCCGGTCGACGCGATGCCGACCATGATCAACGAATCGACGCCTTGTGCGACGAGCCGTGCCTGCAGATCGGTGCCGAAGAATACGCTCGCGCGGTGAGCGATGATCAGCGGTTCGTCGGGCTGCCTGGCCAGTTCGGGGCACGGGGCGTCGTCGATGAACAGGCCGAGCTGCTTGATGCCCTGGCCGTTCTTGTTGCGCGGGCTGACTTCCGGATAGCCGGGGCTGAAGCGGAGATTCGCGAACCAGACGCCGATGCCGGCGGCGCGTGCCGCGTCGCAGAGACGGCGCGTATTGGCGAGCAGCTCGGGCGCGACCGACGGGAACAGGCCGAGGATGTCGGTCTGGTAATGCATGACGAGCAGCGCGGTTTTTGATGGCGTGATGGGGAAAGGCTGAGCGTGCACGTTGTCGTCATTGGCGGGCGAGCGGGTTGCCATGTCGATATCCGATGCGTTTTCCTCGTTCATGAACGACGTTCTCCAATAGCTCGGGCAATTTTTCGGTGCTGCCTTATCGGGCTTGCGCGACAGATAGTAGAAGAATCCGGCAAACGGCGCGCGCCAGTCGTCCGGCATTCGAGGCAGTGCCGCGTTTCAACAAGTTGGTATGGCCTCGTGGCGCATCTAGCGCGGGACATCCGCGAGTGCGCCGTCAAAGCGCGTGCGTGCGGCATGGATGTCGGCATAACTTCGATCGGCCCAATCGACGAGGGCCGCCATCGGGTCCAGCAGCGATCGACCGAGCGGAGCCAGACGATATTCGACGCTTGGCGGCTTGGTGGGAAAAACATGACGTGTGACGAGTCCGTCACGCTCCAGATTGCGGAGTGTCTGCGTCAGCATGCGCTTGGAAATGTCGGGGAGGGATCGGCGAAGCTCGCCGAAGCGCTGCGATCGCGTCGCCAACTCCATGATCATGAGCATGCTCCATTTGTCGCCGATTCGGTCGAGCACGTCGCGAACCGCACAGTGGGCGAACTGGGCGTCGCGTGACTGACGTTGATATCGGCCGAATCTTTCGATTGCATTCTCTGCAGCGCTCATTCGGGTTCCCTTCAACTCTTCTGGTAACAAAAAACTGCCTCCTTACGGTGCGAGGCGCAGGTCTCTATGATAGGCCTGCCCTCGAACTTAGACCGTACCTCGAGAAGTTCTCATACCGGCCCCTGTTTTCCGCTTTCGATATTCAGGTGCCGGCGGACACCCGGCTCGCCATGGATCGAAGGCGCTGCCGCGGCTTTTACCTGGGTCGAGTGTCAGTTATCGATGCTCGAAGGCAATACTGATTTCAGGAGAAACCTATGTTTTTGGTAACAGGAATCACAGGACGCGTCGGCGGTGCAACGGCCCGACACCTGTTGGCGCGGGCCAAGAAAGTCCGTGCGCTGGTCCGGAATCGCGACAAGGCGATGCACTGGGCGGATGAAGGCGTGGAACTGATCGAAGGCGACTGGAACGACGCGGACGCAGTCGCGCGGGCGCTTGAAGGGGTGGAAGGCGCGTTTGTCATGCTGCCCGGTATCTGGGCTCCGTCGCCGGATTTCAGCGAAGCAAGGGGTGTGATCGCGAACTATGTCGACGCGCTGACCAAGGCACCGCCGCCGCGGGTGGTCGCACTCTCGTCGATGGGGGCGGACAGAACCAGCGGGTTGGGAATGATTACGGCCCTGGCACTTCTGGAGCAAGGGCTTCGCGACCTGACATTGCCGATTGCCTATGTGCGAGCCGGCGGTTTTTTCGAAAACTTCCTTTACGGCTTGCACGTCGCCCAAGGCGGCACGCTGCCCGTCTACTACAACCCGACGAGCCGGAAATCGACCATGGTCGCGACCGACGACATCGGCGCCGAGGTGGCGACGCTGCTGACCGGGCCGGCGTGGTCAGGGCATCGCGTCGTCGAGCTTGGCTCGATGTTCAGCGCGGATCAGGTCGCGGCCCAACTGGGCGAAATCATGCAGCGCGACGTCAAGGCCTTCGCCATCCCCCGGGCCGATTGGCCGGCAGCATTCGAACGGTTCGGCATCCCGAAGGGCCAGACCGGGCCGGCCGAAGCGATGTTCGATGCCGTCAACGAGGGATGGATGGACCTCGGTGTCGACGGGACGGAGCACGTCGGGGGCACGACGCTTCCTCGCGACGTCTTTGCGGCAGCCTACAAGGCCGCCAACACTTGAACCGGGGCAGTCACATCGAGAACGGGGCGCGTAGGCCGCCTTTTTCGAGCCGCGGCAGTCAGCGGTGATTGGCTGGCTCGTCGACGAGCCAGCCACACTGGTTTACGGCGGCACGCGGATCAGACAAGGAGAAAGGACGAATGTCCAGGATGTCGTGGCACCAAGTATTGCCGTTGTTGCTGGCGGCTTTTTTCGTTGTGGGATCGCTCAGCAACATCGTTGCCCCGCGATCCATCATCGACGAATACCTGAAGTGGGGATATCCGCCGGGGTTCCATTTCGTCACCGGCGCGCTGGAACTCACGGCCGCCATCCTGCTGGCGCGAACGAGGACGCGACTGTGGGGTTCGGCGCTCGGCTGTGCCGTGATGCTGGCTGCGCTCGCGACCGTCGCGTTCCACGGCGAATACGGGCATGGCGTGGCGCCGCTCGTCGCGGCGATACTATCGAGTGGGGTCGGCTGGATCACCTGGCGCAGGCGGCTCGCCGTCGGGTCTGTGGCAAGAGCTTGAGTTTTATGCGGCCGTCAAACGCTGGAAAGCATGCTGAAGGTGCTGTTGGGAATCGGTTGTTGGTTGCAAATCGCGTTGTGTCAGAGGAGGCGCGCCTGACTTCGACGCATCGAAAAATCGACCGCCCCGTATAAGTCGTCAACCACTCCAACGCCAGCGTCCCCGCACTCCTGCAATATGAAGTGACAGAGACTCCTGCGGGGCAGACTGTGCGGGTCGGTGTCGCGCCGCCTTCGACGACCGAATTGGCCAACTAGGGTCAGTCGACGGTGGTCCGAGATCGTCAACAATGAGGCTTCAGACGACGTGGAGATAGCAGATATGAACAACACTCGAGAATTCTTGCTACCGTTCGGAATCGATCTCAGGGTTGAAGCCGGAATCGCAAGTATCGAATCCGACTTGCCGGAAGCACTCCCCAGCTTCAGCGATCCGATCGAAAACGGGCGCATCGTAGGGGTTGTTGAAGGCGGCGAGCAATTGTTGCTATCGCTAGCGCGTGTCGGTATCGATTTATCCAACCCGCTGTTCGCACAGGCAATCAACGATTGCGTAGCCAACCTTCAATCAGGCTGATGGGCGAATATCCGTATAGGCCAGAAGCGGTCGTTGGAAATTTGTCACAAATCGCGTTCTTCAGTGCACGGGTTTCACATCACATTAGGTCTTTTGAAGGCAGACATGGATGCACTAGCCAAGGCACTGGTACTCGCCGTTAAGTACATCGATCAGCGGGGCAACTTGCACACTGAGGACGACGACGTGAACGCACTTGAGGAGATCGCATCTGCACTTGCAGTCGCATCGACAGCAGAGCGCAGTGCCTTTGCCAGGGTCGCAACGTCGCTTGGCTTCCCCGACCTAGTCGAGCAGTTCGGCCTGGATTCACTGCAATGACCGCCTTGCAAAATCCTAACAGCTCATCTGGGCGTGCGTTGGGGCTGCTTGGGTCAGTCCAGCATTAGACAACGTGTCTCGGTGACCAGCGTCCGCTTTTTAGAATTCCCACGGACCGCTTCGGGTCGACAGCCGTCCGTTACGTTTGGCGGGTAGCGGCCAAGTGCGGTCATCTTGCCGGAAGTGCACCCGGACACTCAAACGGCAGCGCGGCAACGTAAAGCGGCCCTCTCGCCGTGAAGGGTATGCAACGGCCGAAATGAAACGATCGCGACTCAAACGAGAATTACGCGATCACCGACTGCCAGCGTGAGCACCTTCAACTAACTCAGACCGCTGTATCTCAGGCTAAAGCATTCACCAATCTCTCAATACGGGCACGCGCGCAGTGACGGTTTCCATGCAATACCGTCTCTCACCGCCGGAGCGCCTCGAACGGTACGTCGTGTTGCTATGCACCATCTTCCCATCGTTTCTACGCTAGAGTTCGCTTACGTGGTCCGAGGACCAATAACCTAAATCGCGCAACCATGGCCGGAAAAGTTCAGCACGAGATTCCGCAGTTATTCCTCCGCGGCTTCCTCATTCCGAGGGCCGACGGTGTTCAGCAGGTCTACGTCTATCGACGTGGTCGGACGGCCCCCTTCATCTCCGGCATCGATCGTGTGGCAGCTGAGGGCTATTTCTATTCCCGACTGGCGACCGACGGCAGTAAAACGCTTGACGATCACATAACCGACTACGAGAACCGTCTCCGTCAGTTGGTCGCGGCGCTTCGCGCAGTCCCGATAGGCGCCGTGGCTCCCTCGGCAGTCGCGGCAGAGGTGGTGGCACACCTCACGACTCGAAACGCGCATTTGCGCGGTACTTTCGCTCAAGCGGTGCGGAGCATTGCAAATCACGCACGGACAATCTTTGGGAATCAGGATACCGTCTTAAGGCTTTTGGGCTTAGATGAACCCGAGCCAACCGACCGCTTTCACGAACGCCTCGGTGACACACTCAACAAGAACTCAACGCTTGCACAGCTCGGCCTTCCTGAACCAGTGCTAGAGAGGGTTGCGTTCTTCCTTGCGAAGGAAAATTTCGAATCGGCTGCCACCGGGTATCTCGCTCCATTGATGTGCACGCTCGAGCAGCTTGAGGAGAAGGCACCGAACTTGGCTCGCGACGGTCATAACAAAGCTCTCGCCGCCTCCATGGCGCCTGATCCACGTGTCCAGTCGCTCGGTGCGTTCGAGTGGCGCGTCGACGAGGCGAAAAACGATCTCATTCTTCCCGATTGTGTTGCACTCGCTCGTGAGGCGGGTGGCGACTGGAAACCGCTGATGATGGCTGATCCGGATGAGGTCCGAACCGTCATCCTGCCGCTAAGTTCAAGGGTACTATTGGTTGGATGTTTGCCAGACACCCCGCCAGTCGACGTTACTGCATTCAACGCGGCCGCGGCCGCGTGCTGTCAAACCTACTTCCTAAGCGGATCTCGGTCAGTCGAGCTGGAAAGTCTCCTGCCCACCTTGGGCTGTCGTGCGCTCACCGTGGTAGAGGATGCAATTCGAAGCGGCGTCTATGAACTATTTCCGAGCCCGCAGTCCGCGTTACCACCCACTGGTGAACACGCCATTCGATCGGAAATCAATTCTGATACCCACCGGCCGTCACGCAAAGTACCTCGTTCAATCGCGATTGTCTTCCGTGGCGACTTCGATAACTCCACGCGCAACAGGATCGCCGAAGCAACCGCTCAGATCGTAGGCGAGGCATGCTGGACGATACCGCTGGACCGCCTCGACGGTATCACGTTCGCCGACAACTATCCCGAAGCGCTTCGCACCCTCGATCGCGGCTTCCCAACAACCAAGCCCCTCGAAACCTACCAATCAGAATTGGGTGTCGGCATTGCGCAGTCACCCTCAGTCCTTCGTGATGGCGTCGTCAAGGGGCACGTCGTGATGAACGGTGGGCTCGCTCGCGAACTTGTGAGGGAAGACACATTCTATCGCCCCGTCGCCGTGCATGCGCTCGTCAAACAACTGGCGCTCATCGGCTGTACCCAGATTTTCGACGATGCGCTTCCTGGCATCTTGCTGAAGCCCTTCAAAGACAGCTTCGGCCACGACATGCAGGTGGGGGCCTACCCGGGTTGGAATGGGTATTTCGCGTCGCGGGCCGCCGCGGCCTTCAATCGCGCCCACGGCAAAGCCGAAGCCGAGGTTCTCGCAAACGGTCTACTTGAGGCCAAGGAGAGAGTTCCGTCCGCGCGGCTAGCCTACCGTCAGCATGGTGACTTGGTTCTGCTCTTTCACGAGATACTTCCGCGCCTCGCTTTCGTCCTTGAGCACGCTGGCAATCTTCTCGGCCACTGCGATGGGCTGGGCACCGCGCCATTGGACGATGAACCGGAGCTTGTCGCTCTTCTTGAAGAGACGGGCTTACGTAACTGGTTCGATACTTACCACCGCCAACTGGCTGAGCTATGGAGCCGACGAGGCGAGTGGACCAGCTTCGATGAGTTCCTTGCTTTGAATCGGCACACCGAGCGGCTTCTCTGGCAATTCGGCATATTTCCGTGGCGTGCCGCGGATGGTAGCTATCGCGTTGAGATTCCGCTGGCGACGGACGCGGTCGAGCTACTCAAAATCACCGCCGAAACACTGGGGAGAGTTGAATGACCTCAAACTCCGACCGGACATCAGAACGATAGTGGCAGCGGGAGTTAGGCGAACCAGATTCCAACTCAAGCGGACGCGCTCAACGTTCGATATGGCCACGGCGCCCTGTGGAATGCTGCAACTGGCAGCGCGCCTCCACGCATGGCCGCTCAAATTCGAGAGCGGTCATAGCCGCGCACAAGCATCGAACGTCGGCTTTGGGTCGATTGCTGCCGATGGCTGAGTTCCCCATTGAGCGTGCCCGTGCGCGCCAATGTAAATCTGCCGCCATTGTGCCAAATGAGGCACGCTTAACTTCGCCCCCTCAAAAAATCGACCTCCCCGTATAAGTCGTCAACCACTCCAACGCCAGCGTCCCCGCCAACGAATTCCCGTTCGCATCCAGCCCCGGCGCCCACACGCACACGGCCATCTCCCCCGGCAGCACCGCGACGATCCCGCCGCCGACGCCGCTCTTCGCCGGCAGCCCGACCCGGTACACGAAATCGCCGGCCGCATCATAGGTGCCGCAGGTCAGCATCAGCGCCGACAGCCGCTTCGCGGAACTCGAATCGATGATCCGCTCGCCGGTCGCCGGCGCGACGCCGCCGTTCGCAAGAAACAGCGCGGCGCCGGCGAGCTCGACGCAGTTCATCGTGATCGCGCACTGGCGGCAATACGCGTCGATCACCGTATCGGGCGGCATCTGCATGTTGCCGAAGCTCGCCATGAAGTGCGCCATCGCGCGGTTGCGCTCCGCGTGCTGCAACTCCGACAGCGCGACGCGCGAGTCGTAGTCGATGTCGTTCGCGCCGATCAGCCGCCGCACGAATTCGACGAGCGCAGTCTCGGCCTTCACGAAGCGGCGGCACAGCACGTCGGTGACGACCAGTGCGCCCGCGTTGATGAACGGGTTGCGCGGCTTGCCGCGCTCGCTTTCGAGCTGGACCAGCGAATTGAACGCGGTGCCGGACGGCTCGCGGCCGACCCGTTCCCACAGCTCGTCGCCCAGCAACTGGAACGCGAGCGTGCACGCGAACAGCTTCGAGATGCTCTGGATCGAGAAGCGTTCATGCGCATCGCCGACCGTGTAAACGTTTCCGTCGAGCGTCACGACGGCCATCCCGAACTTGTCGGCGGGCACTTTCGCGAGTTCGGGAATGTAGTCGGCCACTCGTCCCTGGCCAATCCAGGGGGCGAGTTCGGTATGGATGCGTTCGAGGATCGTCTGGTAATTCATCGCGTCAGGCAGGGTAGAGGCATGGCCGGATTCCGGCGAGCCCGTATGGAACCGTCCCGGCGCCGATTCGTCAAGCGCGGCCGGAATCGCGCCCTTATTTTCAAGACCGGCAAACGGGCGAGCGGCGGGCGCAGTATCATGCGGTACGTTTCGGCCGAGGGCCGGCGTCCGGCACCGGCCGGCGCCGCCGCGGCTTTCCCGATGACTCGACCGCCGCCCATGTCTTTTCGCATCCTGCTCGTCGAAGACGACACCCGCTTGTCCACGCTGATCGCCGGCTACCTGCGCAAGAACGACTATGAAGTCGATACCGTGCTGCATGGTGACGCCGCGGTGCCGGCGATCCTGTCCATTCGTCCCGATCTCGTCATCCTCGACGTGAACCTGCCGGGCAAGGACGGCTTCGAAATCTGCCGCGAGGCGCGCAAGCAGTACGACGGCGTGATCATCATGGTGACGGCGCGCGACGAGCCGTTCGACGAGTTGCTCGGCCTCGAATTCGGCGCGGACGACTACGTGCACAAGCCGGTCGAGCCGCGCATCCTGCTCGCGCGGATCAAGGCGCAACTGCGCCGCGCCCCCGCGCGCGCGGCCGAGAGCACCGCGCCGCAGCCGGAGCGCTACGCGTTCGGCAAGTTCTCGATCGACCGCACCGACCGCACCGTCATGCTGCCCGACGGCAGCACGCCCGACCTGACGTCGGCCGAATTCGACCTGCTGTGGGCGCTCGTGTGTCATGCGGGCGAAGTCGTCAGCCGCGACGATCTGATGCTGCAACTGCGCGGCGTCGAATTCGACGGTCTCGACCGCACGATCGACGGCCGCATCTCGAAGCTGCGCCGCAAGCTGCGCGACGACGCGAGCAACCCGCAGCGGATCAAGACGATCCGCAGCAAGGGTTATCAATTCAGCAAGCACGCGTGGGAATGACGCCGCCGTCGCGCGACGCCGTCACGTTCCGCGCGGGCATTTCGCCCGCCGGCCGGGAGCCGCGATGATCCGACCCACCCGTTCGCACCCCGATGCGCCGCCGCTGCCGACGCTGCGCTACGTCAAATGGCGCTGGCTGCATTTCCGTCGCGCATGGACCGACACGCGCGCCGACCGCATTCCGAGCTGGTCGCGCCTGTACGTGCGCACCTACCTGCATCTGCTCGGCCTCGTCCTGCTGACCGCGCTGGTGCCCGCGCTTGCGCTGTGCGTCGAATTGTCGCCGCAGGTCGTGTGGCATGCGTTCGACTCGCTGCCGGGCGACATCTGGATCGTGCTGGCGTTCGTGTTCACGGCGCCCGCGCTCGCCGCGTACCGGTGGATGCGGCCGGTCTGGTCGGATCTGGTGATGGTGCGCGAGCGCGCGATCGACTTCACCGGCGGCCGTTTCAACACGCGCGCGCGCGAATCGCACAGCGTGATCATCGGCCCGCTCGCGCGCACGCTGAATGCGCTCGCGATGCGCATGGAGCGGCTGATCGCCGCGCAGCGCGATCTGACGAACGGGATCTCGCACGAACTGCGCACGCCGCTCGCGCGCGTGCGCTTCGCGCTCGAAATGCTGCGCGAACCGGGTTCGGCGGCCGAATACCAGGGCGCGCTGGAGAGCATCGCGCAGGACGTGACCGAGCTCGAAGAGCTGATCGACATGAGCCTCACGTATGCCCGGCTCGAATACAGCTCGCTGCAGTCGAACATCGAGATGACCGCGCCGGTCGCATGGTTCGAGCACCAGGTGAACGACGCGCAACTGCTGTATCCGGACCGTGCGATCGAGTCGCGTATCGCGATCGGGGCGGATTTGCGCGTGAAGATGGACCGGCGGCTGATGTCGTATGCGATGCGCAACCTGTTGCGCAACGCGAGCAAGTACGCGAAATCGCGGATCGTCGTCGGGATCTCGCTCGTGCACGGCAATATCGGGATCTTCGTCGAGGACGACGGCCCCGGCGTGCCCGAGAGCGAGCGCGAACGGATCTTCGACGCGTTCGTGCGCCTCGATCGTCGCACCGGCGGCTACGGGCTCGGCCTGTCGATCACGCGGCAGGTGCTCCACGCGCACAACGGCCGGATCGCGGTCGTCGATCCGGTCGAGCTCGGCGGCGCGCGCTTCGAGATCAGTTGGCCGGTCTAGGGCTACGCTGCGCGAGGACCGATCCGCGGCAATCGTGACGACGAAGGCTGCCGGCGAGCGCACCGACGCCACGGATGCCGCCGAAGCGGCATCCGCGCATGCTCAGTAGGTGCGGCCGAGCTGCAGGTAGAAGTTGCGTCGGCCGCCGGGCGCGAGCGCCACGCCGATGTAGACGGGCCCGAACGCGGTCGACAGGCTCGTGAAGAACGTGTAGCTCTGCTTGAGCGCGCCGCCGCCGATCTGCTGGCCGCTGGACCAGACGTTGCCGACTTCCGCGCTGGCGCCCACCGACAGCGCCTTGATCGGCGATGCGTTGAACGTCATCAACTGGTTCATGTACGTGACCTGCCCGTACGCCAGCTCGTTGCCGTTCAGCTGATCGGCCGCATAGGCGGACAGATGCTGGAAGCCGCCGAGCGTGAAGTTGAACGCGTTGATCAGGTTGGTGCCGCCGATGCTCTTGCCGCCTTCGATCGTCGCGCTGACGCTGTGCCGGCCGAACTGCTGCGCGATCATCGCCTTGCCGTAGATCTCGGTATAGGGCGCGTTGTTGATCCCGTCGTCGAATGCCTGTGCCGAGCCGCCGTTGCGCGACACGAGCGAGCGTTCGATTCGCAGTTCGCCGAAATAACCCTTGCGCGGGAACATCGGATCGTCGAGCTGATCGATCACGAACCGCGCCCGCGCGATCAGCGCCTGGGACGTGAAGCTCGGCCACAGCAGCGTCTGCCCGCTGCCGTTGTCGAACGGCAAGTTGTAGGTCGGCGAGCCGTGCCCGGTCACGTAACCGAGGCCGATCCGGAAATCGCCGAGCCGCGCGATCGGCAGGCCCAGATCGATTCCCGCCCGTGCCGTCTGCATCAGATACTGCGTGATCTTCACGTCGCCGGAGTCGTCGTACAGGTTCGCATAGCGACGCTGGTATTCCGCGTACGGCGACAGGTACACACCGTACGCGGACGACAGCGGCTGGCGCAATTCGACGCGGGCCGACTGCAGGTCGCTGCCGATCGTCGTGTCCGCGCGGAATTCGAGCCCCGATTCGGTGAGCCACGGCCGCCGGTAGCCGACGTGCAGGCGGAAACCGCCTTCGTCGGTCGAACTGCTCGACATGCCGAGCCCGAACAGCAGGAAGTTGGGCCCCCAGTACTTCTCGCGCGCGTCGATCTCGAGCACGTTGTCGTCGCCGCGGCTCACGATCTGCTGCGTGACGCTCTCGAAGTTGCCGCCCGTCGTGAGCCCGAGCAGATCCTGGCTGACGGTCTTCGGATCGTAGATGTCGCCGGGTTTCACATGCAGCGCGTTGCTGACGACGCGCTTCGGCACGCCGCCGCTGGTCTTGATGTCGATGCGCGTGATCCGGATCGGCGGCGGCAGCGGCTGCGCGTGCGCGGACCGGTAGGCCGCGTACTGTTCCGGCGTGAGCGCGAAACGCCGCAGCTTCGGCAGCGCCGCGGTCGCGGCGACCTCGCCGGCGGCAATCGCCTGCTTCGCGTTCTGGAAATCGGTGAACGCGAGCGAGCCGAGGTTCGGCGTGAGCAGCACGTCCTGCGCGTCGAGCTGCTTGCGCTGCGCGGTCACGTTCTGGCGGATCAGGATGCCGACCATCTGCTGCATCACGTCGGCCGGCGACGCGAGCGCGTCGAGCGGGCGCAGTTGCGAGCCGATGTCGACGGCGATCACGATGTTCGCGCCCATCTGCCGCGCGGTGTCGACGGGCAGGTTGCTCACGAGCCCGCCGTCCACCAGCGCGTGCCCGTTGATCTCGGCCGGCGCGAACAGGCCCGGCATCGCCATGCTCGCGCGAATCGCGAGCGGCAGCGAGCCGTGGTCGAGCACGACCATCTGGCCCGTCTGCAGGTCGGTCGCGACCGCGCGGTACGGGATCGGCAGGAGGTCGAACGGCTGGTTGGTCGGCACGGCGGCCGTCCAGTTCGCGAGCAGCGCCTGCAGCCGATTGCCCTGGACGAGGCCGACCGGCGCCTTGACGCCTTTCTTGCCGAAGCCGAGCGTCAGCCCGTTGATATACAGGCGTTCGTCTTCCCGGCTGGTTTGCGGCAGGTCCGCGCGGTCCGTCACGTCGAACGCGATATCCGCCAGATTGACTTCCGACAGCCGCTTCTGCATCTCGTCGGCCGCCATCCCGCTCGCGTACAGGCCGCCGACCACGGCGCCCATGCTGGTGCCCGCGATGCAGTCGATCGGAATCCGGTTGTCCTCCAGCACTTTCAGGACACCGAGGTGTGCGTAGCCGCGCGCGCCGCCGCCGGACAGCACGAGGCCGATCGACGGGCGGCCGGCCGGGCCGCCGTCGGCCGTGCAGGTGTGCGTCGACGCGGCGGGCACGGCGGGCACGGCGGCGGCCGGGGCGTTGGCGGCAGCGGCAACGGTCCGGGCAGCGGCGGATTCGGTGGCCGGCAGCGGTTGGGCGGCGACCGTGCAGCACCAGAAGGCAATGAGCGCCGTGCAGAGCGGGCGCACCGGCGCCCAGCGGAAGAAAACGGTCGCTGTCATGGTGAACATACCTGGCGTGATCGTGCGTCTGAGGCCTGCCGGGAGCAGGCAAGACCGAGAGATTACCGTGTTTTACAGGCCCAACGCGAGAGGCCGTTGCGTAGCCGGACGTGCCCGAAACGCCACGTTCGGCAATTTCGTCGCGAAAAAATCACGGGAATTGCCTAAAGTATCGGAACGATTTGCCGCTAAGCTCGTGATGGGGCGGCATGGACGCGCGGCAAAAAGTGCGGCGCGGCTGTCCCGGCCCGTTCCCTCACAAAGGTTTGATATGTCGACACCGCTGTTCGGAAAGTTGTTTTCGCAACCCGTTGCGATCGACCCGGGAACGGCAAGTACGCGGATCTATACGCACGAACGCGGCGTGGTGCTGAACCAGCCGTCGGTCGTCTGCTTCCGCAAGGGCGGCGCAAGCGACGCGCGGCCGATTCTCGAGGCCGTCGGCGAGCTCGCGAAGGCGTTGCTCGGCCGCGAACCGGGGCATCTCGAATCCGTGCGCCCCATGCGGCACGGCGTGATCGCGGACGCGCACGCGGCCGAACAGATGATCCGCAGCTTCATCGACATGTCGCGCACCCGCTCGCGCTTCGGCCGCCGCGTCGAGGTCACGTTGTGCGTGCCGTCCGACGCGACGGCCGTCGAGCGCCGCGCGATCCGCGAGGCCGCGTTCGCGGCCGGCGTATCGGAGGTCGAACTGATCGAGGAATCGCTCGCGGCCGGGCTCGGCGCGGGTTTGCCGGTGACCGAGCCGGTCGGCTCGATGGTCATCGACATCGGCGGCGGGACGACCGAAGTCGCCGTCATCGCGCTCGGCGGCATCGTGTACCGCGAGGCGATTCGCGTCGGCGGCAGCCAGTTCGACGCGGCGATCGTCAACCATGTCCGCAACCTGTACGGCGTGCTGCTCGGCGAGCAGACGGCGGAGCACGTGAAGAAGACGATCGGCTCGGCCACCCGCGCGGTGCCGCGCACGTCGACCCGTGCCGTCGGCCGCAGCATCGGCGACGGCCTGCCGCGTTCGGTCGAGCTGTCCAATCACGACGTCGCGGATGCGCTGGCCGCGCCGCTCAAGCAGGTGATCGGCGCGGTGAAGTCGGTGCTGGAAAACGCGCCGGCCGAACTCGTGACCGATATCGCGAATCGCGGCGTGGTGCTCACTGGCGGCGGCGCGCTGCTCGCCGATCTCGAACGCCTGCTGTACGACGAGACCGGGCTGGTCGCACGGGTCGCCGACGAGCCGGCCACCTGCGCGGTGCGCGGCGCCGGCGAGGCGATGGGGCGGCTCGCGATGTGCCCGGCCGATTGAATCGGTCCGGGCCGCGTGGCGCGGCCATTCGCATTCTTTCGATCTCCGTATTGCCGGCCCGCTTACCCGGGCGCGCGCTGTCGGTCATCGTGCCGAAAGGCCGGTAGCAGCCCGGCATCGGTCCGGCGCGTGGACACGCGCGAGCGCGCCATGCTAGCGTTACGCGCCCATGCGGGGCCGGGCCAGCCGATACGCCCGACGACCTGAGAGACCGAAAACCTTGAAAGACCACACCAAACGGGGCTTTGCGGCCCGAACGGGCGGCCTGCTGGCCGTCGTCGCGTGCATCTGGGGCGCCGCCGCCGTTGCGCTCGTCGGATACGGGATGCGGATGTCGAGCGAACCGGCCGACGTCGCCGTGATCTTCGGCAACGCGCTCGACGACACCGGCGCGCCGAAGCCCGTGCTCGCGGCCCGGCTCGACGTCGGCGTGCGCTGCTACCGCACGGGGCAGTGCCCGGCGTTTCTGGTCAGCGGCGCGATCGACGGCCCCGGTCTGAACGAGGCGACGGCCATGCGCGACTACCTCGTGGCGCGCGGCGTGCCGGCCGACCGGATCGCCGTCGACGACCAGGGCGACAACACGCTCGCGACCGCCCGACACACGCTTGCCTACCTGCACGCGCATCGCCTGTCGCGCGTGCTGATCGTCAGCCAGTACTACCATCTCGCGCGGGCGCGCCTCGCGTTCGAGCGTGTCGGCATTGCGCGGGAGAACATCTCCGCCGCGTACCCGCGCCGCTTTCAACTGCGCGATGTCTATTCGAGTTGGCGCGAGGTGCCGGCCTATGTCGTCTATGCGGTGCGTCTGTGGGCGAATCCCGATGCGCGACCGGTCTCGTTTCGGCCGATGCTTTATCTGATGAGCTTGTTTTCGTGATGTGGTGACCTCGGGAGTTCGCGCTTTCGGCATGCGTGGTTTCGTTGTTTTCTCCGGGTTCCGGTCGTCTCATGCCGGCTGCGCGAACGCCATCGACACTGGATAAACGATAACGATTCGTGTTGAAAATCCCTTGCGCGGCGAAAAATCAAAATAATTTCCCTGGAAGCTCAACAATTCGGTTCGTCTATTAAGCGGATGCTGATTATCCATATTGACGATTCGTCGCGGTAAAAATATTGCGCTGCAAAATCCGTCTGTATTGAATCAAAACCATATATATCGGCGTTTTCACGGATGCGTCGTGTCCGATATCTTTGCGAAAAATCAAAATAAGCCGGCGAAAAACGTGCGGGGTGTCGTATCCGGAGCTCCCTGGCGGGTAAAAAGTACATGTTCGTCGACGCTTGATCCGATGGGTAAACATCGACTGGAAAACGGTTTGCATTTGATATAGCCTTGTCTGATAAAAGCAGGGCAGTAATTGAATCAACCAGAAAGTCGCTGCAAAAACCAGGGGCCGCCATCATGTCATTCGACTAGTTTCGACCGTATTCCCGGGTCGATCAAAACTTCATCCATGAATAAGCCGATATCGCGTCGCGATTATCGGGGCGGACGCTTTTGTCCGTGATTTTCTACTGCGTGCCATGCGGTGCGGCCGCGATACCAATACCAGGGCCGAAATCAATAACGAGGGACAGCATGAATATTGCGCGTTCGAAAAAAGCGGGTGAGCCGTTTCCGAGACTGCTGTTGCCCACGGGCGTGTTTCTGGCGCTGTCGGGCGCGGGCATCGTTCCCGCCTATGCGACCTGCAGCACGGCGGGCACCACGGTGACCTGTTCCGGCGTCGCGAACCCGCTGGCACCCAGTTATTCGAACAGCGCCAACAACCTGAACGTGACGGTCAACCCCGGCGCCAGCGTCGGCGTGCTGCTCGGTGTCGGCGGCACGGCGATGTCGCTGACCGGCAGCGGCACGACGTTGACCAACAACGGCACGATCGACCCGGCGCTGCTCGGCTCGGGGCTCGGCATCCTGTCGAGCGGCACGGTAGTCGGCAACGCGTCGGCGAGCACGACGACCGTGACCAACAACGGCACGATGAACGGCTCGACCGGCGTGGCGATCGCCGGCGTGACGGGCATGGCGCTGTCGGTTCAAAACGGCACGGGCGGCACGTCGACCATTACGAACACCGGTTCGATCGGCTCCACGGCACTATCCGGCGCGACCCTCGTCGGCGCGGATGCGCCGGTGGTCGCCGCATACGGCGGCGGCACGGTCAACATGTCGAACAGCGGAACGATTACCGGTCGCGTATCGTTCAGCACGAACGGCACGCCCGGACAGGGCAATACGTTCACCAACTCGGGCACGATCAACGGCGGCGTGTCGATGGGGGCGAACAGCACGAATACGTTCAATGCCGTGACGGGCTCGTCGGTCAACACGGCCGGCGGCACCGGTGGTGCATTCAACATCACGGTCGGCCCGATCACGCTCGGCGTGGCGGCAACCGGCGTCGTCGACGGCGGCGCGGGCGGCAACAACACGCTCAACCTGCAGCAGGGCGCCGCGGCGAACGGCACGATCGCGGTCAACAACTACATCAACTTCAATCACCTCGACGTCGCGAGCGGCAACTGGACCATCAACGGTGCGTCCACGGCGCAGGACGCGACGCTCAGCGGCGGCGTGGCGATCATCAACGACAACGCGTCGCTCGGCACCGGCACCGTCACGGGCAACGGCGGTGCGTTGCAGGCGGGCGTGGCGGGGCTCAACGTCTCCAACGACGTGTCGCTCGGCACGGGTGGCCTGACGGTGCAGGGCGCGACCGGGCTGACGCTCTCCGGCACGGTGTCGGGCGGCGGCGTGCTGACGAAGAACGACGGCGGCACGCTGACGCTGTCCGGCGCGAACAGCTACACGGGCGGCACGAACCTCAACGCCGGCGGCCTGGTGGTCGGCAACAATTCGGCGCTCGGCACGGGTACGCTGAATGTCAATGCGTCGGCGGCGCTCGACGCGAGCACGAACGTGACGCTCGGCAACACGGTCAATCTCGCCACCGGCTCGACGCTGACGATCGGCGGCAGCAGCAATCTCGGGCTGACCGGCGCGATCAACGGAAGCGGCGGCCTCACGAAGAACGGTGCGGCGACCATGACGCTGAGCGGCGTGAACACGTATACGGGCGACACGACCATCAATAGCGGCACGCTCGCGCTGAGTGGGGCCGGCAGTCTGTCGGCGGCCGGCACGGTCAACCTGACCGGTGCGGGCGCAACGTTCGACGTGAGCGCCGCATCGGGCGGGCGGACGATCGGCTCGCTGGCCGGCGCGGCCGGCACGAACGTGAACCTCGGCGCGAATTCGCTGACGCTCGACGGCACCGGCAATGCGACCTATGCCGGTACGATCGGGGGGGCCGGCAGCGTGACGCTGTCGGGTACCGGCACGCAATCGCTGACGGGCACGAACGTGTACACGGGCGGCACCAACCTGAACGGCGGCAACCTCGTCGTCGGCAGCAATGCGTCGCTCGGCATCGGCGCGGTGAACGTGAACGGCTCGTCGACGCTCGACGCGACCGCCAACGTGTCCCTGGCAAATGGCGTCAACCTCGCGACGGGCACCACGCTGACGCTTGGCGGCAGCACCGATCTCGGCCTCGGCGGCGTGATTTCCGGCGGAGGCGGTCTCGTGAAGGACGGCGCGGCGACGCTCACGCTGTCGGGCGCGAACAACTATGCGGGCGGCACGACGCTGAACGCCGGCGGACTGGTGCTCGGCAACGGCTCGGCATTGGGCACCGGCGCGCTGACCGTCGGCGGGGCGGCGACGCTCGATACGAATGCGGCCTTGTCCGTCGGTAATGCGGTCAACCTCGGCACGGGCGCTGCCCTCACGCTGGGCGGCAGCAACAGCCTCACGGTGGGCGGCGCGATTGCCGGCGCGGGCAGCCTCGTGAAGAACGGCGCGGCGACGACGACGCTGACGGGGGCGAACACGTACACCGGCGGCACGACGATCAATGCCGGCACGCTCGCGCTCGGCGCGGGCGGCAGCCTTGCATCGACGGGCACGATGAACCTCGCGGGCGCCGGCGCGACGCTGGATCTGGCCGGTGCGACGGGCGGGCAAACGCTTGGCGCACTGTCGGGTGTCGCGGGAACGAGCGTGAATCTCGGCGCCAACGCGCTGACGCTGGGCGGTACGGCCAGCGGCACGTTCGGCGGGGTAATCGGCGGCACCGGCAGTCTCACGTTGTCGGGTACCGGCACGCAGACGCTGAACGGCGCCAATACCTACACCGGCGGTACGAACCTCGATAGCGGCAGCCTGGTGCTCGGCAACAACGGCGCGCTCGGCACTGGCGCGCTGAACGTCGGCGGCACGGCGACGCTCGATACGAATGCGGCCTTGTCGGTCGGCAATGCGGTCAATCTCGGCACGGGTGCCGCACTGACGCTGGGCGGCAGCAACAGTCTCACGCTGGGCGGCGCGATTTCCGGCGCGGGCAGTCTCGTGAAGGACGGCGCGGCCACCACCACGCTGACCGGCGCGAGTACCTACACGGGCGGCACGACGATCAACGCCGGGACGCTGGCGCTCGGCACGGGCGGCAGCCTCGCGTCGACCGGCGCGATGAACCTCGCGGGCGCCGGCGCGACGCTGGATCTGGCCGGTGCGACGGGCGCGCAGACCATCGGCACGCTGACCGGTGCGGCCGGCACGAACGTGAATCTCGGCACGAATGCGTTGACGCTGAATGGCGCCACCAACGGTACGTTCGGCGGCACGATCGGCGGGGCGGGCGGCGTGACGGTTGCCGGCACGGGCACGCAGACGCTGACGGGCGCGAACACGTACACGGGCGGCACGACGATCAATGGCGGCAGCACGCTTGCGCTGGGAGCGGGCGGCAGTCTCGCCTCGGGTAGCGCCGTGAATCTCGCGGGCACGGGCGCGACGTTCAACCTGAGCGGCGCGACGGGCGCCCAGACGCTCGGCACGCTGACCGGCGCGGCCGGCACGAACGTGAATCTCGGCGCGAATGCGCTGACGTTGAATGGCGCCACCAACGGTACGTTCGGCGGCACGATCGGCGGGGCGGGCGGTGTGACGGTTGCCGGCACCGGCACGCAAACGCTGATGGGCGCGAACACGTACACGGGCGGCACGACGATCAACGGCGGCAGCACGCTCGCACTCGGCGCCGGCGGCAGTCTCGCGGCGACGGGCGCGGTGAATCTCGCGGGCGCCGGTGCGACGTTCGACGTGAGCGGTGCGACCGGCACGCAAACGGTCGGTGCGCTGTCGGGTGCGGCCGGCACGAACGTGAATCTCGGCGCGAATGCGCTGACGCTGAGCGGCAGCGGCAACAACACCTTCGGCGGCACGATCGGCGGGACGGGCGGCGTGACGCTGGCGGGCGCCGGCACGCAGACGCTGACGGGCGCGAACACGTACACGGGCGGCACGACGATCAACGGCGGCAACACACTCGCACTCGGCGCCGGCGGCAGTCTCGCGGCGACGGGCGCGGTGAATCTCGCGGGCGCCGGTGCGACATTCGACGTGAGCGGTGCGACCGGCACGCAAACGGTCGGTGCGCTGTCGGGTGCGGCCGGCACGAACGTGAATCTCGGCGCGAATGCGCTGGCGCTGAACGGCAGCGGCAGCAGTACGTTCGGCGGCACGATCGGTGGCTCGGGCGGTGTGACGGTGGCGAGCGGCACGCAGGTGCTGACCGGCGACAACACGTACACGGGCGGCACCACGATCGCAGCCGGCGGCGCGCTGCAACTCGGCAACGGCGGCACGTCGGGCAGCGTGGCCGGCAACGTCGTCGACAACGGTGCGCTGATCGTCGATCAATCGGGCAATGTGACGATCGCGAGCGTGCTGTCCGGCACCGGTTCGCTCACCCTGGCCGGCAGCGGACAACTCACGCTGACCGGCACGAGCACGCTGAGCGGCCCGACCACGGTCGGCGCGGGCACGCTCGCCGTCAACGGTTCGCTCGGCCAGTCGACCGTCACCGTGCAGAACGGCGCGACGCTGACGGGCACCGGCACGATCGGCGGCCTCGTGGTGCAGGGCGGCGCGACGGCCGCCGCCACGCAGCCGGGCGCGTCGCTGAACGTGGCCGGCAACGTCACGTTCCAGCCGGGTTCGACGTTCCAGGTCGCCGCCACGCCGCAGCAAAGCGGCAGCCTCGCGGCGAGCGGCACGGCGATGCTCAATGGCGGCACCGTGCAGGTGCTCGCGAACCAGGGCAGCTACCAGCCGAGCACGACCTACACGATCCTGACCGCATCGTCGGGCGTGCAGGGCGTGTTCAGCCAGGTGAACGCGAACTACGCGTTCCTGATGCCGAAGCTCACCTACGATCCGGATCACGTGTACCTGCAACTGGTCCAGAACGGCACGTCGCTGCCCGACGTCGCGACGACGCCGAACCAGCGCTCGGTCGCGACCGCGCTCGGCGGGCTCGGCACCGGCAATCCGCTGTACGACGCGGTGCTGACGACCGACGCGCCCACCGCGCGCCGCGCGTACGGGCTGCTCGATGGCGAACTGCAGGCGAGCCTGAAGAGCATGCTGCTGCTCGACAGCCGCTATGTGCGCGATGCGGTGACCGATCGCGTCCGTCAGGGCCTCGCGCCCGGATCGGGCCCGCTCGCGGCATTGTCGTCGGGCGGCGCCGCGCTGTGCGGCGACAACACGGCCGGCGTGACCGACCCGACGCTGCCGCCGGAACGCCGGATCGGTTCGCGCGAAGGGTGCTACGGCGGGACGCCTTATCAGCCGGTCGTCTGGGGGCAGGCGTTCGGCGGCCGCAGTCGCCTCGCCGGCGACGGCAACGCGTCGACGATCAAGCGCAGCATGACGGGCTTCATCGCCGGCGCCGACATGGCGCTCAACGACAAGTGGCGTGCGGGTCTGGCCGCGGGCGTCACGCACAGCTCGCTCGACAACGACCAGAGTTCGTCGGCAGCGGTGAACAGCTACTACCTGTCGCTGTACGGCGGCGCGCAGTATGGCGCGCTCGGCGTGCGCGGCGGCGCGTCGTACACGTGGTATCGCATCAACAGCGACCGCTATCCGGGCTTCGCGGGCTTCTCCGATCACGACTCGGCGGGCTACAACGCGCATTCGGCGCAGGTGTTCGGCGAAGTCGGCTACGCGCTGCCGGTCGGCCCGGTCGCGATCGAGCCGTTCGCGGGCCTCGCGTATGTGAACCTGCATACCGACGGCTATACGGAAACCGGCGGCGCGGCCGCGCTGCGCGCCGGCGGCGAGACGACCCACGTCGGCTTCTCGACGCTCGGCCTGCGCGCGGCATCGCAGCTCGGTTCGATCGCGAGCGGCACGTTCACCGCGCGCGGCACGGTCGGCTGGCGGCATGCGTTCGGCAACGTGCGGCCGTCGTCGGCGTTCACGTTCGCGAACGGCGGCACGTCGTTCCAGGTGTCGGGCGTGCCGATTGCTCGCGACAGCGCGGTGCTCGAAGCCGGCATCGACGCGAACATCACGAAGCGCCTGACGCTCGGCCTCACGTACAGCGGCCAGTATGGCAGCGGCGTGCGCGACAACGCGATCCTCGGCAACATCCTGTGGAAATTCTGACCGGCAACTGACGTGCCCGTAAGCGACGCCATGCGACGAAGCAACGTCGCATGGCGTCGCGGCCGTTTCGGCGCTGCGCACGTTCGCCGTTCTGGCCTATCCTGTGCGAAACACGCGACGCGCGCCGCGCGTTGCGCCTCGACACAGGAGCATCGATGCCGAATCACGCCGAAGCCACGACGACGCAGGCGCCGCAAGTCGCGCCCATTGCCCCGACCACCGCGTCGGGTCCCGCTTTCATCGCGCCCGAAGCTGATCCGCAGGCCCTCGCGCGCAACAACCAGTACGTGCTGAAATCCGGCGACGCGTTCGTGGTCAGCGACGCGCTCGGCGACATCGGCGGGCATGACGACGGCCTGTTCGTCGACGACATGCGCGTGCTGTCGACCTGGCGCCTGACGTTCGGCGGCCGCGCGCCGTCGCTGCTGTCGGGCGCGACGAGCGCCGACAACGCATCGTTTACCGCGCACCTGACGAACCGCCCGCTGCCGCCGCTCGGCGGCCACGAGACGCCGGAAGGCGTGATCCATATCGAGCGCATGCGCGTGCTCGCGGGCGACGTGCTTTACGAAGCGCTGACGCTGACGAACTACGGCGCGAGCGAAGCCGAGGTGCCGCTGTCGCTGTCGTTCGCGGCCGATTTCAAGGACATGTTCGAAGTGCGCGGCACGCGGCGGCCGAAGCGCGGCACGGTGGGCGCGCCGCGCGTCGATGCGGGCGCCGTGCGGCTGCACTACGACGGCCTCGACAGCGTGGCGCGCAACGTGACCGTGCATTTCTCGCCGGCGCCCGACGCGCTGTCGGTCGATCGCGCCGACTACACGCTGACGATCGCCGCGCAGGCGTGCGTGTCGATTTACCTGACCGTCGATGCGACGCTCGGGCCCGCGCAGGCCGAAGGGCCCGGGTGCGGCCGCGTCGCGCTGCGCACCGCGCTCGTCGGCGTGCATCGCGAGATGCGGGCACGGCGCGAGTCGATGGCGCGCGTGAACACCGGCAATCCGCTGTTCGACGCATGGCTCGATCGTTCGCTTGCGGATCTCGGGCTGCTCACGACGCAACTCGACACGGGGCCGTACCCGTATGCGGGCATCCCGTGGTTCTCGACGCCGTTCGGTCGCGACGCGATCATCACGTCGCTGCAGATGCTGTGGCTGCAGCCGTCGCTCGCGCGCGGCGTGCTGCGTTTTCTCGCCGAGCATCAGGCGCGCGAGACCTCCGCGTTCCGCGACGCGGAGCCCGGCAAGATCATGCACGAGTTCCGCCGCAGCGAAATGGCCGCGACGGGCGAGGTGCCGTTCGCGCTGTACTACGGCGGCGTCGATACGACTCCGCTGTTCATCGTGCTCGCGGGCGCCTATGTCGAACGCACCGGCGACGAAGCGCTGATCGACGAGCTGTGGCCCGCGCTGGAGCGCGCCGCGCAATGGGTGATCGACAAGTGCGACCGCAATCCGTACGGGCTGCTCGATTATCAGCGCACGTCGGAGCGCGGCCTCGCGAACCAGGGCTGGAAGGACAGTCACGATTCGGTATTCCACGCGGACGGCCGTTTCCCGGACGGGCCGATCGCGCTCGTCGAAGTGCAGGCCTATGCGTGCGCGGCGCTCGACGCGATGTCGGCGTGCTCGCACCGGCGCGGCCATGCTGCCGACGCGACGCGCTACGCGTTGCGCGCGAAGACGCTGCGCGAGCAGGTCGACGCGCTGTTCTGGATGCCGGAAGGCGATTTCTACGGGATCGCGCTCGACGGTCATGGCGACCTGTGCCGCGTGTTCGCGTCGAATGCGGGCCATCTGCTTGCGTTCGGGCTGCCCGACGCGGAACGCGGCGCGGCGGTCGCCGGCGTGCTCGGCTCGGCGCTGTTCCAGACGGGCTGGGGCATCCGCACGCTCGCGGCCGGGCAGCCGCGTTTCAACCCGATGGCCTATCACAACGGCTCGGTGTGGCCGCACGACAATGCGCTCATCGCGCGCGGCCTGGCGCGCTACGGCGACAAGACGGCCGCGGTGAATCTGCTGCGCGCGCTGTTCGAGGCGGCGGTGAGCTTCGAGATGCGCTTGCCGGAGCTGTTCTGCGGCTTCCCGCGCCGGCGCGGCGAACCGCCGACCGCGTATCCGGTGGCCTGCCTGCCGCAGGCGTGGGCGGCCGGCGCGCCGTTCATGATGCTGCAGGCGTGCCTCGGCGTGAGCATCGACGCGTCGCGCCACGAGGTGCGCGTCGAGCGTCCGGCATTGCCGGAAGGCGTCGACTGGCTGCGGATCGATGCGCTGCGCGTCGGCGACGAAACCGTATCGCTGACGTTCCGCCGCGTCGACGGCCAGGTAGTCGCCGCGGCGGAGCAGCCGGGTCGCGTGAAGGTGGTCGCGGTGCTGTAGCGGCGTGCCGCGCGAACGTTGCGCGATGTCGCGCCACGTTCGCGCGCAGCGGCATAGAATCGTGACATGACCCTTGAACGATGGCGGAGGTAGACGATGACGACCGACAACCGGCCCGACGACGGCGAGCACAAGCTCGAGAATCTGGAAGCGGCGGTCGACCACCTGCACAAGTCGATCGAATCGCAAAGCATCGCGGTCGGCGCGGCGAAGGGCATCCTGTTCAGCCTGATCGAAACGCTCGGCGCACTGATCGGCGATCCCGACCTGCCGGAGCATGCGCGTTCGGGCTACGAAGCGTTGCGCGACAAGGCGAGCGAATTGCGCGGCGGGCTCGACCGCCATTGACGCACGGGCGGCGCTGCCGCTGCCCGATTCGGCGGACGCGGCACAAAACCTCGTCCGCTCAATCGGTTAGGCGCCCGATACGCAGGATATCCACAAGCTTGCCAACACAATCTGTGGAGAACCGCCCGGCCGTCGGCCGGGCGCGCCACGCGTGCACGGCGTGCGGTTCGGCAACCGTTTCCGTGCCACACCATTGACCGGTCAAGGTCCGTGCACTGAATCCCCTTGTGTATCAAGATGTTACGCGTCCGATCTGACGGATATCCACAGGCTTGCCAACAAAATCTGTGGACAACTCGCAATCGATTGCGTCGTACGGGTTGAGGATCCAGCCGGAATGCGACGGGTGCGCGAAGCCCGTGCGCAAAGGCTGCCCGCGCCGTGCATCGGCGCGCGAATGTGTGCGCGATCAAGGGCTTAGGCCCCGGATACCCAGGATATCCACATCCTTGCCAACACTTTCTGTGGACAAGCGCGGCGGCGTTACTCGGTGGGCGCCGCGCCGGCCGCTTCCGCCACGATCCAGTCGCGAAAGAGCGTCATCGCGGGCGTCAGCGGTTTCGACTTCAGCGACGTGAGCCAGTAGCCGCCCGCACGCACGTCGATGTCGAGCGGCCGCGCGAGCTGGCCGAGCTGCAGCTCGCGCGCGAACATGCACGCGGGCGCGAGCGCGACGCCCGCGCCCTGCATCGCGGCCTCGACCATCAGCCGCGACGAATCGAACACAGGCCCGTTGACGGCCCACGGTTCGAGCTGCGCGGCATCGAACCAGCCGAGCCATTCGTCGGTGCGGTACGAGCGCAGCAGCGTTTCGTTTGCGAGATCGGCCGGCCGCGCGAGGCGTCGCGCAATGTCCGGCGTGCACAGTGCGGTGAGCGGTGCATCGAGCAGCCGCTCGTTGCGCGTCGTCGGCCAGTTGCCTTCACCGAAGCGGATCGCGAAGTCGAGGCCCTCGGCGGCGAGGTCGACGACGTTGTTGTTGGTCCGCAGCCGCAGCTCGACGAACGGGTGCGTGTCGCCGAACTGCTTCAGCCGCGGCATTAGCCAGCCTAGGGCAAAGGTGCCGACGACGCCGAGCGTCAGCACCTCGTGGAAGCGCCCGCCGTCGAACTGCTTGAGCACCGTCTCGATACGGCTGAACGCGTCGCTCAGTACCGGCAGCAATGCGCGCCCCTCGTCGGTCAGCCCGAGGCCGCGCGGTAACCGCGTGAACAACGTGCAGCCGAGCCGCTCCTCCAGCGAGCGCACTTGCTGGCTGACCGCGGCCTGGGTCACGCTCAGCTCGAGGCCGGCGCGCGTGAAGTTCAGGTGGCGCGCCGACGATTCGAACGCGCGCAACGCATTGAGCGGGAGATGAGGGCGGAGCTTCGTCATAAGAATTTCTTTTGTCAGCGCTCAATTATCGTTGCTTGTCAGTCAACCGTAAAGTCCCGATAGTGCTGTCTCGGCGGCCGGCCGTTTTCGATACGCAGCACCGTTTCGCCGCCATTCCACCACGAGACAACCGACATGACCTGCTCATCGAAACGTCGAACCCTGTTGCTGGCCGCCGCGACGGCGCCGCTCGTTCTCACCGTCACCGCGTGCGCGTCGCGGCAGGCCGCCGCACCGGACGAAACCACGGCGGCAGCGGCGGCTGCCGCGGACGCCATTGCGCCCGCAGCGGCGGCGGCGACGATCGCCGATCTCGAGCGCGACGCGGGCGGCCGTCTCGGCGTGTGCGCGATCGACACGGCGAGCGGCCGGGCCATCGAGCATCGTGCGGGCGAGCGCTTCCCGTTCTGCAGTACGTTCAAGGCGATGCTGAGTGCGGCCGTGCTCGCGCAGAGCGTCGAGCGGCCGGGCTTGCTGCAACAGCGCGTGACGTACACCAAGGCCGACCTCGTCAACTATTCGCCGGTGTCGGGGAAGCATGTCGGCACGGGCATGACGGTCGCCGCACTGTGCGAGGCCACGATCCAGTACAGCGACAACTCGGCCGCGAACCTGCTGATGAAGCTGATCGGCGGCCCGTCGGCGGTAACGGCCTATGCGCGTTCGATCGGCGACGACATGTTCCGTCTCGATCGATGGGAGCCCGAACTGAATACCGCGCTGCCGGGCGACCCGCGCGACACGACGACGCCCGCCGCGATGGCCGCCAGCATGCGCGTGCTGACGCTCGGCGACGCGCTGCCGGCCGCGCAGCGTGCGCAACTCGTCACGTGGCTGCGCGGCAACAAGGTCGGCGACAAGCGAATTCGAGCGGGCGTGCCCACCGGATGGACGGTCGGCGACAAGACCGGTACCGGCGATTACGGGACGACGAACGACGCGGGCGTCATCTGGCCGACGTCGCGCGCGCCGATCGTGCTGGTCGTGTACTACACGCAGACGCGCGCCGATGCGCGGGCAAAGGACGACGTGATCGCGTCGGTCGCGCGTATCGTCGCGCAGACGTTCGGTTGAGCCGCGCGGCACGGCATGCGTGGCGCGCGCTTCGGACGCGCCGTGCCGCAGTCGTGACCCGCGCGATCAAACGTTGTGCGATCAACGACTTAGGTCGCGCATGCTCAGGATATCCACATGCTTGCCAACAAAAATTGTGGACAAGCCCGCGAGTGGCGGCGTCCGGCATGACGCGCGCCGCCGTGCTCGATTTGAAGCGGCGCGGACAAAGTCTTTCGGATCAAGCGCTTGGTCGCGGTATGCGCAGGCTATCCACACGCTTGCCAACACAATCTGTGGACAAGCACGGCAGGCGGCGCGTCACGTGCCGAGGCGTCACGCAACCGGCGATCGGGCGGCCGTGTGCCGTTTCGAGGCGGCGCGGACAAAGTCTTTCGGATCAAGTGCTTGATCGCGGTATGCGCAGGCTATCCACAAGCTTGCCAACACAATCTGTGGGTAAGTGGCGCCGCGCCGGTCCGGCATGCGGGTGGTGGTGGCGACGTTCATCGACGTGGCGTCGTGATGCGATGTGCGGCGAAGCGGTGAAGGCGGCGGCCATTGCCCGCGCCTCGTCTGCATCACGCGTGCCAAAGTCCATCGGATCAAGGGTTTAGCGTCACGGTGCGCAGGATATCCACAAGCTTGCCAACATTTTCTGTGGAGAAGTCCGTGTTCGCGATTCGGCCGATGCCACGCACTGCCACGTCTCGCACGCCGGCTCACGCCGTGCAGATACCGGCCACGCCGACCTTCTGGAACAGGTGCGGGCTGGCGACGGCGGACGATGGATAGGCCGACAGCTTCGCGACGAACTCCGGATGCGTGAAGGCCGCGCGAAACGCATCCGTCGATTCCCAGATCGCATAATTCAGGTAGGTCGGGCTGTCGCCGAGCGCGCGGTGAAGCTGCGTCGAGATGAATCCGGGCTGCCGCTTCATGAACTCCGCGTCGTCTTTCCAGACGGCGAGAAAGTCGGCTTCGTCGGCCGGCGCCAGCGTGAACACGTTGACGAGCACGACCGGCTCCGCGTCGATCGCGATCTGTTGCTGGATCGGAAAGGCCGGATCCATCGGCTTGAACTGAGGCATGGGTACTCCTGGTGGGGTAGAGGGCAAGCGGGCGGTCACGCGTGGCCGTCCTGGCCGTGCGCGCCGGACATCGCCGACAGCACGCGCAGCGCCGCGTCGAGGTCGGCCGAATTGAAATCGCCGGCGATGTCGCGAACATGCCGCTGCCACTGCTCGACCACGGCCTGATAGGCCGCTTCGCCACGCGGCGTCAGCGCATACAACGGCGAGCGCTTGTGCGCCGGGTTGGGCAACGACAACACCAGCCCTTCGTCGGTCAGCACGTTGATCTGTTTCAGGACGGCCTGCCGCGTGATACCCATCGCATCGGCGATCTGCGGGATGTTCGGCGCGTCCTGCGCCATCGAGATCGCGCCCAGCACCTGCCAGCGCGCGCTGGTCAAGCCGTGCGGCCCGGCGAAGGCGTTGCCCCATTCGATCAGCAGGCCGTTCAACCGGAATACGGACAGCGCGACGGCGGTCAACTTGTCGGATTTCGTCATATCCAGCCCGGATCGTAAATTGACAACCATTTTACGTAGTGGACAACTGGTTGTCAAATTTCCGAATGAGCGTCGACGAAGGGGCTGCTGTATTGCGGTGCGCAGAAGCACACGAACGTCCTCGAAACCTCGACCGGCCTTCGGGTCGAGCGGATCGTCAACGACAACTGACGGGAGCGCGTGCCTGCCCCGGTCCGGCGCATTTGCCGCGCACGCACGACAAACCCTTTCCGATCAACGGCTTGGTGCCGTTAATGGAAGGTTGTCCACAAGCTTGCCAACATAATCTGTGGACAAGCCGCCCGCCGCCGCGCGTCAGGCCGGCCGCGGGAAGCGCACCGTGACGGTCAGCCCGCGTGCGCCGCGCGTGGTCCCGAGCGCGACGGTCGCGCGATGTTGTTCGGCGATCCGCTTGACGATCGACAGCCCGAGCCCGCTGCCCGACGTGGCGGCTTGCGCGCCTTCGCCGCGATAGAAGCGTTCCCACACGTCCGTGCGTTCGGCTTCCGGGATGCCGGGGCCGTCGTCGGCGACTTCGAGTACGGGCGTCGCGCCGTCCATGCGCGCCGACACGTCGACGCGCGCACCTTCGCCCGCATAGCGGATCGCGTTGTCGACGAGATTGTTCAGCAGCACGCGCAGCGTGTCGGCATTGCCCGCCGTCAACACGGGCTCGTCGACGATCGCACCGAGATCGATCCGGTGCGCGTCGGCGACGCGCGCGCGGTCCGACACCACCGAGCGGCACAGCGCGGCGAGATCGAGCGGCGCCGACGCGGCGACGGCCGCCTGCGCATCGGGTTCGAGGCGTGCGAGCGTCAGCAACTGTTCGGCGAGGTGGCCGAGGCGCGTCGTGCCCGCATGGATTTGCGCGAGGATGTGCTCGCGTTCCTCGGCCGTCGCCGCGCGACGCAGCAATTGCGACTGGATCGACAGCCCCATGATCGGCGTGCGCAGCTCGTGCGCGGCGTCGGCGATGAAGTGCCGCTGCAACGTGAACGAGCGGTCGAGGCGGGCGAGCAGGTCGTTGATGGCCTCGGCGAGCGGGCGGACCTCGTTCGGCATCGATGCGACGTCGACCGGCTCGAGGTTGTTCGCATTCCTGCGTTTCAGGCCGGACGCGATTGCCCGCAACGGCCGCAGCCCCGCGCCGATGCCGAACCACAGGCCGAGCGCGAGCAGCGGCAGCATCGAGAACACGGGCCACAGCAGATGGACGGCGATGCCTGCGATCGCTTCCCAGCGCGCATGCCGCGCCTGCGCGAGCCGGATCGTCGTGCCGCCGCGCTCGGTCACATAGGTGCGCCACGGCTGGCCGCCGACGTCGACGCTCGCGATGCCTTGCTGCGCGGGCGGCGGCAACTTCGAGTCGCGGTCGGTCGAATACACGAGCGTGCCGTTGCGCCAGACCTGCAGCAGCACCGCATCGGGGTCGCTCGCTTCGAAACCATGCTTGCCTTTGGCCTGGTTGCTGAACGACAGCTCGCCGTTCGGGCCGACGACGATCTGTTTCGACATGCTGCGCATCTGGTCGTCGAGCAGGTCGTCGAGTTCGCGCAGCGCGCCCCAGTAGGTGCCGGCGCTCGCGACCAGGCCGATCACGCACGCGGCCGGCAGCAGCCACGTCAGCAGGCGGCGCCGCAGCGACGCGTTGCGCCAGCGCGCGACCGCGCGTTGCATGCGCGTCACGTGCCGTCACCGATCCGGTAGCCGACGCCGCGCACCGTGCGGATCATGTCGTGGCCGAGTTTCTTGCGCAGGTTGTGGATATGCACTTGCACCGCGTTGCTCTCGATTTCCTCGCCCCAGCTGTACAGCCGTTCCTCGAACTGTTCGCGCGAAATCACCGCGCCCGGTTCGCGCATCAGCTCGTGCAGCAGCACGAATTCCTTCGGCGACAGCGGCACTTCGTCGTCGTCGAGCCAGACGAGGTGCTTGACGGGATCGAGCCGCAGCGGGCCGATCGCGAGCGTCGTCTGCGCGCGGCCTGCATGGCGGCGGCTGACCGCGCGGATGCGGGCGAGCAGCTCGTCGAGCTCGAACGGCTTGACGAGATAGTCGTCCGCGCCGCTGTCGAGGCCCGCGATACGGTCGGGCACGCCGTCGCGCGCGGTGATGATGATCGCGGGCAGGTTTTCGTCGCGGCGGCGCAGCGCGGCGAGCACCGACAGGCCGTCGCGGTTCGGCAGCCCGAGATCGAGCAGCAGCAGCCCGTAGCCGGTCGCCCGCAGCGCGAGCGACGCGGCGTCGCCGTCCTTCACCCAGTCGACCGCGAAGCCTTCCTGTTTGAGGCCCTGTTCGAGCCCGCTGCCGATCAGCGGATCGTCCTCGACGAGCAGTACGCGCATGGATTCGTGTCTCTCCAACGGGGGCGCCCGGCGCCCGGGGTTCTCATGATAAGCGCACGCGTCTTAGGCCGAGCTTAAATGCGCGCGGTACGAGACCCGCTTTCGTACTCGTCCAATGGGGCGCCGTGTCGCTTCGGTATACCCTTCAGGTTTGCTTAATCTTACGGTCCGTAATCTGGCGCCGTCGCGTTCAACGGAGCGCGGCGCCACATCGAGGAAGAGGAACGAAATCATGAAACACCTGGCCAGAATCCTGGCGATTGCGCTCGTCGCGCTGCCCGCCGCCGTCTACGCGCAATACACGGGGCCGTCCGCGCTGACCCCGACGACCGTCAAGGAACTGCTCGCGAACGGCAAGGACGACCAGCACGTGCAGTTGCAGGGGCGCATCGTCAAGCACGTCGGCGGCGAGGATTACGAGTTCGCCGACGCCACCGGCACGATCCGCGTCGAGATCGACCACAAGCTGTGGGCGGCGGGCCAGCCGGTCAGCGACAAGAACGAGGTGAAGCTGACCGGCGAATTCGAGCGCAAATGGTCGGGCCGCGTGAAGGTCGACGCCGATCACGTCGAAGTGCTGCGCTGACCGGTGGGCGCGGGGCCGGTGATACCATGGACGACCGGTTCCCGTTCCCACCAAGATGGCCGCCAATTTCGACGAACTCGCGTCCCGGATCCGGGCGCAATTTTCCGAGCTGAGCCCGCAATTTCAGGCGGGCGCCGCCTTCCTGCTCGATCATCCCGACGAAGTCGCCACGTCGTCGATGCGCAAGGTTGCGCAGCGCGCGCAGGTGCAGCCTGCGTCGCTCGTGCGGCTCGCGCAGCAATTCGGCTTTCCCGGCTGGAACGAGCTGCGCGACCTGTGCGTCGCGCGCGTGCGCACGCGCCCCGAGCCGCTCACGCAGCGTGCGCGCTCGCTCGTGCGGCCCGACGCGAAGGCATCGCTTGCGCACGATCTGCTCGCCGCGCAGCAGCACAACCTGTCGGCGACCGCCGCGCAGAACGAGCACGCGCTCGCGGATGCGGCGAGGCTGATCCGCAAGGCATCGCACGTGCACGTGGCGGGGTTTCGTTCGTGCTATCCGGTTGCTTTCGGTTTCGTCTACGGCTACCGGCTGTTTCGTCCGACCGTGTCGCTGCTCAACGGCGTGGCCGGTTCGCTCGAAATGGAGTTGCGGACGATCGCGAAGCAGAGCGTGACGGTGATCGTCAGCTTCGCGCCGTATTCGGCCGAAGCGACGCGCGTCGCGCAGGCCGCGAAGGCCCAGGGCAGCCGGATCGTCGCGATCACCGACAGCGCGGTGTCGCCGATCGCGCTGCACGCGGACGCGCAACTGATCTTCACGCACGACAGCCCGTCGTTTTTTCCGTCGCTGGTGGCCGCGCACGCGATGGCCGAGGCGCTGGTCGCGCAGTTGCTGGCGCTCGAGGGCAGCGATGCGATCGCGGCGCTCGAGCGGACCGAAGCGGAGCTGCACGCGAAGGGCGCGTACGTCGTTTGACGGGCGCAGGACGTTCGGTTTCCGCCAACCTTCATTGACGACCCCACGCAACCGATGACGTTGACCTATGCAGTGACCGATGCGGGCGACCCAGAGGTGCGCAAGCAGGTCGTCGCGCCGCTTATCCGCTTCAACGAAAGCCAGGCCGGCCCGGTCGACTTCCGGCCGCTGGCCGTGATCGTGACCGACGAGGCCGGCGCGGTGGTCGGCGGCCTGTGGGGCGGCACGGCGTTCGGCTGGCTGCATGTCGACCTGCTCGTGGTGCCCGAGGCCGCGCGGGGCCAGGGTGTCGGCACGCGCATCATGGATCTGGCCGAACAAGAGGCCGTCGCGCGCGGCTGCCACAGCGCGTGGCTCGATACGTTCGACTTCCAGGCGCGGCCGTTCTACGAGAAGCGCGGCTATGTCCGCTTCGGCGAGCTGCCCGATTATCCGGTCGGACACACCCGCATCTTCCTGACGAAGAAACTCGCGGGCTGAGCGGCGTCGCGCCGCACGATTGACGCCGCCAGCGGCCGTCGCCTACGATACCGGGCAGCGATGCAGGTCGCTTCCGGGTCCGCGGAAAGGGTTCAACCCACCTGTCGCGGCAAATCCAGTCTTTCCCCCATCCTTTGTGCTGGCGGTATTGCGGACCTTCGGCCATCCATGCACGAGGATCCGCATGAAAAAGCTGCCTCCCGACGCCCATCCCGATCATCTGAAAAAGCAGGCCAAGGCATTGTTGCGCCTGTACCGGCAGGGCGACGTCGACGCCGTCGCGCGCTTCGTCCAGTCGCTGCCGGCGGCCGCGAATCGCACGCATGACGAAACGCTCGCGCTCGGGCTGCGCCTGCACGACGCGCAGTCCTGCATCGCGCGCGAGTACGGTTTTGCTTCGTGGGCCGATCTCGGCGTGTTCGTCGAAACGCATGCGCTCGCACGGCAACCGCGGCCGCAGCTGATTAGCCGCTGGCTCGACCTCGCGTACGGCGCCGACGTGACCGGCGGCTTCGACGCGGCTCGGCCGCGCGTCGCCGCGCAATTGCTGCTCGACCATCCCGATCTCGTGTCGGCGGACCCGGCCATCGCGTGCGCGGCGGGCGATCTCGACGCGGTAAAGGCGGCGCTGGCCGCCGATCCCGGCTGGATCGCGCGCGCCGGCGGTGCGCTGAAGTTGCCGCCGCTCGTCGCCGTCACGCATTCGCGGCTCGCGCAGCTTCCCGAATTCGCGGCCCGGCTGCGCGCATGCGCCCGTCATCTGCTCGATGCGGGCGCCGATCCGAACCAGCGGATCGGCAACCGGTATCCGCCGGCCTCGCTTGCGGAGCCCGACGAGTCGCAGCCGCTGTCGGCGCTGTATGGCGCCGCCGGCGTCAATCGCGATGCGGCGCTCACTGCGATGCTGCTGGAAGCCGGCGCCGATCCGAACGACGGCGAATCGCTGTATCACTCGGTGGAGAACCCGGCGTGCACGCGCCTGCTGCTCGAGCACGGCGCCCGGGTCGGCGGGACGAATGCGTTGCGGCGGGCGCTCGACGTGCCGGACGCGGCCGCGCTCGAGTGGCTGCTCGCGCATGGCGGCGACCCGAACGAGCCGGCCGGCGACGGGCCGACGAAGATGTGGGGCGCGCCGTTGTTGCGCGCGATCGCCGTGCGTTGCCCGGCGCGCCATGTCGCCGCGCTGCTGGCGGCCGGCGCCGATCCCCGTGCGCGGACCGCCGCGGGCGTCAGCGCGTACCGGCTCGCGATGCAGACCGGGTTGTCCGACATCGCGGCGTTGTTGCGCGCGGCCGGCGCGGAGGAGGCGCTCGACGCGCAAGACGCGTTCGTCGCGGCCTGCGCGCGCGCCGATGCCGATGACGCGTGGCGCATCCAGGCGCGCCATCGCGAACTGCCCGGTGCGCTGACCGACGACCGGCTGCGGCTGCTGCCGGACGCCGCCGCATGGGGTTCGCGCGATGCGGTGAAGGTGATGGTCGAACTCGGCTGGCCGATCGCCGTGCGCGGCGGCGACTGGGACGCGAGCGCGCTGAACCACGCGGTGTTCCGCGGCGATGCCGAACTGCTGGCGTTCCTGCTCGCGCACGGCGCCAACTGGCGCGACGTGCACGGGTTCGACAGCGATGCGCTCGGTACGTTGTCCTGGGCGTCCGTCAACGAGCCGGAGGGCGTCGGCGATCCCGACTGGGAAGCGTGCGCACGCGTGTTGCTCGCGCACGGCGTGCCGTCAGCGGTGCGCGATCCGTCGAATCCGGATGGCGTGCTGATCGACGGTCGCGCGATGCGGTTCTCCGAGACCGTCGCCGACGTGTTGCTCGGCGTCGATGTCGGGCTGCCCGCATCGACGTGAACCGACGCGGGCGGCCTGCGTGGCGGCTCGCATTCGGCACGGGCGGGTTTTTCCCGTTGCGCGACGACATTTCGGCGAACGCTGAAACGTCGCGTGCACGACCGGCGTAAGCTCACTCGTCCATACCGTCCCGGAGTTCGCGATGCCCCGTTCCGACCTGCAAGCCCGCCACGCCGAAGCTTTCCGGGCGTTGCACACGCGCCCCGGCGCGTTCATCATCCCGAATCCGTGGGACGCCGGCACCGCGCGCCTGCTCGCGATGGCCGGCTTCGAGGCGCTCGCCACGACGAGCGCCGGCTACGCGTTTTCGAAAGGGCAGCCCGACAACGCGATCGACCGCGACGCGATGCTCGATCACATCGCCGATCTCGTCGCCGCGGGCGGCCTGCCGGTGAGCGCCGATCTCGAGAACGGCTTCGGCGACGCGCCCGACACGGTGGCCGAAACGATCCGGCTGGCGGCCGAGGCGGGCGCGGTCGGCGGCTCGATCGAGGATGCGACCGGCCGCGCCGATACGCCGATCTATGCGCGAGACGCGTCGGTCGAGCGCATCGCGGCGGCCGTCGACGCGGCACGGGCGCTGCCGTTTCCGTTCACGCTGACCGCGCGCTGCGAAAACTACCTGCACGGTCGGCGCGACCTCGACGACACGATCGCGCGGCTCGTCGCCTATCGCGACGCCGGCGTCGACGTGCTGTATGCGCCCGGCATCACCGACGCCGACGAGATCGCAGCGGTGACCCGGGCGGTCGGCGCACCGGTCAATGTCGTCATGGGTCTGCAGGGCGGGCTGCTGAGCCTCGACGAGCTGGCGGCGCTCGGCGTGAAGCGCGTCAGCGTCGGCGGCGCGCTGGCGCGGGCCGCGCTCGGCGCATTCCTGCGTGCGGCGACGGAGATGCGGCGCGACGGCACGTTCACCTTTGCCCGGGCGGCCGTACCGGGGCGCGATATCAACCGCTGGTTTGCCGCGCCGGATAATTCGCCGATTTTGTTCGACGAATGAGCCCCAATAAAAGCTGGAGTCAGCTGGAATCGTTTCCGGCGAAACATTGATTGACAATAATCAACCGATTTCGCGTCCGAATTAATCGTCGATGACGGCGCGAAAATCATCGTCTATTCTCCGCATTCCGCCCGAACGGCCGCAGCCGGCGTGTAAGCCACGCCGGACTGACGCCCGGCAGGCCGTCATCCGCGACGATGCCGCGCATTGTTGCAGGTTTCCGTTCTGAGCATTTTCTTGCGCGGGAGTTGCCGGATGATTTTTTGATTGATAATCTGCGGCACGTTCCAATGGCCAGTCGGTGGGCCGCCGGGAATATCAACATATTCAATATATAAAAAGCTGAGAGAGCGATGACGATCCGAGAAAATCACCGCGTCAGGTTTCGCGTGGGCGATGTCGTGACGCTGAAAACGGGTGGCCCGCGCATGACCGTCACGTATGCCGGGCCGGTCGTGTTCGACGACGGCGACTGGTTGATCTGCCAGTGGTTCGACGAAAGCGGCGAGTTCCGCCAGGAAATGTTTCATCACGATACGGTGGTGCCCGAGCCGCGCGCGATTTCGGCCGGGCGGGTCCGGCTGCGCATGCAGTCGCACCGCTACCGGTCGGCGGCCTGACGCCGGCTTGCCGTTGCGACGCCGCGGCGCCGGGTGCCCGGCGTCCGTGCGACGACATTTCACACAATCCCGAAACATGCGGCGGCGCGCTGCGCCGATACTGAACGCATGAACCCGACCGATCCCATTGCCGCGGTCACGCACCGCGATCCCTATCCCTATTACGCAACGCTCGTCGACGGGCCGCCGCTCGCGTTCGACGCCACGCTCGGCCTGTGGGTCGCGAGCCGCGCGGCGGCCGTGACGGCCGTGCTCGGCCACCCGGCCTGCCGGGTGCGCCCGCTGGACGCGCCGGTGCCGCCCGCATTGCGCGGCACGACGGCCGGCGCATTGTTCGGCGAGCTGGTGCGCATGAACGATGGCGCGTCGCGACACGACGTGCCGAAGCAGGCGTTGCGCGCGGCATTCGCGCCGATCGACACGGATGCGCTGCGCGGTCGCGCCGAGGCGCTTGCGGCGCGGCGACTGCCGGCGCCCGGCGATGCCGACGCGCTGAATGCGTGGTGCATGACGGTGCCCGTGTGTGCGGTGGCGGATCTGCTCGGCTTCGACGAAACGCAGCTCGACGACATCGCGGCGCGGGTCGTCGAGTTCGTTGCCGCGCTGTCGCCGCTGTCGGATGCCGCGGCGCTGGCGCGCGCGAGCGACGCGGCGCGGCAACTCCTCGATCGGATGACGGAACGCGTCGCGCAGTCGCATGCGCACGACGGCACGCTGGTCGCTGCGGTGCAGCAGGCGGCCCGCGTGTCGGGCTGGCAGGCGAGCGGCGCGCAGGTCGCGAATCTCGTCGGGTTGCTGTCGCAGACGTGCGAGGCGAGCGCCGGATGGCTCGGCAATGCGCTCGTGGCATGGAATGGCGAAGCAGGCGCGATGCCGGACGCCGCCGCGCTCGACGCATTCGTCGCCGAGGTCGGGCGTTTCGATTCGCCGGTGCAGAACACGCGCCGCTTCGTCGCGGCACGCACGACAATCGAAGGCGTGAGCGTGGAGGCCGGCGATGCGATCCTCGTCGTGCTTGCCGCGGCGAACCGCGATCCGGCCGTGCATCGCGAGCCGCACCGGCTGATGCCTGGCCGCACGACGGGGCCGAATTTCGGCTTCGGCACGGGGCCGCACGGGTGTCCGGGCGAGCGGATCGCACGGGCGGTGACGGCGGGGGCGTTCGCGGCGCGGTTGCGCGGGGGCGGCTGGCCGCCGCGCGAGGCACTGAAGTGGGATTACCGCGCGTCGACCAACATCAGGATGCCGAAGTTCGACGCGATACGGTGAAGGGGAAAGGGGGACTTAACGGCAGCCTTGCTTTTCCGCCCATTGCTCCTGGGCGGCGACGCGGCGTTGCACGCGTTCGACGAGGCCGGTCGAAAAGGTGCGCATGCTGACGCCGCGGCGCTTCGCGAGGATCGTCTGCGCGACGTCGGTGCGCGGGTTCGGCTGGCACGCCCAGTACAGCGTCATCAGCCAGCCGATGCCCGTCCACGCGAACAGTGCGTTGAACAGTGCGATCGTCAGCTTGTCGTGCCGGCCGCGCCTGTCGGCAATGATCGCCGGCAGAAAATAGAGTGCGATCGCGACGACCGAGCCGGCCAGTTGAATCAGGACTGCGTCATGCATGGTGCTGCTCCGTCCGAACTGCAATGAGGCTGATTGTCGCGCTTTTTCCGTTTATGTGCTGGCAATTGATTGTTGCGCTTTTGGTGACGATCAGGCGGCTTCGGCACCTGCCGACTGCACTTCGTTGCTCAGCGCGAAACCTTCGTCGAGCCAGCCCGTCACGCCGCCGATCATCAGCTTGACCGGGCGGCCGAGGCGCGCGAGCCGGATCGCCGCACGCGCGGCGCCGTTGCAGTGCGGACCCGCGCAGTAGACGACGAAGAGCGTGCCGGCCGGGTAGCCGGCGAGCTTGCTTTCGATGATCTTGCGGCGCGGCAGGTTGCGCGCGCCGGGCACGTGGCCGGCGGCGAACTGGTCGGGACCGCGCACGTCGAGCAGCACGAAATCGGGTGTGCCGGATGCGATTGCGTCGTGCACGTCCCAGCAATCGGTTTCGAAGCGCAGCGATGCCTCGAAATGCGCGAGGGCGGCGAGGCTGTCGGCGGCGGGGACGTCGGTGACGTAGGACATGGTCAGGCTCTCCGGGTTGAACGGGCACGGAACGCGCCGCAATGGAGGGCAGTATCGCGGTTCGGCGCATTTGGCGGCAGTGGCGCGATCGACAAGTTCCGGTAACATCGCGCCATGCACAATCATCTCGTCGTCGCACTCGCCTACGATCGTCTCTGCACGTTCGAATTCGGCTGCGTGGTCGAACTGTTCGCGCTCGAGCGCCCCGAACTTGGCGTCGACTGGTATCGCTTCGCGGTATGCGCGAGCGAGCCGGGGCCCGTGCGGGCGGCGGGCGGCATTACCGTTGCCGCGCCGTACCGGCTCGCGACGCTCGATCGCGCGGATACCATCGTGATTCCCGGCTGGCGCGATCCGGACGAGCGGCCGCCGGAACCGTTGCTCAAGAAGCTGCGGACCGCGCACCGGCGCGGCGCACGGCTCTGCTCGATCTGTTCGGGCGTGTTCGTGCTGGCGGCGGCCGGCGTGCTCGACGGCCTCACCGTGACGACTCACTGGCGGTATGCGGAACGCCTGCAGGCGCGTTATCCGGCGCTGCGCGTGAATCCGGATGCGCTGTACGTCGACGCAGGGCAGATCGTCACGTCGGCCGGCTCGGCGGCGGGGCTCGACATGCTGCTGCATCTCGTGCGCCGCGATCATGGCGGCGCGATCGCGAACCGCGTCGCGCAGCGCCTCGTGCTGCCGCCGCATCGCGACGGCGGGCAGGCGCAGTTCGTGCCGCGTCCGGTCGCACCGGGCGGCACCGACCGGCTCGCGAAGCTGATCGACTGGATGCGCGCGCATGCGGCCGAGCCGCACACGCTCGCATCGCTCGCCGCGCAGGCCGCGATGAGCACGCGCACGTTGCAGCGTCAGTTCGCGGACGCGACGGGAATGTCGCCGCTCGCGTGGCTGATCCGCGAACGCGTGAACGTCGCGAAGGACATGCTCGAAGCGCAGCCCGCGTTGTCGCTTGCGCAGGTGGCGGCGCGCGCGGGATTCGGTTCCGAGGAGTCGCTGCGCCGGCATTTCCGGCGCGTCGCGGCGACGAGCCCGGCCGCGTATCGGCGCGGGATGGATCGCGGCGGCACGTAGCAGGCGCCGGGCGGGAGGGTTCGTGCGCGACGATGAAAAGAACAACCCGTGTGGCGACGGCCACTCATTCCGAACAAGGATGCCGATGACGATGCTGCCTTCCCGTTTGCCGTTGATCCAGGCCCCGATGGTCGGTTCGCTGAGCCCGCTCGCGATTGCCGTGTGCGAAGCCGGCGGGCTCGGTTCACTCGCGTGCGCGGCGCTCGGCCCGCAGCAGTTGCGCGACGAGATCGCGGCGATCCGCGCGCGCACGGCCGCGCCGTTCAACGTGAATTTCTTCTGTCATGCGCCGCCCGCGCCCGATGCCGAGGTCGACGCGCGGTGGCGCGCGGCGCTCGCCGGCTACTACGCGGAAGCCGGCTTGGACTCGGCCGACGTGAAGGGTGGCCCTGGCCGCGCGCCTTTCGACGATGCGATGTGCGCGGTCGTCGAGGACCTGCGGCCGGCCGTCGTCAGCTTCCATTTCGGACTGCCGGACGACGCGCTGCTCGACCGCGTGCGCCGCACGGGGGCGCGGGTGGTGTCGTCCGCGACGACCGTCGAGGAGGCGCGCTGGCTCGATGCACGCGGCGTCGACGCGATCGTTGCGCAGGGGGCGGAGGCCGGCGGCCATCGCGGGATGTTCCTGACCGACGATATCCACGCGCAACCGGGCCTGTTCGCGTTGCTGCCGCAGATCGTCGATGCAGTGCGCGCGCCGGTGATCGCGGCCGGTGCGATTGCCGACGGGCGCGGCATCGCGGCCGCGCTCGCGCTGGGCGCCCGCGCGGTGCAGATCGGCACCGGCTACCTGCTGACGCCGCAGGCTGGCCGTTCAGCACAGCATCGCGCGGCCGTGCGCGCCGCCCGCGACGACGGCACGCGCATGACCAACCTGTACACGGGCCGCCCCGCACGCGGGCTGCAGACGCGCTTCATGCGCGAACAGGGGCCGATGAGTGCGCTCGCGCCCGCGTTTCCGCTCGCGACGGCCGCGGTCGATCCGCTGCGCGGCGCGTTCGAGCGGCAGGGCCGCGACGATTTTTCGCTGCTGTGGTCGGGCGAGGCCGCGGCGCTGGCGCGCGAAGAGGATGCCGGTGAACTGACGCGGCGCCTGTGGCGCGACGCCCTCGCATGCGCGGCCGGGCTGCGCGACGCGTTTCCGAAGGCGGTCTGAACGGCGGGGAAGGGGGCGCCGGCGCGGGGGCATCGGCGTATCATCGGGTTTTTCGTCAGCCCGATCCAGGCACCCCCACCATGACTTCCGTCGACACTACCCCCGTCCTCGACCATGACAAGCTCGTGACCTTCGTCGAGCGCAAGTGGAACGATGAAATCCTCCATGCCCTGACCGACTACATCGCGATTCCCGCGAAGAGCCCCGCATTCGACCCCGACTGGGCGAAGCGCGGCTATCTCGAGCGCGTGGTGACCGATGCCGCGCAATGGGCCGAACGCCAGCCGGTGAAAGGCCTGAAGCTCGAAATCGTGCGCCTGCCGGGCCGCACGCCGGTGATTTTCTTCGAGACGCCCGCGACGCGTTCGGGCAGCACCGACACGATCCTGCTGTACGGCCACCTCGACAAGCAGCCCGAATTCGACGGCTGGCGCGCGGACCTCGGCCCGTGGACGCCGAAGTTCGAGAACGGCAAGCTGTACGGCCGCGGCGGCGCGGACGACGGCTATGCGATCTACGCGAGCCTCGCGGCGCTCGGCGCGCTCGACGAGCAGGGCATCGAGCGGCCGCGCTGCGTCGGCCTGATCGAGACCTGCGAAGAGTCGGGCAGCTACGACCTGCTGCCGTACGTCGACGCATTGCGCGACCGGCTCGGCCAGGTGTCGCTCGTCGTCTGCCTCGATTCGGGCGCCGGCAACTACGACCAGATGTGGCTCACCACGTCGCTGCGCGGCCTCGTGTCCGGCGACCTGCAGGTCGAGGTGCTGGAAGAAGGCATCCACTCGGGCGTCTACGGCGGCATCGCGCCGTCGAGCTTCCGCGTGATGCGCCAGTTGTTCGAACGCCTCGAAGACGCGAAGAACGGCAATCTGCTGCCCGGCGCGTTCCATTGCGAGATTCCGTCGAGCCGCGTGCGCGAGGCCGAGGCCGCCGCCGCGATTCTCGGCGACATGGTGTGGAAGGGGCTGCCGTGGGCGTGCGGCGCGGACGGCAAACCCGTGCTGCCGACCACGACCGATCCACGCGAGGCGCTGCTGAATTCGACGTGGCGCCCGTCGCTGTCGGTGACCGGGGCGGCCGGCATGCCGGCGCTCGCCGATGCGGGCAACGTGCTGCGTCCGCGTACCGCGTTCAAGCTGTCACTGCGCCTGCCGCCGCTCGTCGACGCCGCGCAGGCCGTGCAGCAGCTGAAGGCATTGCTCGAACTCGATCCGCCGTACAACGCGAAGGTCACGTTCAAGCCGGACGCGGGCGCCGCGACCGGCTGGGCGGCGCCGGATCTCGCGCCGTGGCTCGCGTCGTCGCTCGACGCCGCGTCGCGCCGCCACTTCGGCGCCGACTGCGCATATATGGGCCTGGGCGGCACGATCCCGCTGATGAACGTGCTGCAGGAGGGCTTCCCCGCAGCGCAATTCATGGTGTGCGGCGTGCTCGGGCCGAAATCGAACGCGCACGGCCCGAACGAGTTCCTGCACGTGCCGTACGCGAAGAAGCTCACCGCGGCGGTGGCCGACGTGATCGCGACCGCGCGCTGATCGTCGCAACGTCCGACGTGCCGATTGCCCGACCCGAACCGACTTGATGGAGTGTTGCCGATGACCGCACTGCCGACGCCCGATGCCGAACCGCCGCGCATGCGCGCTGAACCGCTGCATGCATTCGTCGCGGCACTCTGGGAACGGGCCGGCAGCAACCTGCGCGAGGCGACGCTCGTCGCCGATCACCTGGTCGGCGCGAATCTCGCGGGCCACGATTCGCACGGGATCGGGATGATCCCGAACTACGTCGCGTCGTGGCGGGAAGGGCAGTTGCAACTGAACGGGCACGCGTCGATCGTCCGCGACGGCGGCGCGGTGCTGACGATCGACGGCGGCCGCGGCTTCGGCCAGGTGATCGCGTTCGAGGCGATGGTCGAAGGGATCGAGCGCGCGCGGCGCATGGGCATCTGCGCGATCGGGCTGCGCGACGTTCATCACCTCGGCCGCATCGGGCACTGGGCCGAGCAGTGCGCGCGCTCGGGGCTCGTGTCGTTCCATTTCGTCAACGTGCCGGGCGACCTGCTGGTCGCGCCGCTGCACGGCACCGATCCGCGTTTCGGCACGAACCCGTTCTGCGCCGCGTATCCGCGGGCGGGCAAGGCGCCGCTGTTGCTCGATTTCGCGACGAGCGCGATCGCGTACGGCAAGACGCGTGTCGCCTACAACCAGGGCAAGCGCGTGCCGGCCGGCGCGCTGATCGACCATCGCGGCCAGCCGACCGACGATCCGGCCGTGATGCACGAGCAGCCGTTCGGCGCGCTGCTCCCGTTCGGGCTGCACAAGGGGTATGCGCTCGCGGCGATGTGCGAGATCTTCGGCGGCGCGCTCGTGGGCGGGCATACGACGTACGACGATACGCTGCAGAAGACGAGCGCGATCGTCAACGGGATGCTGTCGGTGCTGATCGATCCGAAAGCGTTCGACGCGGCCGATGCCGAACGCGAAGCCGATGCATTCGTCGCTTGGGCGAAGGCGTCGCCGCGGGCCGGCGATGCGCCGGTGCAGGTGCCCGGCGAGCCGGAAGAGGCGAGCCGCGCGGTACGCGGCACGGCCGGCATTCCGGTCGACCGCGCGACGTGGCGGCAGATCCGCGAGAGCGCGGCGGCCGTCGGTTTCGACGCGGCCGAGCTCGATGCGTGGACGCAGCGCTGCGAGGCATCCGCATGAGCTGGCAGGCGGAGAAGGCGCACGGCGAGGAAATCGCGTATCAGCTTGCGCCGCTCGGGACAGTCGCCGTCGCACGGTTCTTCAGCGGTGCGGCCTTGCGGCTCGACGGCGTGATGTTCGGTTTCATGTCGCGCGGATCGCTGTTCCTGCGCGTCGACGATGTGAACCGCCCGGCGTTCGTCGCGGCGGGGATGGGGCCGTTCTCGTATGCGCGGCCCACGCGCACCGTCGCGCTCGAGGGTTATTACGAAACGCCGGCCGACGTGCTCGAGGATGCGGGCGCGCTGTTCGACTGGTGCCGCAGCGCGTATCGCGCGGCGCTGCTGGCCGGGCCGCCGAAGCGCAAGGCGAGGGTGGCGTCGAAGACGGTATCCGGGGCTGGGCCGAAGGCCGCCCCGAAGGCCGCCCCGAAAGCAACGCCGAAAGCAACGCCGAAAGCTGCAGCGAAGCTTGCATCGAAGCCGGAGCCGAAAAAGGTGTCCAGACCAGCGGCGAAATCCGCATCGAAGCCGGCGTCGGCGCAGAAAGCGAAACCGGCCTCGAAATCATCACGTGCACCGGCGCCGAAGCCCGCGACGAAGCGCAAGCAGACGTAGTACCGACCGCGCGGCGCGACAGCCTCGCGATTTTTCGCTTTCCTTTCTTTCAGGCATGCCGGCACGAACCGGCCCACGAATGCATCGAGCTTGACGCGCCGCACATCGGGCGTGCTTCACAACGGCGGCCCCGGCGTTTATGATCGGCGCGGGTTGCGCCCGTGCCTGGCGCGACCCGCGCCGGCCTTGCCGCCGGCCCCGCGAACGGTGCACGGACGCCGCGCGGAATGCTTCCCCACTCATCATTCCAGATGGAGACAGCCGATGCTCGTCCTGATTCTCGGTTTAGCGATCTTCCTCGGTGTGCATTCGATCCGGATCGTCGCCGACGGCTGGCGGTCCGCGACGATCGAGCGGATCGGCGAGAAGGGCTGGAAGGGCGGTTACGCGATCGCGTCGATCGTCGGCTTCGTGCTGATCGTCTGGGGGTACGGGATCGCCCGCGCGGGCGCGACGTTGCTGTGGGTGTCGCCGGTCGGCGTGCGCCACCTGACGGGCATGCTGACCGCGGTCGCGTTCGTGCTGATCGCCGCGTCGTACGTGCCGCGCAACCGGATCAAGACGCTCGTCGGGCATCCGATGCTGGCAGGCGTGATGGTCTGGGCGGTGGCGCACCTGCTCGTGAACGGCACCGTGCACGCGGTCGTGCTGTTCGGCGCGTTCTTCGTGTGGTCGATCGTCGATTTTGTCGTGTCGCGTGCACGGGACCGCCGCGACGGTGTCCGCTATCCGGCCGGCGGCCTGGCCGGCGACGTCGCGGCCGTTATCGCCGGACTCGTCGCCTGGGCCGTGTTCGCGCTGTTCCTGCACGGCCCGCTGATCGGCGTGCGGCCGTTCGGCTGAACGGAACGCGCACCCGCGCCGCTGCACTTCGCGAGCATCAGGAACAAATCTCCGCCGCTCGCGAAGTGCATGCCGAGGATCGACACGCAGATGGTGAGGCACAGCACGAGCGCGTTCATCGGCACGCCCTTCGCGTTGGCGCGGCCGAACATCGCGGGCGCGTGGCCGCGATGGCTCAGCGAGGACAGCACGCGCGAGTTCGAGAACAGGAACGAGTTCGTCACGGACATGAACGACACGAACAGCACGTCTTCGTCGCGACGGCTGCCCCCGTGAAGCCCGCCATGCCGAGCAGCGATACATACGGCGATTTCACGTTGACCTTGTCGGTCCATGACATGCACAGGATGAGGATCGACACCGAGCCGACGTAGAACACCATCACGCGCACGATCGCGCTCTTGATCGCGCGGATCACGTTCCTGCTCGGGTTTTCCGATTCGCCCGCGGCCATGGTGGCGATCTCGGCAGGACGAGCGTGGCTTCAGATCGGTTTGACGAACAACCCAACGGTCAGCAGTGCGCCGATGCAGACGATCGCGATCCGCAGCACGCGTTCGTTCACGCGATGCAGCGCCCACGCGCCCAGCAGGCCGCCGACGATCGCGCCGCCGCCGAGCGCGATCGCCGCGTGCCAGTGCAGGTGCGGCGAAGTGAGGAACAGCACGACCGCCGACGCGTTCATCACGCCCGCGAGCGCGTTCTTGGTCGACATCGCGTGGCGTGGCGGCAGGCCGGCCATCGTCAGCGCGGCCATCATCAGGAATCCGATGCCGCCGCCGAAGTAACCGCCGTAGACCGCGATCAGGAACTGCGAGACCCCGGTCGCGACGGGGCCGAGGTGTTGCGCGCCCGCGCCCGGCTTGCGGAAGAAACTGCCCCACGCGAACACGACCGTCGCGAACAGCACGAGCCACGGCACCAGTTGCGAAAAGATCGACGACGGCGTTTTCAGCAGCAGCAGGCCGCCGAGCGCGCCGCCGGCCACGCTGATCGCGAACAGTGCGCGAAACGGCAGCTTGCCCACGCCGCTCACCATGGTCCGGCTTGCCCAACCCGTCGTGACCTGGCCGGGGAACAGTGCGACCGTCGACGTGATGTTGGCCGCGAGCGGTGACATTCCCGACACGATCAGCGCGGGCAGCGTGACGAACGAACCGCCGCCCGCGAGGGCGTTCTGGAGGCCGGCCCACAGGCCGGCGACGATGATGAGAGCAAGCACGATCGATTGATCCGGGATATCCGACCTGCAACCGCTGACGGGCCAAGCCCGCCGCGCGAGGATGCACGATGGTAATTCAGGACGGCCCTCCACGCACGCGCGTTCGCGCCGTGCGGGCGATGACCGGTGCGCGGACAAAACGCGCACCGATTATTTATGGCGAGGATTCAATTTGGACAAAAACTCATTATTTATTTCCTTTTTAGGATTTGTCAGATTTGGTTTTTTGTGAAGCTGGTTTTCCGGTGTGACGGATATCGTTACAGCAAAGACTGAATTGAATTCCGGGTGTTCGGCAGACGGATGTGGATGTTTGGCGGCGCCGTGGATGGCTACGGGCTTTCGATAGAGATCGACAAGAACGAAAGGGCTCGAAAAGATCCTTGTTCCCGATGAGGTTTGTAGCCGGATGCGACGCGCCGGAATACACGGCCTCAATATAGTTGCATGCCGCTATCTGATTTCGTTTTCGTTCCGGGACGTGAGCCCGTGCGGCCGGGTTTTTCGAGATAACCAAATCGCGATAAATCATTGTCGAGACAATGAATTCGACGAATCAATCCTGCAAATTGTTGATTTTTTTATAGTGATGGAAAAATATATGAACGAAAGATTGAAAATATTTGTAAAAGCTTCAACGGAGTGCAATCATGTCCATGAAAGATCGGTGTAATCTAAATGCAGGCACGAGCGGTACATAAAGAGAGTAATGGTGCACCGCGACAATTCGCCTTGATCGAGCGAATTGTTGATTATTCGCGATAAAAGGAAATAACTAATATGGCGAGGGCGGTAGAGATGCAGATCCAATATCAAACCAAAAATCGCCGTATGGAGAAAATCCGCGGCACAAGGGCCATCAAACACATACGTCTGTCGGGGTGGTGCGCCGTAGTGGGCCGTTTCCCGGCACGCAGGGCGAACGGCTTTTCCGGCCGTCTGGATTCCTCGCTGATTCCATAGCAGCCCCGGCTCCTTTCCTCTTCCTTTTCCGTTATAGACCGCCTCGGGCGGGCTAGCGGCTCATTGCGTCCCGCGTGAGCCGGATACCCGATTTGCAGCGGCGCGAAATCGCGTCGTGCCCCGTCGCGCCTGTTTGGTTGAACGTTTGCCCGTCAGCGACGGGCCAGGTTTGTCACCCCCATCTACAAGGAGTCGGGCAATGGTTTCCTCGTCGGTCTTGAGCAATCACGTCGATGTTCCGGTCGCCAATGGTTCGCAGGTCGTCGCGTCGCCGGGCGGTCCCGCCAATTTCCTGCTGTCGGCTCACAAGGAGGACGTGGCCAACTACGCGCGCTCCGGGAACGACCTGGTCGTCGAATTCAAGGACGGCCGAACGGTGCGCTTGCAGGCGTTCTTCGAGAACGGCGCGGATTATCACAATCTCGTCTTCGTCCAGGACGACGGGCGATTTCTTGTGCAGTTCGGCCCCGCCTTGCAGGCGACCGGCGACGGCATCGTCGATTCGGCGCTCGTCTATGCGCCGATCGGCGACGGCTTGTCGACCGGTGCCCTGCTCGGAATACTCGGCGGCGTCGCCGCGGCCGGCGGCATTGCGGCAGCCGCGGCCAGCGGCGGCGGCGGGGATGGTGGCGGTAGCGGTGGCGGCGGCGGAACGCCGACCGGACCCGCGCGACCGGCGATCGACTCGATCGATGGGCAGCCGATTGGCGGCAACGGCAATATCGTCACGGGTCGGGCGTCGCCGACGATCGCCGGTTCGGGTGCTCAGCCGAACGCGACCGTGACGATCCAGATCGATGGTCAGACGGTCGGTACGGTGACCGCGGACGCGAACGGGCACTGGTCGTACACGCCCGGTACGTTGCCCGAAGGCGCTCATCAGATCACGGTGACGCAGACCGACAGTAGCGGCAATACGAGCGAGTTGAGCACGGTGGGGATCGTGGTGGATACGATCGTGCCGGAAACGCCTGCGATTACGGCCGTCAACGACGATGCGCAACATCCGGTTGCGATCAGCGGTGCGACGAACGATACGACTCCGACGTTGAGCGGTACCGCGGAAGCGGGTAGTACGGTGAGGGTCTATGACGGTACGACGTTGTTGGGCACCACGACGGCGGATTCGTCCGGGAAGTGGACGTTCACGCCGAGCACGGGTTTGGGTGAAGGCGCGCACTCGATCACGGTGACTGCAACGGATACGGCAGGCAACGTGAGTGCTCCGAGCACGGCATTCGACATGACGATCGATACGACGGCTCCGGCATTGCCGACGGTGAACGCGACGGACGGTACGTCGTTGTCTGGCACCGCCGAAGCAGGCGCAACGATCAACATCGACACGAATGGCGACGGTACGCCGGACGCAACGGTGACGGCCGATCCGAGCGGGGCGTGGACGTATACGCCGTCGACCCCGTTGCCGGTCGGCACGGTTATTGGTGTGACGGCTACGGACGCGGCGGGCAATACCGGTCCGTCTGCCTCGGTAACGGTGGCTGGCGACACGACGGCACCCGCGGTGCCGGTCATCGGCACCGTGGCGGACGACGTGGGTTCCGTTGTTGGTGCGATCGTTTCTGGCGGCAGCACGGATGATGCGGCGCCGACGTTGAGCGGTACAGCGGAAGCGGGCAGCACAATCAATGTGTACGACGGCCCGACGTTGCTGGGCACCACGACGGCAGATCCTTCCGGAAACTGGACGTTCACGCCGACCACGGCGCTGGGTGAAGGCGCTCACATCCTGACCGTCACTGCAACCGATACGGCAGGCAACGTGAGTGCTCCGAGCACGGCATTCAATCTGACGATCGATACGACGGCTCCTGCATTGCCGACGGTGAATGCGACGGACGGTACGTCGCTGTCGGGAACGGCGGAGGCGGGCGCGACGGTCAACATCGATACGAATGGCGACGGTACGCCGGACGCAACGGTGACGGCCGATCCGAGCGGGGCGTGGACGTATACGCCGTCGACCCCGCTGCCGGCCGGTACGGTAATTGGCGTGACGGCTACGGACGCGGCAGGCAATACGGGTCCGTCTGCCTCGGTGACGGTGGCTGGCGACACGACGGCACCCGCGGTGCCGGTCATCGGCACCGTGACGGACGACGTGGGTTCCGTTATTGGTGCGATCGCTTCTGGCGGCAGTACGGATGACGCAACGCCTACTCTTGCCGGTACCGCGGAAGCAGGCAGCACGGTGAGCGTGTACGACGGCACGACCCTGCTGGGCACGACGACGGCCGATCCGTCCGGAAACTGGACGTTCACGCCGAGCACGGGTTTGAGCGAAGGCGCGCACTCGATCACGGTGACTGCAACGGATACGGCAGGCAACGTGAGTACTCCGAGCGCGGCATTCAACCTGACGGTCGATACGACAGCTCCGTCGATTCCCACAGTGAATGCGACGGACGGTACATCGCTGTCGGGAACGGCGGAGGCGGGCGCAACGGTCAACATCGACACGAACGGCGACGGCACGCCGGACGCCACCGTAACGGCCGACCCGAGCGGCGCGTGGACGTATACGCCGTCGACTCCGCTGCCGGCCGGTACGGTAATTGGCGTGACGGCCACCGACGTGGCAGGCAATACGGGTCCGTCCGCTTCGGTAACCGTGACTGGCGACACGACGGCGCCGGCTGCGCCGATCATCGGCACTGTGTCGGACGACGTGGGTTCCGTTGTCGGCGCAATCACTTCTGGTGGTACTACTGATGATGCGACGCCGACATTGAGCGGTACCGCGGAAGCGGGTAGCACGATCAATGTGTACGACGGCACGACGCTGCTGGGCACGACGACAGCAGACCCGACCGGAAACTGGACATTCACGCCGACCACTGGCCTGGGTGAAGGCGCTCACAGCCTGACCGTCACCGCAACCGACACCGCAGGCAACGTGAGCACCCCGAGCACGGCCTTCGACCTGACGATCGATACGACAGCCCCATTGATTCCGACGGTGAACGCGACGGACGGTACATCGCTGTCGGGTACGGCCGAAGCGGGCGCAACGATCAACATCGATACGAACGGCGACGGTACGCCGGACGCCACCGTAACGGCCGATCCGAGCGGTGCGTGGACGTATACGCCGTCGACTCCGCTGCCGGCCGGTACGGTAATTGGCGTGACGGCCACTGACGCAGCAGGCAACACCGGTCCGTCCGCCTCGGTAACGGTGGCTGGCGACACGACCGCGCCTGCGGCACCGATCGTTGTTAGCGTCACGGACGACGTGGGTTCGATCGCTGGCCTACTGACGACGGGTGCAACGACGGACGACACGACCCCGACGCTTGCCGGTACGGCAGAAGCGGGCAGCACGGTGAGCGTCTATGACGGCACGACGCTGCTGGGCACGACGACGGCAGACCCGTCCGGAAACTGGACGTTCACGCCGACCACTGGCCTGGGTGAAGGCGCTCACAGCCTGACCGTCACCGCAACCGACACCGCAGGCAACGTGAGCACCCCGAGCACGGCATTCGATCTGACGATCGATACGACGGCTCCTGCATTGCCGACGGTGAACGCGACGGACGGTACATCGCTGTCGGGAACGGCGGAGGCGGGCGCAACAATCAACATCGATACGAATGGCGACGGCACGCCGGACGCCACCGTAACGGCCGACCCGAGCGGGGCGTGGACGTATACGCCGTCGACCCCGTTGCCGGTCGGCACGGTTATTGGTGTGACGGCTACGGACGCGGCGGGCAATACCGGTCCGTCTGCCTCGGTAACGGTGGCTGGCGACACGACGGCACCCGCGGTGCCGGTCATCGGCACCGTGGCGGACGACGTGGGTTCCGTTGTTGGTGCGATCGTTTCTGGCGGCAGCACGGATGATGCGGCGCCGACGTTGAGCGGTACAGCGGAAGCGGGCAGCACAATCAATGTGTACGACGGCCCGACGTTGCTGGGCACCACGACGGCAGATCCTTCCGGAAACTGGACGTTCACGCCGACCACGGCGCTGGGTGAAGGCGCTCACATCCTGACCGTCACTGCAACCGATACGGCAGGCAACGTGAGTGCTCCGAGCACGGCATTCAATCTGACGATCGATACGACGGCTCCTGCATTGCCGACGGTGAATGCGACGGACGGTACGTCGCTGTCGGGTACGGCGGAGGCGGGCGCAACGATCAACATCGATACGAATGGCGACGGTACGCCGGACGCAACGGTGACGGCCGATCCGAGCGGGGCGTGGACGTATACCCCGTCGACTCCGTTGCCGGTCGGCACGGTAATTGGCGTGACGGCCACTGACGCAGCAGGCAATACGGGTCCGTCCGCCTCGGTGACCGTGACTGGCGACACGACGGCGCCGGCCGCGCCGATCATCGGCACCGTGTCGGACGACGTGGGTTCCGTTGTTGGCGCAATCACTTCTGGTGGTACTACTGATGATGCGACGCCGACATTGAGCGGTACCGCGGAAGCGGGTAGCACGATCAATGTGTACGACGGCACGACGCTGCTGGGCACGACGACGGCCGATCCGTCCGGAAATTGGACGTTCACGCCGAGCGCGGGTTTGAGTGAAGGCGCGCACTCGATCACGGTGACTGCAACGGATACGGTAGGCAACGTGAGCACCCCGAGCACGGCCTTCGATCTGACGATCGATACGACAGCCCCGGCGATTCCGACGGTGAACGCGACGGATGGTACATCGCTGTCGGGTACGGCCGAAGCGGGCGCAACGATTAACATCGACACGAACGGCGACGGCACGCCGGACGCCACCGTAACGGCCGATCCGAGCGGTGCGTGGACGTACACTCCATCGACTCCGCTGCCGGCCGGTACGGTGATTGGCGTGACGGCCACCGACGTGGCAGGCAATACGGGTCCGTCCGCTTCGGTGACGGTGACTGGCGACACGACGGCGCCGGCCGCGCCGATCATCGGCACCGTGACGGACGACGTGGGTTCGATCGCCGGCCTGCTGACGACGGGTGCAGCGACGGACGACACGACCCCGACGCTTGCCGGTACGGCGGAGGCGGGCAGCACAATCAATGTGTACGACGGCACGACGCTGCTGGGCACGACGACGGCAGACCCATCCGGAAACTGGACCTTCACGCCGACCACCGGCCTGGGAGAAGGCGCACACAGCCTGATCGTCACCGCAACGGACACGGCAGGCAACGTGAGCACCCCGAGCGCGGCCTTCGATCTGACGATCGATACGACAGCCCCTGCGATTCCGACGGTGAACGCGACGGACGGTACATCGCTGTCGGGCACGGCCGAAGCGGGCGCAACGCTCAACATCGACACGAACGGCGACGGTACGCCGGACGCCACCGTAACGGCCGACCCGAGCGGCGCGTGGACGTACACCCCATCGACCCCGCTGCCGATCGGCACGGTGATCGGCGTGACGGCCACCGACGCGGCCGGCAACACCGGTCCGTCCGCATCGGTGACGGTTGCAGACCTGACGGCACCGGCCGCACCGATCATCGCTACCGTCACGGACGACGTCGGTTCGATCACAGGCCTACTGACGACGGGTGCAACGACGGACGACACGACCCCGACGCTTGCCGGTACGGCGGAAGCGGGCAGCACGGTGAGCGTCTATGACGGCACGACGCTGCTGGGCACGACGACGGCAGACCCATCCGGAAACTGGACCTTCACGCCGACTACCGGCCTGGGAGAAGGCGCACACAGCCTGACCGTCACCGCAACGGACACGGCAGGCAACGTGAGTACTCCGAGCACGGCATTCAACCTGACAATCGATACGACAGCCCCTGCGATTCCGACGGTGAACGCGACAGACGGTACATCGCTGTCGGGCACGGCCGAAGCGGGCGCAACGCTCAACATCGACACGAACGGCGACGGTACGCCGGACGCCACCGTAACGACCGATCCGAGCGGCGCGTGGACGTATACGCCGTCGACCCCGCTGCCGATCGGCACGGTGATCGGCGTGACGGCCACCGACGCGGCCGGCAACACCGGTCCGTCCGCATCGGTGACGGTTGCAGACCTGACGGCACCGGCCGCACCGATCATCGCTACCGTCACGGACGACGTCGGTTCGATCACAGGCCTGCTGACGACGGGTGCAACGACGGACGACACGACTCCGACGCTTGCCGGTACGGCGGAGGCGGGCAGCACAATCAATGTGTACGACGGCACGACCCTGCTGGGCACGACGACGGCAGATCCATCCGGAAACTGGACCTTCACGCCGACTACCGGCCTGGGAGAAGGCGCACACAGCCTGACCGTCACCGCAACGGACACCGCAGGCAACGTCAGCGCACCGAGCGCATCTTTCGCGATCACGGTCGATACGACAGCCCCGACCGCGACGGCCACGCTCACGACCCTGACCGACAACACCGGCGTGCCTAACGACTGGATCACCGGCGACACGACCCCGACCCTGGGCGGCACGCTGAACGCGGCGCTCGGCGCGGGCGAGGTCGTCCAGGTCAGTCTCGACGGCGGCGCACACTGGACCAACGCGACCGTCAACGGCACGAACTGGACCTGGTATGCACCGGGCGTGTTGTCCGCGGCCAACTACACGGCGACGGTGCGCGTCGTCGATGCGGCGGGCAACCTCGGCCCGACGACCTCGCAGCTTTTCACGATCGATCCGAATGTCGCACCGGTCGTATCGGCGCAGGCGTCGGGGAACCTGCTCGGGATCATCGGCGCGAATCTGCTCAATCTGATCGATTTCAGCACGCAGCAGGCGTTCTCCGCATCGGACTACAACAACAACCTCGATCACGTGACGCTGCACTACGGCGGGTTGATCGGCCTCGGCGCGCTGCAGTTCAACGCGAACCAGGCGCTGGCGAACGAACTGGGGCTGCACTTCAACGTCGTCAACAACCCCGGGATCCTCGGCTTGATCGGGCCGTCGTCCGACCTGACGATCACGGCGACCGACGGCGGCACGATCGACAACCTGAAGCTCAACGAGTTTCTCGGTTCGATCACGCTGAACGGCGGCCTCATCAGCGTCAGCGCGCTCGACAGCGTGACGATCTCCGCGACCGACAAGACAGGCCTGTCGGCGTCGGCCACGGCCGGTCAGTTGCTGAATGCGAACCTGCTCGGCTCGACGCAGTCGGCGTCGATCATCGAGGGGACGTCGGGCAGCGACACCGTCACCGGCACGTCCGGCAACGACCGCCTGTACGGCTACGGCGGTGACGACGTGCTGAACGGCGGCGACGGCAACGACCTGCTGCGCGGCGGTGCCGGCAACGACACGCTCGACGGCGGCAACGGCAACGACATCCTGATCGGCGGCGCCGGTAACGACACGCTGACGGGCGGCGCCGGCACCGACGTGTTCCTGTGGGAAGTCGTCGGCGCGGACAACACCGGCGGCAACGGTCAGGACGTCATCACCGACTTCCAGCTGGCCAGCGGCCCGACCGATACGAGCGGCGACAAGATCGATCTGTCGAAGCTGCTGGTCGGCTACACGGCCGATGCCGACGGACCCGCGCACTACGTGGACGGCGTGCCCACGATCGATGCGGGCGACACGATCGGGCAGTTCCTGTCGGTGACGAACGTCGGCGCCGATACGGTGATCAGCATCGATCGCGACGGCGCCGGGACGGCGTTCGGTTCCGAAACCCTCGTCACGCTGAACAACGTGACGACCAACCTGGAGACCCTGCTCGCAAACCAGCAGATCATCGTCTGACCGCGGCGCGACGGGGAGGCCGGCCTGCCTCCCCCGACACGGCGAGCCCCGTCGCATCGCGACGCGGGCTTGCCCGACGCATATCCGTCCCCGCGGCAAGGGGGGCCTGCTTTGCCGGACGGCTCGCCGCCGGCGTCCCGATGATGCTCAAGACAATCGCTCGTTCCAGATACACCTTGCGTCGCGCCGTTTGCGCGGTGCGTGCCGTTTTCCATCCAGGCCATGTGTTGTTCGCGATCGCGCTGCTCGACACCGCACCGGCGGCGTTCGCGTCGTCGTCTCCGCTGCCGAGCGGCCGGCTGACCGATTCGTTCGAGACCGCGGCGCGCGTGCCGGCTGATGCGGTCCACGCAATTACGGCACCGTCTGCGTATGCATTGCCGGTCGCGCCGCCACCGCCTCCCAGGGCGGCCGCTCCATCGATGCGGCCGGCGGTGGCGACGGCGTCGTTCGTGCCGCTGCCGGCCGGCATGCCCGCCGCCGCACCGCGCCGGCACGTGGCGCCGCCATTGCCGCCCGTGGATCCGGCGCGGCGCATCGTCCTCGCGAACCTGTCCCGCGCGATGGCGCCGATCGACCCGCAAGCGCCGGTGTCGCCGCTGCATGATGGGATGACGGCGGGGGTGACGACGATCACGCCGGACAGGCAGGACGAGTTCGATGTCCCCGTTGCCGGGCGCGCCGAGGATGCAGAGGATGCCGCCGGCGACTCGGGCGAAACGCTGCGCATCGCGCTCGACCGTCTGACGCTGCGCGACGCCGTCGGCGTCGCGATCGCGCGCCATCCCGACATCGGCCGCGCCCATGCGGAAGTGGCGCAAAGCATGTCGGAGGTCGAGGTCGCGAAGGCGGCCTGGTACCCGAAGATCGACTACGGCGTGCGTCCCGGCTACGGCGGAAGTTTCGGCAGCAATGGCAACCGTACCGGCACGCGCGCATCGATCGGCGTGTCGCAGTTGCTGTACGACTTCGGCCGCACGTCGGGGCGGATTTCCGCGGCGGACTCGACGCGCAGCCAGAAGCAGTACCAACTGGCCGACACGATCGAGACGGTCGCGTACCAGACGGCGACGACGTTCGTCGAACTGGCCGCCAGCCAGGACGTCGTCGCGGCCGCGCGGCGCCAGGTCGTCGCGCTGAGCGACACGCGCACGAAGATCCTCGATCGCGTGCGGGCCGGGCTATCGGTTTCGTCGGACCGCAATCTGGTCGAACTGGCGATCCTGCATGCGCAGGCGGAAGTGTTGAAGGCCAACACGCGCTTCGACGTCGCCGCCGCGAAGCTCACCGAACTGATCGGCGCGCGCCCGCGCCGCGTGGCGAATCTCGGCGGCACGGTGGATTTCGTCGGCGATCTCGGGTATGCCGGCGGCGACATCGAACGAACGCCGTCGGTGCTCGCCGCGGCGGCCGCCGTCGATGCGGCCGATGCGCGCGTGCGGGTCGCCCAGGCGGAGCGCTTTCCTTCCATCGGTATCGGCGCGAGCCGTTCGATATCGAGCGGCCGCCCGAACGCCACCAACGATACGTGGATCGGTTTCGCGGTGAGCGGCAACTACTCGCTGGGCGGCCTGGCGCGACACCAGATCGCGGCCGCCGAAGCCGAACTGCGCGCGAACCGTGAAAGCCTCGAGAACCGGCGGCTCGTCACGCGCAGCGCGCTCAAGTCGGCGCAGATCGAAGCGACGGGTGCCGCGGCACGCCTGAACGGCTACGAGAAGGTGACCGCGCTGTCGCGGGCGTCGCGCGACCTGTACTGGCAGGAATACATCCTGAACAAGCGTACGTTGACCGACGTCGTGAATCCGGAGCGCGACATCTTCGAATCGGAAGTCGAGTCGATCAATGCACTGGCCGACGGCGCGATTGCGCGCATCAAGGCATACGTGGCAGTCGGCAAGTTCGTCGAATTGCTGCGCGAACACGAGGGGAGTCGTCATGAATGATGCGTTTCGCGCCGGGCGCGATGCCGGCGCCGACATCGCGCGCTGGGCCGACCCGCTGATTTTCGCGGCACGGCACCTCGGTCTGGCCGTCTCGCCCGAGCAGGTGCGCGGCGCGGCATCGTGGGCGAGCGTCGCGGACCCGGACGCGGCCGTCGTCGAAGTCGCCGCGTCCGCGGGCCTGACCGCGCAGTTCGTCGCGTTGCCGCCGGCGCGGCTCACGCCGGCGATGCTGCCGGCGCTCGCCGTGTTCGACGATGCACATGTCGGTGTGATCGTGTCGGTCGCGGCGGGGCGTGCGGTCGTCCAGTTCGTTTTCGACGGCAAGCCGCTCGAACGCGCGATCGATCTGGACGCGCCGGCGCCGGCGTGGCCGGCCCGCGTGCTGATCGTCCACGAGCGGGTCGCGCGGCGCGACGAGCGCGTCGACGGCTACCTCTCCGCCAAACCCGACACCTGGCTGCACGATCTATTCTCGGCGCAATGGAAGGTGTTGCTCGATCTCGGCGCCGGCTCGCTGTTCGGCAATCTGCTCGCGATCGCGACGTCGCTGTTCGCGATGCAGGTGTGGGATCGTGTGGTCCCTGCGCGGGCGACGCATACGTTGTGGGTGCTGGCTTCAGGCGTCGTGCTCGCGCTCGCGCTGGAACTGCTGCTCCGTACCGCGCGCGTGTCGATTGCCGATCATTTCGGCAAGCAGGCGGACCTCAAGCTGTCAGCGATGTTCTTCGCGCGCGTGCTCGACATCCGCAACGACGCGCGGCCGCGCTCGCCGGGCACGCTGGTCGCCCAGCTTCGGGACCTCGAACAGCTGCGCGAGCTGCTGACGTCGAGCACGATGGGCGTGCTGATCGACATCCCGTTCGTCATCACGTTCCTGTTCATCATCTGGCTGCTCGGCGGCCCGCTTGCATTCGTGCCGCTCGCGGCGATCCCGCTGCTGATCCTGCCGGGCGTGCTTGCGCAAATCCCGCTGGCGAAGCTGTCGAACCAGGGGCTCGAGGAATCGGCGCTGCGCAACGCGATCCTGATGGAGGCCATCTATCGCGCCGAGGACATCAAGGCGTTGCAGGCGGAGCCGCGATTCCGGCAGATGTGGGCGTATACGAATCGCGTGAATGCCGATATCGGCTTGCAGCAACGCCGGCTGGCCGGCCTGCTGGTCAATCTCGCGCAGACGGTGCAGCAGCTTGCCTACGCCGGCGTGCTGGTTGCCGGCGTGTACGGCATCCTGGACGCGAGCCTGTCGTTCGGCGCCGTGCTCGCCTGTTCGATCCTGACGAGCCGCACGATCGCGCCGCTGGGTCAGATTCCCGCCGTGCTGTCGCGCATCCAGAACGTACGGGCGGGCAAGAAGGGGCTCGACAACCTGCTCGCGCTGCCGGTCGACCACGATCCGGCGGTCGATGCGTATCACAAGCCGGCGCTCGTCGGCCGATATCGCTTCGAGCAGGTCGGATACAGCTTCGATCCCCAGGAAAAGCCCGTGCTCAGTATTCCGAATCTGTCGATCGAACCCGGGGAGCGGGTCGCGATCCTCGGCCGGGTCGGCGCGGGCAAATCGACGTTGCTGAGGCTGTTCGGCGGGCTCGCGACGCCGGTGCAGGGGCGCATCCTGTTCAACGACACGCCGATGCCGCTGATCGACGTTGCCGATGTCCGCCGCGACGTCGGGATGCTGCTGCAGGAATCGAGCCTCTTCTACGGCACGCTGCGAGAGAATCTGCTGATCGCGAGTCCGCTCGCCACCGACGACGCGATGCTCGCCGCGATGAAGGTCGCGTGCGCGGACCAGTTGCTGCTGCGGCAGCCGCACGGCCTCGACCTGAAGCTGCGCGAAAGCGGCCTTGGCCTGTCCGGCGGCCAGAAGCAGGCGCTGATGCTGGCCCGCGTGATTCTGCGCTCGCCGAACGTGTTGCTGCTCGACGAGCCGACCGCATCGCTCGACGAGGCGACCGAGCGGGCGATCGTCGAGCGCCTGCAGCAGTGGCTCGGCAATCGCACGTTGATCGTGGCGACGCATCGTTATCCGGTGCTGTCGATCGTCGATCGCATCATCGTGCTCGATGGCGGGCGCGTGGTGCGCGATGGTCCGAAAGACGAGGTGCTGGCCGCGTTGCGCGGCTCCGGCACGCCGGAGCCGGCGGCCGCCGCGCGCGCGCCGGCCGGCGGCTCGCGTCCGTTGCCGGCGCGGATGGCGGGAGAGACGCGATGAGCGATTTTCCGTGGTTGGTGAATCGCGCGCGCGAAGCAGTACCCGCCCGGCGGATGCTGTGGCTGATCGTCGCCGCGCTGGCGATCTTCCTGGTGTGGTCCGTGTTCGCGAACCTCGACGAAGTCGCGGTCGGCGAAGCGAAGGTCACGCCGGCATCGAAAGGGCAGGTCATCCAGAGCCTCGAAGGCGGCATCCTGCTGGAGCTGGCGGTGCGCGAGGGCGATGTCGTCGACGCGGGCCAACGGCTCGCGACGCTCGATCCGGTGCTCGCTCGCGCATCGATGGAGGAAACGCTGGAGCGGATCACCGCATTGCAGGGCCGCGCGGCGCGGCTGTATGCGGAGATGAACGACCTGCCCGGCATCGACTTCCCGGCGGAACTGGCGAACGAGAAGGCCGTGACCGGGCGTGAACGTCAGCTGTTCGTCGCGAATCGGCGCGCGTTTCGCGAAAACGTCGCCAACCTGCGCGAACAGTTGCGCCTCGCCGAGGACGAGCTCCGGATTGCGTTGCCGCTGCTGAAAACCGGCGCGACCAACGAGGTGGAGGTGCTCCGGCTGCGCCAGAAGGCCGCCGAATTCTCGACGAAGCTCTCGGCGGCGCAGAGCGAGTACTACGTCGCGCTGAAAGCCGACTACTCGAAGACGATGGCCGATCTCGAACCGCTGCTCAAGGTTCGCGAAGGGCGTGCCGATCAATTGCGACGAACCGTGATTCGCGCGCCGGCGCGCGGCATCGTGAAGGACATCCGGGTGTCGACGGTCGGCGGCGTGATTCCGCCGGGCGGCATGCTGATGGAAATCGTGCCGCTCGACGACCAGTTGCTGATCGAGGCGCGTCTCAGCCCTCGCGACATCGCGTTCATTCATCCGGGGCAGGAGGCGACCGTGAAGATCACGGCGTTCGAGTCGTCGATCTACGGCTCGCTGCCGGCGAAGGTCGAGCGGATTTCGCCCGACACGATCGAAGACCAGGTCGACCGGCGCGTGTATTACTACCGCGTCTACGTGCTCACGCAGCACGCGTATCTGGAAACCCGCGACGGCAAGCGGCATCCGATCCTGCCGGGCATGGTCGCCACCGCGGAGATCCGTACCGGGCGCCGCACCGTGTTCGACTACCTCGTCAAGCCGCTGAACCGGGCCGCCGAGGCGTTGCGCGAACGCTAGTGCGCATGCGCGGCATGATCATGCGTGCGGCGCCGAATCGCTGCGTTCGGGATCCGGGTAGACGATCGTGCCGTCGTCCCGGATCACGGCGCCGGCCGTGAGCCGCGCGGGTTCCACGCGGTTGCGGCCCATGATGTGCAGCACCGTTTCGCCGCGCGCGATCAGGTAGTCGGACACGATTCGCCGGTGGCAGCGCCACCACACGGCTTCCGAGCACATGATCGCGCAGCGCTGCTCGTGGCCCTGTGCGATCAAGCGGTCGAGGCCCGCGTGAAACTCCGGCGACATGGCGTAATCCGCGTAGCGGTGAAAGCTGCGGTTCGTCCAGAAATCGTTGACGTCGTCGGGCACGCCGTGCGACTTGCCGCGCAGGCCGCCGAGTTCGGCGATGTGTTCGTACGCGATGTCGGCGGGGGCGAGCGCATCCGGCAGCGTCGCTTCGTTGAATTGCGGATGGGTACGCGAGCGCGGCATCTTGCGGATATCCGCGAGCAGCGTGATCTCGACCGCGTCGAGCATGTCGATGAATTCGTCGAGCGTGCGATTCGAATGGCCGATCGTGTAGAACGGGAGCGTCATGCGTCGTCCTTGCCGTCGATGCGTTCGAGCACGCGGCCGCGATGCGCGGCGACGTGGTCGGTCCGGTCGCTCTTGATCTCGTACTGCGGATCCTCGGGCGACGCGCGATGGCGATGGCCCTTGTAGTCGAAGTCGGCGGTGTGGATCGCGACGATCGTGCCGGTCACGTAGCCGGCCTCGGAATTCCAGCGGACGTGGTCGCCCAGCCTGAATGGCGTGGTCATGCCGGGGTGCCTCCTTGTGTCGATGCGCGGTGGGTCGGCCTTCGCGACCCTGGCGGTGCGCGCCGGGGGCGGCGAGGAAGAGCGTGCATGGGTTCATTATCGGCCGCGACCGCACACGGTAAAAGACACGGACGTCGGCGGCGGTAGCCGTGCTGCATGCGCAATCGGCGTGCCCTTCATTTCCCCAACGGCATGGACGCCGGTCCCCCCCCTTGCCCGCATGAAATTGTCATGCTAGTTTTTCATGAAATTTATCGGCGTAATTTTCACGGGGTTCCGCATGTTCGTGCAGTCCGACCGACACGTCGCAAGCTACTACGCCGGCACCTATCCGGCGCCGATTCCGCATCGGCCGGCGCTGGACGAACGCGTCGACGCCGACGTGCTGGTCGTCGGCGCGGGCTTCAGCGGGCTGCATACGGCGCTGCACCTTGCGCTGGCCGGCAAGCGCGTCGTCATGCTCGAAGCCAGCCGCGTCGCGTGGGCGGCATCGGGCCGCAACGGCGGACAGGCGCTGCTCGGCTGGTCGTGCGACATGCAGCCGCTTGAGGATGCGCTCGGCCGCGACGGCGCGCGCCTGCTGTGGGACAGCATGCGCTGGGCGGCGGGCGAGGTGCGCGAACTGCCGGCACGACACGGTTTCGACATCGACTACCGGCCCGGCAGCCTGTGGGCCGCGGTGCGGCCGCGGCGCGTCGCGATGCTGGCGCGGGCGCGCGACGAGGCGGCCGAGCGGTGGGGCTACGATCGGCTGCGCGTGATCGGGCGTGACGAGATGCCTGAATGGATCGGCGGCACGCGCTATCTCGCCGCGCTGCACGATCCGGAGGCCGGCCACCTGAACCCGCTGAAGCTCGCGCTCGGCCTTGCGCAGACGATCGAGCACGCGGGCGGCCGCATCTTCGAACGGAGCCGCGTGCTCGACTGTCGCGAGACGGCGGGCGGCCACATCGCCCGCACGGCGTGTGGCGAAGTACGGGCGGACGTGCTGGTGCTTGCCTGCAATGCGTACGTCGACCGGCTCGATCGCGATCTCGCGCGCCGGTTGCTGCCGGTCGGCACGTACCAGGTCGCAACGGCGCCGCTCGCGCCCGACGTCGCGCATGCGCTGCTGCCGCGCAACAGCTGCGTGATCGACAACCAGTTCGTGCCCGACTATTTCCGCCTGAGTCCCGACAACCGGCTGCTGTTCGGCGGCGGCTGCACGTATCTCGGCGGCATCCCGGCCGATATCGCGGCGGCGACGCGCCCGCACCTCGAACGCGTGTTCCCGCAACTGGCCGGTGTGCCGCTCGACTACGCGTGGGGCGGTCACATCGACATCAGCATGCGCCGCACGCCGGACATCGGCCGCCACGGGCAGCGCTTCTGGCTGCAGGGTTTTTCGGGGCACGGCGTGCTGCCGACGCTCGCCGGCGCGCGCGCGGTGGCCGACGCCGTGCTCGGCGACGCACACCTGCTCGCGCAGTACCAGCGCATCCGCAACCCACGCTTTCCCGGCGGCGACCGGCTGGCCGCACCGCTCGAAGCGATCGGCAAGGCCTGGTACCGTCTGCGCGATACCGTTTGACTGCACCGAAATCCATCATGAACGAACGCGAAGAGATAGAAAGTCTGGCGATCCTGATCCGCGACCTGCGCAAGCATCGCAAGGTCACGCTGAACGATCTCGCCGAACGGATCGGCCGCTCGGTCGGCTTTCTGTCGCAGGTCGAGCGCGGACTGTCGCGTCCGACGGTCGCGGATCTCACCGCGATCGGCGAGGCGCTCGGTGTGCCGACCACGTATTTCTACAGCCTGAGCAAGCCGCGCAGCGTGCCATGGGTCACGCGGCCCGACGAACGCCGCACCGTGTATTACGCGGCCGGCATTACCGACATCCTCGTGTCGCCGAACATGCGTGCGCGCTTCTCGATCCTCGAAAGCCATCTCGAACCGGGCGCGAGCAGCGGCGAGCGGCCGGTCGACGACAGCGACGAGCAGGGCGGCTTCGTGCTCGAAGGAGAATTGACGATCTGGATCGACGGCGACGACACGCCGGTCACGCTCGGCCCGAACGATGCGTTTCAGCTTCCAGCGCACAAGCGCTTCCGGTATGCGAACCTGACCGACGCGCCGACGCGCGTGATCTGGGTGTTCACCTGAGTGGCCGGCGGGGCGGGCGGTGTCGCAGGCCGCCCCGCCACGCAGCCTGTTTGCAGTACTGATCGATATGCGGCGTACATTGCACTGCATTCCGCGTGAATCCGGTTCGCCGCGCCGCGGCGCCGCCATACGAGACATGAAAAGGATGAGACATGGCTGACGTCGTTCCCGCGCTGGTCAGTGAAGTCCGCGCATTTCGGCAGGCGCACCCCGAGATCCGTTATGTCGACTTGATCTGCCTCGATCTCCCCGGGCATTTCTACGGCAAGCGCTATCCGATCGACGCGCTCGAGAAAATCGCATCGGGCGCGCTGCTGAAGCTGCCGCAGAACTGCGTGCTGCTCGGCACGCAGGGCGGCCTCTACAAGATCGGCGATTACTGCTTCAACGACGGCGATCCCGATGCGCCGCGCCGCCTGATTCCCGGCACGCTGAAGCCCGTGCGCTGGGAGCGGCAGCCGCTCGCGCAGATGCTGATCAGCTCCGACGGCACCGATTCCCCGATCGAATTCGAGCCGCGCGAGGTGCTCGCGCGCGTGCTGCGGCGGTTCGCGGCGCGCGGCATTCGGCCGGTCGTCGCATTCGAGCTCGAGTTCTACCTGTTCGCCGCGCGGCTCGCGGAAGGCGTGCCGCAGTATCCGCGCGACCGCCTGAGCGACGACCGCGACGATCAGCCGAACATGCATATCGAACGCCTGTCGCGCTTCTCCGACGTGCTGCACGAGATGGTCGACGCCGCGTGCGAGCAGGGCGTCGATGCGACGGTAATCACCGCGGAGCTCGGACCCGGCCAGTTCGAGATCAATTTCGGGCATACCGACGACGCGCTGCGCGCGGCCGACTGGTCGGCGCTGTTCTGCCGCAGCACGCGCGGCGTCGCGTTGCGGCATGGCTATCGCGCGAGCTTCATGGGTAAGCCGTACCTGCATGCGCCGGGCAGCGGGATGCACGTGCACGTGAGCCTGTATGACGAGGCGGGGCGCAACCTGCTGGCGGCGGACGGACAGCGGCCGTTGCGGCATGCGGTGGCCGGCTGCCTTGCGCTGCTGCCGCATTGCATGCCCGTCTTCGCGCCGAATCACAATGCGTTCCGGCGTTACGGGTCGATGGTGAACGCGGCGAGTCGCGCGAGTTGGGGTTTCGAGGATCGAGACGCATGCATCCGGATTCCGGAGTCGGATGCATGCGATCTGCGGATCGAGCACCGGCTCGCGAGCGCGGATGCGAACCCGTACCTGGTGCTTGCGGCGCTCCTCGGCGGGATGGAGCACGGGCTCGATGCGCGGCTCGAGCCGATCGCGCCGCTCAACGAGGATCGCGGCAGCGGCATCGATTTTCCGAAGGAGATGCTGTCGTCGGTCGCCGCGATGCAGGATCATCCGGCCGTGCGCGACGGGTTGGGCAGCGAGTTCGTGATGGTGTACTGCGAGAACAAGCGGCAGGAGGAGCTGGATTTTCGCAACGAGATCGGGGCGCGGGAGTATCGGTGGTTTCTGTGAGTGCCGCGTGTGTCGAGGAAGCCGGTCAAGGAAGTGCGCGCCAGTAGCGCACTTCCTCGATCGGCGTACCGTCGATCTCGAACGTCTTGACGTCGCATTCTGCGACGAAACCTTCGCGTTCGTAGAACGCTCTTGCGCGACGGTTTTCGACCAGTGCCCACAGCGATACCCACACATGGCCCGCGTCATGCAGCGATCGGCATGCGTGATCGACCAGCAACGTGCCGATGCCTTGTCCGCAATGCGACGGATGCAGATAGATCGCTTCGATTTCGCCCCACGCAGGATCCTTGTCGGTGTCGCGCGTCGGGCCGTACGCGATCCAGCCGGTCGGTACGCGGTTCATGAACGCGAGCGCGACGCGCGGCCGTCCTGCGTCGAGTGCCTGGCGCCAGGCGGCCGTGCGCTTTTCGACCGACAGGCCGGCGAGGAACGGCGCCGGCATGATGTCCATGTAGGTGGCTTGCCACGACGCGACGTGGATGTCGGCGATGATCGGTGCATCGGCGGATGTGGCCGAGCGGATGTCGATCGTCGTCGCGTTCGGTGCCATGCGTTCCCCGTGCGATCGGTTGCCGTATGCCGTGTTACTGCTCGACCTTACTCGCCGAGCTTCGACGTCACGCACCCGGTGCTCGAGCATTCGCGTTCACGCTCGCGCAGGAACGACAGCCGCGACTGCGTCATGTCGTTCGCGCACTGGATATCGACGAGGTAGCTGCTGCCGCGCGTTTCGCTGCACTGCGCGTCGCGTTGTTTCAGCCACGCGAGCTGGCCGGCCTTCAGCGTCGCCTGTTGATCGCCGCTCAGTTGCTTGCGCAGCCGGCCGTATTCGTCGTTGAGATCGCGGTCGGATTGCGAGAACTGCGTGCTCGTGCAATACACCTGGTCGAACGCGCTGCGAGGCTTCCCGCAGCCGGCCGCATGCGCGGCGAACGGAACGGCAAGCGCGAGCAATGCGCAGGATGCGAGCAGATTCTTCTTTTTCATGGTGATGCTCCTGAGTGGGTGAAAACCGTTGAATCCGACGGGCGATACCGTCGTTTATTCGGGCGCCGTACACGCGTCGATGCCGCCCGCGATCGCGGTGGACAGGCGCTGGATCGTCTCGCGCCGTGCGAGCCGCGCTTCTTCGTCCGGATTGACGATCACGCCGGCTTCGACGAGCACGGCCGGAATCGGCGCGGTGCGCAGCACGACGAGATCGTCGAAGCGGTGGATGCCGAGTGACGGATCGATCAGCGGGCGGTTCTCGCCGCGGATCGGCTGCGCGTGATACAGCGACGGCCGTTCGCCGGCCGCGACCAGCCGCTCGGCAATCGCCTTCGCGCAACGCAGGCTCTGCGCATAGTGCGGATTGCGCGCCGACACGAACACCGAGAAGCCGCGGAATTCGCGCTGCCGACCCGCGTCGATGAACTGCTGCTGCATCGAGTCGTGATGGATCGACACGAACAGGTTCGCGTCGGGCGCCTGCGTCGAGCGCCGATCGAGCGCGATCTCGCGTCCGTCCGCCGACGTGCGCAGCACGCGGTCGCCATTCGCGGCGAGTGTGTCGGCGACCGCGCCGGACAGGTCGAGGTTGTACAGGTATTCGACGCGGCCGCTCGCGCCGGTCGAGCCCGGATGCGCCGGCGTATGGCCGGTGTCGACGACGATATAGCGCCCGGTTGCGGGCTCGGTAAAGGGCGTGCCCGCGGTGCCGGCCGCGTGCAGCGCCAGCGGTGCGCCGAGCAGCGGGGCGCATGCGAGCACGCGCGCGGCGGCGCGAACGAGCGGGCGAAGGCGTCGGAGGGTTCGGTTCATCATTGTTGTTGTCGAGAAGGGCGTACGGCGCGTCGAACGGCGCGCCACCGTCGGCCTGCTCAATGCAGTCGGAATGTCGCGCGATTATAGCGGGTGGTGGTGGCGCCGCGATGACGAAACGGCAGCTTTCGCACCGGCCGGAAGCCGAAGCTCGGGCCAGCTGGACGGGGCTGCGAGCATGGCGTCACGGGGGGCGCGCGCATGTCGGGATGGCACGCGCGCAGCGTACGGCAGGCGGCGCGCGCCGGTCAGTGCGGCAGCGCTTCGGCTTCGGCCCAGCGCTTGAACGAATCGAGACGTCGGCGCGTCTGCACGAGATAGAACGCGCCGATCAGCGGTTCGAGCAGCCAGCGCAGCCAGGATGGCTGCGCACGGAAGTGGTACGTGAATTTCACCTCGGTCGACCCGGGCGTGCGCTCGGTGAAGTTCCAGCTGCCGCTGAAGCGTTCGAGCACCTTCGGCCCTTCGACCATTTCGACGGCGGCGACCTGCGGCGGACGGTACGAGATGTAGCGCGACACCATCGTCGCGCCCGACTGGCTGCGGCAGAACGCGTCGACGCCGACATCGGCGGTCGTTCCGTCGAGCAGATAGGCATCGATGAGGAAGTTGTCCCACACGAGCCGCCGTCCGTAATCCTGCGACCACGTAAACAGGCGCCTGCGATCGACGCCGACGGTCCGGCTGACTGAGATCCTCATGAGGGCGGGCGCCAGGGCGTGGATTGGGATGCGATCGAGTGTACCGCGCCAATAACGCGTGTTTCGTCAGACTTCGTCAAGTCGAGCGTGGGCTCGAATGGACTCGATTGACGTCCTTCGGGAATTCCCCTACGATTCATTCCAACCCTTCGGGACAGACCCGAAGCGTTTCAATCTCTTGAGGGAGCCTCATGAGTACGCAACAGAACCGGCGCTTCGATGCGCTCGTTTTCATTGGTCGTTTCCAGCCTCCGCATCGTGGTCACCTGAACGTGCTGAAGTCGGCACTGAGCCGGGCCGAGCGCGTGTGCGTGCTGATCGGGTCGACCGACAAGCCCCGCACCATCAAGGATCCGTTCTCGTTCGACGAGCGTCGCCAGATGCTGGCATCGCTGCTCGATGCATCCGAGCGCGACCGCGTGACGATTGCCCCGCTGCAGGATTCGACCTACAACGACGGCGACTGGGTGCGCTGGGTGCAGGAGGCCGTCGCGTCCACGCTCGGCGATATCGCGCAGCGCAAGGTTGGGCTGATCGGGCACGAGAAGGACGCCACGTCGTATTACCTGCGGATGTTCCCGCAATGGGAACTCGTCGACGTCGACGCGACGGAAGACATCTCCGCCACCGAAATCCGCGACCAGTATTTCGCCGAACGCACCAACAGCTTCGTGCAGTGGGCCGTGCCGGAACCCGTGTTCGGCTGGCTCGAGCGTTTCCGCACGCAGCCGGAATTCGCGCAACTGAAGTCGGAAGCCGAATTCATCGCCGCGTATCGCAAGGCCTGGGCGGCCGCGCCGTATCCCGTCACGTTCGTGACGGTCGACGCGGTGGTCGTGCACTCCGGGCATATCCTGCTCGTGCGCCGCCGCAGCGAACCGGGCCGCGGCCTGTGGGCGTTGCCGGGCGGATTCGTGAACCAGGACGAGCGGCTCGATGCCGCGTGCATCCGCGAACTGCGCGAGGAAACCGGCCTCAAGCTGCCGGAGCCCGTGCTGCGCGGCTCGATCAAGGATCGCCAGGTGTTCGATCACCCGACGCGTTCGCTGCGCGGCCGCACGATCACGCATGCGTGCCTGTTCAACTTTCCGACCGGCGAACTGCCGCGCGTGAAGGGTAGCGACGACGCGGACAAGGCGCGCTGGGTCCCGCTCAACGAATTCGCGCAGATGCGCAACGTGATGTTCGAGGATCACTTCGATATCGCGTATCACTTCCTGGGGAAGCTGTGACGCGCTGATTCCCCGCATTCGGTCCGCCGCGACAGACGCGGCGGCACTTCAACGGCCTAGAGGAGCTCTAGCCATGCAAAACGATCCCGGCGGCTTTGCCGCGGTTCTCGCCAATCCGATTCTCAACACGGATTCGTACAAGGCTTCCCACTTCCTGCAATATCCGCCGGACGCATCGGCGATGTTCTCGTACGTCGAATCGCGCGGCGGCCGTTACGACCGCACGCTGTTCTTCGGCCTCCAGATGCTGCTGAAGGAGTATCTGTGCAAGCAGGTCACGCACGCGATGATCGACGATGCGCGCGATTTCTTCACCGTGCACGGCGAGCTGTTCAACGAAGCAGGATGGCGCCATATCGTCGAGCACTACGACGGCTACCTGCCGGTGAAGATCCGTGCGGTGCCGGAAGGGTCGATCGTGCCGGTGCACAACGTGCTGATGACGATCGAATGCGAGGATCCGCAGGTGTTCTGGCTCGCGTCGTATCTCGAGACGATGCTGTTGCGCATCTGGTATCCGGTGACGGTGGCGACCCGCAGCTGGCATCTGCGCCAGACGATTCGCCGCTTCCTCGAAAGGACCGACGACGATCTCGCGCAACTGCCGTTCAAGCTGCACGACTTCGGCGCGCGCGGCGTGTCGAGCGCGGAATCGGGCGCGATCGGCGGCGCCGCGCATCTCGTGAGCTTCATGGGCTCGGACACGGTGCTCGGCGTGCTGGCCGCGAACCGCTTCTATCGCGAGCCGATGGCCGCCTACTCGGTGCCGGCGGCCGAGCACAGCACGATCACGTCGTGGGGGCGCGCAGGCGAGGCCGATGCGTACCGCAACATGATCGGCCGCTTCGGGTTGCCGGGCGCGATCGTATCGGTCGTGTCGGACTCCTACGATCTGTTCGCCGCACTCGATCTGTGGGGCGGCGAACTTCGGCAGGCGGTGATCGATTCGGGCGCGACGCTCGTCGTGCGTCCCGATTCCGGCGACCCGGTGACGATCGTGCTGCAAACGGTGCGGGCGCTCGATGCGTCGTTCGGTTCGTCCGTGAACGGCAAGGGGCGGCGCGTGCTGAACCGCGTGCGCGTGATCCAGGGCGACGGTGTCGACGAGCAGTCGATCGAAGCGATCCTCGTTGCGCTCGACGAGGCGGGGTACGCGGCCGGCAACGTCGTATTCGGTATGGGTGGCGCGTTGTTGCAGCGCGTGAACCGCGACACGCAGCGCTTTGCGATGAAGTGTTCGGCCATCCGGCGCGGCGGCGTGTGGCACGACGTCCGCAAGGATCCGGTCACCGATCGGGGCAAGCGCTCGAAGCAGGGGCGGCTCACGCTGCTGCGCAATCGCCGCACCGGCGAGTATCGAACGGTGACGCTGCCGATTGCGTGGGACGATCGTGCGCTTGAAGGCGAATGGGACGAGGCGCTCGACACGGTATTCGACACCGGGCGTTTGCTCGTCGATACGTCGTTCGCCGAGGTGAGGGCGAGGGCGCACGCGGGAGAAGTATGACGCAGGCGGCGGCGGGGCGTCCCGCCGCGGCGCGGCCGGTTCGTGTCACTTGCCGGCCAGCGCACGGTCACCGGCGTCCACCGCCGCGCTGCCGCGTTCCACCGCACGCGCCGCCTCCATTGCCCGCGCAAGCGCGTCGAACACGGCAGGCCCCTTGCAGCGCGACACGTTGAAGCGCATGTACGACGTCGCGCTGCGCGACGCGCTGAACACGTCGCCGGGTGCGAGGACCACGTCGTGGTCCAGCGCGTGGCGCGCGACGCGCGCGGCGTCGAGCCCGTCCGGCAACTGCGCCCACACGAACAACCCGCCGCGCGGCTCCGTCCAGATCCCGAGGCCGGCTCGCGCGAGGCGCCGGATCGTTTCGCCCATCGCATCCGCGAGACGCGCGCGCAGGCTGTCGAGATGGCGCCGGTACGTGCCGTCGATCAGCAGCCGGTGCACGACGTTTGCTCCGATCTGCGCATTGCCGAACGACGTCGCGAGCTTCAGGTCGACGAGCGCGTCGATCCATTCCGGGCGCGCGGCGATATAGCCGCAGCGGATCGCGGCCGACAGCGTTTTCGAGAAGCTGCCGATCGACACGACGCGCGACAGCCCGTCGAACGCCGCGAGGCGCGGCGCGGGCGTGCTCTCGAAATCCGCGAAGATGTCGTCCTCGACAATCAGCAGCCCATGCTCGGCCGCGAGCGTCAGCAGCCGGTGCGCGACGGGCGGCGCGAGCGTCGCGCCGGTCGGGTTGTGCAGTGCCGCGTTGGTGATGTACAGGCGCGGCCGGTGCTCGGCGAGTACTTGCTCGAAGCGCACGAGATCGGGGCCGTTCGGCGTGAACGGAACGCTGACGATCCGTGCACGGTGCGCGCGCAGCAGCGCCTGGAAGTTGAAGTAGCACGGATCGTCGAGCACGACGGTATCGCCGGGTTCCAGCAGCAGGCGGCACACGAGGTCGAGCGCGTGCGTGCCGCCGTCGGTCAGCATGATCTGCGCGGGTTCCGCGTGGACGCCGTGCTGGGCGAGCCGCCATGCAAGCTGCTGGCGCAGCGCGGGCAGGCCGAGCGGCGTCGCATAGTCGGTCAGCGCATCGGGTTCGTCGCGCGACACGGCGCGCAGTGCGCGACGCAGGCTTTCGTCGGGCAGCCACGAGGACGGCAACCATCCGCAGCCGGGCTTCACCGACGTCGGCGCCGCTTCGAGCGACTGGCGCGACAGCCACAACGGATCGAGCGCGCGATCGAGGCGCGGGCCCAATTCGGCGAGTGCGAGCGGCGGCGCGTGGCCGGACACGTAGAAGCCCGACCCGCGCCGTGCGACGAGCACGCCTTCGCTCGCGAGCCGTTCGTACGCATCGACGACCGTCGATTTCGACACGCCGAGCGCGTCGGCCATCATCCGGATCGACGGCACGCGCGCGCCGGGCATCAGCGCGCGGCTCGCGATCCGCGCGCGCAGGGTATCCATGACGGTTTCCACGCGCGTGCGCGACGGCGCGGGCGGAGCGGGAATCGGGGCGGAATGGCTCATGGCGGACGATGAACTGTACGGCTGGTTGTTCAGTACAGTTTGGCTGAATTGTATTGGGCTGTAGCTTACGCCGTTTTCGTCGCCGGCGGATCATCGGTCATCCATTTTCCATTCAGGGTTGACCGTGCAAAAGACGACCGACGGATGGCTCAGCGGCATGCTGGGCGTCATCATCTTCAGTGGCTCGCTGCCCGCGACGCGTGTCGCGGTGCAAGGGCTCGACCCGCTGTTCCTCACGTTCGCCCGCGCGACGATCGCCGGCGCGCTCGGCCTGCTGCTGCTCGTCGTGCTGAAGCAGAAGCGGCCGTCGCGTGCCGAGGCCGTGTCGCTGGCCGTCGTCGCGCTCGGGGTCGTGGTCGGTTTTCCGTTGCTGACGGCGCTTGCGCTGAAGCACGTGACGTCGGCGCATGCGATCGTGTTCGTCGGGCTGTTGCCGCTCGCGACCGCGCTGTTCGGCGTATGGCGCGGCGGCGAACGGCCGCGGCTGCCGTTCTGGATCTTCTCGATCGTCGGCAGCGGCGCGGTGGCCGCGTTTGCGTTGCGCAACGGCGGGCAGGCGTCGGTGGTCGGCGATGCGCTGATGCTGGCCGCGATCGTCGCGTGCGGGCTCGGCTATGCGGAAGGCGCGCGGCTGTCGCGCCAGCTCGGCGGCTGGCAGGTGATCTCGTGGGCGCTCGTGCTGTCGCTGCCGCTGATGCTGCCGCTCGCGTGGCTGACCTCGCCCGCGTCGTTCGACGGCGTAGACGCCGCCGCGCTGTGGGGGCTCGCGTACGTGTCGCTGTTCAGCATGTTGATCGGCTTCGTGTTCTGGTATCGCGGGCTTGCGCTCGGCGGGATCGCGGGCGTCGGCCAGTTGCAACTGCTGCAGCCGTTCCTCGGCCTCCTGCTCGCGGCCGGGCTGCTGCACGAGACGGTGCCGCCGTCGATGGTCGTCGTGACGGTCGTGGTGGTCGGCTGCGTGGCGGGCGCGAAATACTTCTCGAGGATGGCGCCCGTGCAGCGCGCGGGGTGACGCACCCTCCTGAGCGAAGGTGCGGCCGGCGGTGCGCGAAAGGGGCGGCTCATCGCGCGCTCCGTTCAGTGCAACCGCTCGACCGCACGCGCCGGCGTGCTTACGCGACGTGCGCGACGCCGTACTGCGACGACAGGTATCGCCGGATATCGGCAGGCGAATCGATGAAGCGCCGGCCGTTGTGTTCGCGGATCGCAAGAGTGTCGTCGTTCGGTGCGTGTCCGTCGCCAAGTACGAGTACCGGCGCCGACTGGTTGTCCGCGCCGATCAGCGCGACGATCGGCTGGCGCGGGCGCGGTGCGTCGACGTATTCGACGTGGACAGCGTCGCGCAACCGCGGATAGAAGCTCAACAGCCCTTCGACGGCAACCGAATCGCCGCAGTAGAACGGACCTTCGGAGTCCTTGAAGAAGTCGGGACGGAGAATGAACAGCGTGTCTTTCATGATGGTCTCGCTATGAGAGAGGGGGGGACGTCGAAGAAAACGCGATGCGGAGCGACGTGCGCGACGCCGCCGGATCTCACGCTTCGGCAAGTGCGGCGGCGCGCATTCGCGCGAAGCCGGCGGCGAGGTCGGCAATCATGTCGTCGGGATGCTCGAGCCCCGCATGAATCCGCAGCAGCGGGCCGGCCGCCGTCCAGCGGGTGGCGGTGCGGTGGCGCGACGGACTGGACGGGATGATCAGGCTTTCGAAGCCGCGCCAGCTGTATCCCATGCCGAAGCACGTCATGCCGTCGAGCAGCGCGCGCACGGCCTCGTCGGCCCGCGGATGCAGCACCACGCCGAACAGCCCGCACGCGCCCGTGAAATCGCGCTGCCAAAGCGCGTGGCCGGCGTCGCCGGCGCGCGCCGGATACAGGATCTGCGCGACTTCCGGCTGTTGCGACAGCCATTCGGTCAGCACGTGCGCGTTGCGCTGGTGCCGCTCGAGCCGGACCGATAGCGTCCGCAGGCCGCGCAGTGCGAGATACGCGTCGTCGCCGCTGACGGTCATTCCGAGTTGCCGGTAGAAGCGCGTGACTTTCGGTGCGAGCGCGTCGGTCGTCAGGATCGCGCCCATCAGCACGTCGGAGTGTCCGGCGATGTATTTGGTCGCCGCGTGAATCGACACGTCGACGCCATGCGAAAACGAGCGGAAATTCAGCGGCGTGCCCCACGTGTTGTCGAGCAGCACGACCGCGCCGTGCCGGTGCGCAACGCGGCTGATGGCCGGAATATCCTGTACTTCGAAGGTCAGCGAACCCGGCGATTCGGCGAATACCGCGCGCGTGTTCGGCCGCATCGACGACGCGATGTCCGCGCCGGCCGCCGGGTCGTAGTAGGTCGTCTCGATGCCGAGACGCGCCAGCGTTTCATCGCAGAACGAACGGGTCGGGTCGTACACGGAATCGACCATCAGCAGATGGTCGCCCGGGTTCAGCACCGCGAGCAGCGCGGTCGTGATCGCGCTGAGGCCGCTCGGCGTCAGCAGCGCGGCATGCGCGCCTTCGAGCCGCGCGAGCGCCTTCTCGAGCGCGCGGGTGGTCGGGCTGCCGTGCCGTCCGTATGCGAGCGGCGTGCCGCGCACGGCGCCGAGCGCGTCGGTGCCGTGAAAGAGCAGCGTCGACTGACGGTACACGGGCGGGTTCACGGGCGAACCGGGCTGGCCGTGCGAGCGGCCTTCATGGGCGAGAACGGTGTCGGTCGAAAGCAGGTGGTTCAAGATGTCTCCTTTGAGTGTCGATCGAAGCGGGGCGGCGGTGGCGCGGTCAATGCAGGATCTTGTCGAGGAAGTCGCGTGCGCGCTCGGAGCGCGGCGCCGCGAAGAACCGGTCGCTGGCCGCATCCTCGACCACCGCGCCCTGGTCCATGAAGATCACGCGATGCGCGACCTTCCGCGCAAAGCCCATCTCATGCGTCACGCAGACCATCGTCATGCCTTCGCGCGCGAGCTCGACCATCACGTCGAGCACTTCGGTGATCATCTCGGGATCGAGCGCGGAGGTCGGCTCGTCGAACAGCATCGCGACCGGGTTCATCGACAGCGCGCGAGCGATCGCGACGCGCTGCTGCTGTCCGCCGGACAATTGCCCCGGATACTTGTGCGCGTGCGCCTTCAGGCCGACGCGGTCGAGCAGCTTCATGCCGTTCTCGATCGCTTCGTCCTTGCGGCGGCCGAGCACCTTCGTCTGCGCGAGCGTCAGGTTCTCGGTGATCGACAGGTGCGGAAACAGCTCGAAGTGCTGGAACACCATGCCGACGCGGGCGCGCAATTGCGCGAGCTTCGCGGCGGGATCGCCGAGCCGCGTGCCGTCGACGGTGATGCTGCCTTTCTGGAACGGTTCGAGGCCGTTGATCGTCTTGATCAGCGTCGATTTGCCGGAGCCCGACGGCCCGCACACGACGACCACTTCACCTTTCGAGACCGCCGCGCTGCAGGCCGAGAGCACCTGGTGCTTGCCATACCATTTCGATACGTTGTCGAGCGTAATCATGTTCTGTCCGTCGATGGAGTTCATGGGAATCCCGGGAGCGGTCAATGCGTGGACGGCAGTGCGAGGCGCGTCTCGACGCGACCCTGCAGTCGCGTGAGCAGCGTGCTGAGCACCCAGTAGATCGCGGCGGCGGCGAGATAGAGCGGAAGCGGCTGGAACGTCGCGGCGATCACTTCCTGCGTCGAACGCAGCAGCTCGGTGACGGTGATCACCGAGACCAGCGACGTGTCCTTGATCAGGCTGATCAGCGTGTTGCCGAGGCTTGGCACCGCAAGGCGCAGCGCCTGCGGGCACACGATGTAGCGCAGCGTCTGCACGTGCGTGAGGCCGAGGCTGTGCGCGGCCGCCCACTGTCCGCGGCCGATGCCGAGGATCGCGCCGCGCATGCTTTCGGACAGGTAGGCGCCCGCGTTGAGCGTCAGCGTGAAGATGCCGGCCGTGGTCGGATCGAGCGTGATGCCGAGATCGGGCAGGCCGTAGTAGACGACGAACATCTGCACGAGCAGCGGCGTGCCGCGCATCAGGCTCACGTAGCCTTGCGCGAGGCTCGCGGCAAGCCGGTTGCTGCCGATGCGCATGATGGCGACCACGAGCCCGACGACGAGGCCGAGCGCCATCGATGCGACGGCGAACTTCAGCGTGAACACCGCGCCCTTGACCATCACGGGCAGCGTATGAACGACCAGTTCGATTGCTTCCATTGCGTGTCTCCTGATTGTGTGCCGGACCGCCCGCGCATTCGTGCGCGCGGGCGCGAGGCGAGCTGCGTTACTGCGTCACGGGCTTGGTCGTGTCGGCGCCGAACCACTGCATCGAGATCTTCTTCAGCGTGCCGTCCTGCTGCAGCGACGCAAGCGCATCGTCGATCGCCTTCGCGAATTTCGGATTGCCCTTGCGGAACGGGATGCCCATGCGGTCCTCGCCGCCCGCGAGCACGGCGCCCGGGCGCAGCGGCAGGTGCGAGTTCTTGATCAGGTAGCTGAGCATCAGGCGATCGTTGACTGCCGCGTCGATACGGCCGGCCGCGAGGTCGCGCAGGTTTTCGGGCGTACCGGGATAGACCTGGAGGTCGATCGCGGGCACGGTCTTGACCAGGTCGACATAGTTGCTGCCCATCGTCACGCCGACCTTCTTGCCCTTCAATTCGTCGAGCGACTTGAATGCGCGCGCATCGTTTTGCCGTTGCAGCAGTTGCGCGGACGAATACACGTACGGCGCGCTGAAGTCGAGCGCCTGCTGGCGCGACGGCGTGATCGCGACCTGGTTGACGATCACGTCGAACTTGCCGGCTTGCAGGCCTGCCAGAATTCCGCTCCATTCGGTCGTCACGAACTGCGGCTTCACGCCGAGGCGGGCGGACACCGCCTTCGCGACGTCGACGTCGAAGCCTTCGAGCTGGCCGTCGGCGTTGCGGTAATCGAACGGCGGATAGGTGCCTTCCAGCGCGATCTTCAGCACGCCGGCCTGCTTGACGGTGTCGAGCAGGTCCGCCGCGTGCGACGTCGTGGCCGCGACGCAGAGCAGGGCGGCCGCGATGCCGTGTTTGAACGTCGGGGTGAAGTGCTTCATGGTTGTCTCCGTGGTCGTTGTCGAAAATTCAGGATGCGCGAAGCCGCGGCGACGGGCGGCGTCGCCGTGAGCGGGAAGTCGGTGAAGCGTGAGTCGGCGAGGGTGGTGATTCGCCGTGCGCGATGCCGCGCGTTACGGCATGCGTTCGTGCGCGGCGAAGGTGCGGTGCGCGTGCGGATGGCGGACGCAGGCACGCGAGCCGAGGCGACGGCCGGCGTGCGCGGTGAAGCGTTCAAGCGTGTGATTCATGGTTGCCCGTGCAGCGTTGCGAGTGGTGGGCCGGACGCATCGTCGACGCGTATCCGGCGGGAATGCCGTGCGACTGAGGGCAATCTTAGTTTTGTCAAAAGGGAATGTGTTTCCAAAGATGCGTGCACTTTTCACGCAACGTGGAATGTTTTTCTCTGCGCGCGAAAGGTGGCGCAAGCGATCTGCTGCGGTTGCGCACGAGGAGAGGGATCAGGTGCTACGGCGCGCTCGCGCGGTTGCTCCGCGCGCGACCCGGCGGCATGCCGAAAAGCAAAACGGCCAGGCTGCCGGTTGCGGCAAGCCTGGCCGTTGGCGTTCGTTACGCCGGGCGGGTTACTCGAACGTTTCCAGCGCGAGTAATTCGCCGATCGTCTGCCGGCGGCGGATCAGTCGCGGCGTGCCGCGATCGACCAGCACTTCCGGCGCGAGCGGCCGGCTGTTGTAGTTCGAGGACATCGACGCGCCATACGCGCCCGCGTCGTGCAGGAACAGCAGGTCGCCGATCCGCGGCTGCGCGAGCTTGCGGTGCGTGACCACACCGCCTGCATCCTGCGTGAACACGTCGCCCGATTCGCACAGCGGCCCGGCGATCGCGAGGTCGACGAGCGGCCGGCCGACGGGCGGCGCGCCATCGTGCGCGTGCACCGACACCGCGTGATAGCTGCCGTACATCGACGGGCGCATCAGGTCGTTGAAGCCCGCGTCGATCAGCACGAAATCGTGTTTCGGCCGATGGTTGACGGCCTGTACTTCGGTGACGAGCGTGCCGGCTTCGGCGACGAGAAAGCGGCCCGGTTCGATCTCGATGCGCACCGGATGGCCGAGATGCCGTTCGATCCGCTTGCGCGCGGCGTCCCACTGGCTGAAGTAGTGACCGACGTCGACACGCGGTTCGCCGTCGCGATACGGAATCGACAGGCCGCCGCCGGCCGAGATCGCGTCGATGTCGTGGCCGAGCGACGTGACGAGATCGACCATCGCATCGCACACCTGCGACAGGTGGCCGTAGTCGACGCCCGAACCGATGTGCATATGGATGCCGACGAGCTTCAGCCCATGCTGGCGCACGATCTCGATCGCCCGCGGGACGTCGTCGATCCAGATGCCGTGCTTGCTCTGCGGGCCGCCGGTGTTGGTCTTGTTGCTGTGGCCGTGGCCGAAACCGGGGTTGACGCGCAGCCACACGCGGTGGCCGGGTGCGTGCTCGCCGATGCGCGCGAGCATGTCGAGCGAACCGGCGTTCACGATCACCCCATGCTTCAGCACCGCCGCGAGCGTCGGGCGGTCGATCAGGTCGGCCGTGAAGACGACGCCTTCCGGCTCGCCCGTCGGACTGAATCCGGCCGCGAGGCTGCGCTCGATCTCGCCGAGCGACACGGCGTCGACACACGCGCCTTCCTCGCGCATCAGCTTCAGGATATGGACGTTCGAATTCGCCTTCTGCGCATAGCGGATCACGTCGAACTGGCGCAGTTGGGCGATGCGGTCGCGGATGACGTCGGCGTCGTACACCCACAGCGGGGTGCCGTATTGCTGCGCGAGCGTCGCGAGCTGGCGGGAATCGAGGGACATGGCGGATGAATCGGATCGAATGAACGGATAGCCGGGATGATGCGCCTGTTTGTCTATACAGTAAAATGCCTATCTATCGATACTCGATTCATTTTTGATATATACGTCATGCTCACGCACCGTCATATCGAGGTTTTTCGCGCGCTGATGGTCACCGGCAGCACCACGCGTGCGGCCGAGATGCTGTACACGTCGCAGCCCACCATCAGCCGTGAGCTGGCGCGGATGGAGCAGGTCGTCGGCTTTGCGCTGTTCGAACGCGCGCACGGCCGGCTGCGCCCGACGATGGCCGCGCTCACGCTGTTCGACGACGTGCGGCTCGCGTATGTGGGGCTCGAACGCGTCGCGGCGACGGCCGCGCGCCTGCGCGAGTTTCGCGACGGGCAACTGTCGGTGATCGCGTTGCCGGCGTTCTCGCACGCGATCCTGCCCGGTGCGTGCCGGCGTTTTCACGAGGCGCATGCGGGCGTCAGCGTGTCGGTCGCGACGCAGGAGTCGCCGGTGCTGGAGGAGTGGCTCACTGCCCAACGTTACGACCTCGGGTTGACCGAGCACGACGTCGCGCCGGCCGGCACCGTGCTCACGCCGCTGCTCGAAGTCGACGAGGTGTGCGTGCTGCCCGACGGCCATCCGTTGCTCGCGCAGGACGCGATCGACCTGCTGGATCTCGCCGACCGCCCGTTCGTGAGCCTGTCGCTGAACGATCCGTACCGCATCCTGATCGACGAGGCGTTCGCGCAGCTCGGCGTCGCGCCGCGTTCGGTGGTCGACACGCCGTCGGCGGTGTCGGTGTGTGCGTTCGTTCGGCAAGGGCTCGGGGCCGCGATCGTCAACCCGCTCACGGCGCTCGATTTCGTCGGCCGCGACCTGCACGTGCGGCCGCTGACGCGCTCGTTTCCGTACCGGGTCAGCGTGATCGTGCCCGAGCACCGGCCGAAGAGCCTGCTCGTCGATGCGTTCGCCGACGCGTTGCGCGGCGAAGCGAAGGCGATCCGCCGCCGGCTGGCCGCACTCCTCGGCTAGCGGCGGCGCCGTATGATGGGCGTTTCGCCGCCATCGTCCTCATTTTCCGGAATCCCGCCATGACCGACGCATCGTCTCTCCTCGAACAACCGACCCTCACCGGCGAACGTGTCGTCCTCCGCCCGCTCGATGCATCCGACCGGCAGGCGCTGCTGGACGCCGCGGCCGACGGCGAGTTGTGGAACCTGACGGTCACGGTCGTGCCGGGTGCGCATACGGTCGACGCCTACATCGACGCGGCGTTGCAGGGGCGGGCGGCCGGCACCGTGATGCCGTTCGTGATCGTCGATCGCGCGTCGGGCCGCGCCATCGGCAGTACGCGTTTCTGGAAGATCGACCGCAAGAATCGCAAGCTCGAGATCGGGCATACGTGGCTGAGCGAATCGGCGCAGCGTACGCGCGCGAATACCGAAGCGAAGTGGTTGCTGCTGGCTTATGCGTTCGACACGCTGCAATGCGTGCGCGTGCAGTTCACGACGGACGAGCTGAACGAGAAATCGCGCGCGGCGATCCTGCGGCTCGGCGCGAAACAGGAGGGCATCGTGCGCCACGAGCGGATCATGCCGGATGGCCGCAAGCGCAACTCGGTACGCTTCAGCATCATCGACGACGAATGGCCGGAAGTGCGTGCACGACTCGAGGCGAAGCTGGCGACCTGAGGTGTGACGCGGGACGCCTGATGCTCGACGCGCATCGCGCCGCCGGCAGGGGAGGCGGCAGCGCGACGGCGGGGGAAACGGTGCGCCGCGCACGATACGCGGCGCTGCATCGCCTTACTGCGCCGATGCGAGGTGATGACGCTGCGCGAGCTTCTGCGCGTCCGCGTAGTGCGCCTGCAGGATCGGCAGCGCCTGGCGTGCGACTTCCTTCAGCTTGGTGTCGCGGCCCGACGCGATTTCGGCCTGGAACGCCGAGATCGCCTTCTGCTGGCCGGCGAGCGCGACCTGTTCGATATACGCCTTGTCGAATTCGGCACCGCGCAGGCTCTTGATGCTGTTCAGCACGGTCGTGTCCGGGTCGTTGGCCGGCACGTCGACGCCGCGCGGGCTCGCCGCGCGCATCGCCTGGATGATCTTTGCATCGTCGGTCGACACGCGTTGCGCGAACGCCTTGACCTGGCTGTCCGACGTGCGCGAATCGGCGATGCGCGCGGCGTCGTGCTGGGTCGACACGGTCTTCGTGCCGTCCGTGATGAAGGCCTGGTCGGCTTCGTGGATGCGCGTCGCGGTCGCGGCCGGCGCAGCCGACGCGCCGGGCGCCGGTTGCGCGGTTTGCGCGGTCGCCGTCACGGCGACGAGAAGCAGGCCGGCGGCAGACAAAGCAAGGCGCGAAATGTGGGGAAAGCGGTTCATGTGACCTCCTTTCGATCGGGGCTCTGGTTGAAAAACGGATCGTGTGATCCGTCGCTGTGCGAGAGACCGGGCGCGCCCGGGCCGGATTCGACCGCCGCTCTGCCGCGGCGCCGGTCGAAGTGTTTTCCGGCCCGACTGATTCTAGGAGAGCGGTCGAGTAGCAGGTGCAACCGTGCTGTGGTTTGTGTAACGGTTGGTAAGACGAATCGAGGGGCATGCGCGCGGACAGGTAGTGCATACCTGATGCGTATGCGGCGGCGGCAATTTTTGCGTGCGCGTGGCGCATGCAATGCATGAGATGCGCGTGCGTGTCATCTGCATTTCATCGGCGTGATGTTGCCGCGGCTGTTGCCGTGGCGTCGCGTCGGGCGAGAGGGTCGCGTGTGGTGGTGTGCGTGAAAGCCTTACACGCGATCGATCAGCGCATCGAGGCGCGGCAGTAACGGCGTCGCGCAATGTGCCTGCAACGCGTCGGGCGCCGTGTAGCCCCACGCGACGCCTTGAAAGGCGATATGTGCACGCCGTGCCGCATCCGCGTCGCGGATTTCGTCGCCGACGTACAGCACTTCGTCGGCGCGCACGCCGGCCTCGCGAACGAGCGCGCGCAGACGGCGCGCCTTGCCGAACAGCGGAATGCCGCATGCGAAATGATCGACGCGCGCGCCGATGCGCGGGCCGAGCCGGTCACGCACGATTTCCTCGGTATTCGACGTGGCGATCGCGATGCGGATGCCGCGGGCGGCGAGCGCGTCGAAGGTTTCGTCGACGCCCGGGAACAACATCACTTGCGCAATGCGCGGCCGCATCAGGCGGCGCATGTCGATCGTCACGCGCGGCACTTTCCACATCGGCACGTCGAGCGCGCGGATGATGTCGCGCGCCGACATGCCGCGCAGCGCCGGGCGCAGATCGGGCGTGGCGTCGCGAAAGCCGTGCAGGCGTGACGCTTCCGACAGCGCGGCGAGAAAACTGTCGAGCGAATCGGCGAGCGTGCCGTCGAAGTCGAATGCGACGAGGCGGTAGGTCATGAGGCAGCGTGGAAGTTTATCGGGCGGGCGACATGGGGCCTACTCGTAGCGATAGCGGCAGGACACGATGCTGATCTGAAGGTTTTGTACGTGTAACCGTGCAAGTGAGGCGCTGCCGGAATAGATATAAAAATATTGTATAGGTCTCGACGCGCGCCTGTTCTTCCGCGGTGCCCTCCCGCACCCTTGTCCCCCACTCGCCAGCGCGGTATCGTCGATGCTCCGCCTTCCGTCCCGACCGGAGAACAGACGTGCCCGCTGCCACCCCCGCCACGCTCAGATTTTCCACCGACAAGCGCGAACTCGACATCGACGCGATCTTCGACTTCCTGCATCGCGACGCGTACTGGTCGCAGGGTATTCCGCGCGACGTCGTCGAGCGGGCGATCGAGGGTTCGTTGTGCTTCGGCGCGTACGTCGGCGACCGGCTCGTCGGGTTCGCGCGGCTCGTCACCGATCATGCGACGTTCGCGTACCTGTGCGACGTGTTCGTGCTGCCGGCCGAACGCGGCAACGGATACGGCCGCGCACTGATCGACCATATATTCGCGCAGGAGATGGTGCAGGGGCTGCGCCGCATCATGCTCGCGACGACCGACGCGCACGATTTGTACCGGCCGGTCGGTTTCGGTCCGCCCGCGAACCCCGAGCGGCTGATGGAGATCCGCCGCCCCGACATCTATACGAAACGCTGATGCGCGGCGCAGCGCATACAATACGCGCTTTCCGTTTTTTGCCGAAGAGAAGCACATCATGACCGAACAGGAAGCCGAACAGCTCGCAACGCACCGCCACTACAAGGGCGGCCTGTACCGCTACATCGGCGTCGCCCGCCATTCCGAAACCGAGGAATCGGTGGTCGTGTACGAGCATCTGTGGCCGCATGCGCGCGGGCTCTGGGTGCGGCCGGAAGCGATGTTCAACGGCAATCTCGAAGACGGCACGCCGCGTTTTCGCAAGCTGCGCGACTGATCCGCGGCCGGCGGCGCATGCGCCGCAGTGTGGGCCGGTTGCGTGAGCGAGCGTACGTGCGTTACGTACCGGCGAGTGCCTTCACCAGCTCCGGGGGTGCATGCCTGACCGTCACCTCCGGCGTGCCGTGCCACGCCGCGAGTTTCTTCACGGCCTTCGCCACGTCGGCCGCGAGCCCGCTGCCGAACCGCACGCCCGGCTCGACATGCACGGCCTTCAGTTCGAACGTGCCGAGCGTGCGATGCGCTTTCGCGTCGACGCGGCCCACCAGCCGGCCGCGATGCAGCACGGGCAGGCAGAAATAGCCGTAGCGCCGCTTGTGCTCCGGCGTATAGCACTCGATCGTGTAGTCGAAACCGAACAGGGTCGATGCGCGCCGGCGATCCCACACGACCGGGTCGAACGGCGACAGCAGCGTCGTGACCGTCGAGCGTAGCGTGTCGTCCGCAGCCGCCGGCAGTAGCGCGTCGAGCGAGCGGTGCACGTAGGCCGGCTCCTTCCAGTCGTCGATCCGCACCGGAATCAGATCGCCGGCCTCGGCGAGCCGCTCGAGTTCCGCGCGGTACGAACGGCGCGGCAGCCGATAGTAGTCGGCCACCCAGTCCGCGCGCACGACGCCGAGCGCGCGACACGTGTAGTCGAGCAGCGCAGGCAGCACGGTATCGCGTGGCGGCAGGTCGCGCGTATCGTCCCAGCCGGGCAGCACGCGTTCGCGCACGTCGTACACGCGCTGGAAATTGCGGCGCTCCGACACCATCAGGTCGCCCGTCGTGAACAGCACTTCGAGGTGACGCTTTTCCGGCTTGCGATCCCACCAGCCGTTGCCCTTCACGCCATCCTCGCGCGCGAAATCGGCCGACCGCACCGGGCCTTCCTCGCGAATCCGCGCAAGCAGCCGTTCGATCTCGGGACGATTCTGCTCGTGCCATTCCGCCGCATATTTCCAGCCCATCCCCGACGGATCGAGCATCTTGTAGCGCATCAGCCCGAACTGCTCGATCGGCAGGAAACATGCTTCGTGCGACCAGTATTCGAACAGGCGCGCCTCGGCGAGATGTTCGTCGAGCCAGTGCGGCGAGAAATCGCCGAGACGGCTGAACAGCACGAGATACGGGCTGCGCGCGACGACGTGGATGGTGTCGATCTGCAACTGCGCCATCCGGCGGATCGTGTCGAGCACGTCGGACTTGGTCGCCTTGCGGCGCGGTGGCGTGAGCAGGCCCTGTGCGGCGAGATGCAGTGCGCGGGCGGAGGCGGGCGAAAGCGTGAGCATCGGAAGGACGGTCGAGAAGGGCGATCGGGAGCCACTTTAGCGCGAAAGCGGCGCGCGCGGGCGACGTGCGGCCGCAACGCGTCTGACAATGGTTGACAGATGCGTTTTGCAAGTTTCCCTATAGTGCAGTTCATGGCGCGACGACAAGTGCGCGCAACGATTCCGCTTCCGACGCACATATGTCCATGGCACGCAGGAAGCGAATCCGGGATTCCCACCCCCATCGGGAGACCCGGAGCCCTGAGCGGACATCCATGCGGCCGTGCACCGGCCCCGTGTGGATGTCCGCTGATTTTTTTTCCGGTTCGTCATCCGCTGCCGCGCGACAGGTCATGTCGCCGCGTCGGCCGCTTATTGCCGCTTGCCGCGCGCGACTTCGTCCCCGGCGCCAGGCGGCAGCCGCCGCGTGATCGGAATCGACGCGAACGAGCACAGCCCGACCACGAGGAACGCGGGCCAGAAATCCGACCACACCATCTCCTGATGGCCCTGGAGCCAGTGCGACACGTGCAGCACGAGGCCGGCCACCGTCACGCCGAGGCCGAGCGACATCTGCTGCACGACGCTGCCGAGGCTCGTCGCGCGGCCTGCGTCGCGCGGCGAGATGTCCGCGTAGATCATCGAATTCAGGCTCGTGAACTGCAGCGCGGGGAAGATGCCGCCGACGAGCACGATCAGCCAGATCGCCCAGGTCGCCATGCCGGGATGGAACACGCCGTACGCGGCGATCGCGAGGCCCGCGAATGCCGCGTTGTAGATCAGCACCGTGCGAAAACCGAAGCGTCGCAGCGTATGCGTGGCGGTCGAGCGGCTGACCGCGCCGCCGAGCGCGGACGCGCACGTGATGAGCCCCGAGTGGAACGCGCTCATGCCGAGCCCTTCCTGAAGCGCGAGCGGCAGCAGGAACGGCACCGCGCCGAGCCCGATGCGGAACAGCGACCCGCCGACGACGCTCGCGTGGTACGTCGGGATCTTCAGGAAACTCAGGTCGAGCACCGGGCGTTCCTTGCGGCGCGCGTACGGCACGTACAGCGCGAGCATCGCGGCGCCGGCCACGCACATGATGATGGCGTTCGAGCGCGACGTGAGCGAACCGTCGATCAGCGTGAGGCCCATCAGCAGCAGCGCGGCGCCGCTCGCCGACAGCAGGAAGCCGAACCAGTCGAGCGGGCCCGGATCGGGCTCGTGCGTGTTCGCGATGTGCTTGCTCGCGAGGTAGATCCCATAGAGGCCGATCGGCACGTTGATGAAGAAGATCATCCGCCAGTGCAGGTAGGTCGTGATGAAGCCGCCGACGAGCGGCCCGAGCGTGGGCCCGAACAGCGCGGGAATCGCGAGATAGTTCATCGCGCGCACGAGATCGGAGCGCGGCACCGCGCGGAAGATGATGATGCGGCCGACCGGCACCATCATCGCGCCGCCGACGCCCTGTATGAAGCGCGCGAACGTGAGCAGGCCGAGGGAGTTGGACGCCGCGCACATCAGCGAGCCGACGACGAAGATGCCGATCGCGGTGCGGAACACGGCGCGTGCGCTGAAGCGGTCGGCGAGCCAGCCGCAGATCGGGATGAACACGCCGAGACCGACCACGTAGGCGGTGATCGCAATGTTCAGGGTGACGGGGTTGTGCCCGAAGTCCCTCGCCATCGCAGGCAATGCGGTGACGATGATGTTCGCGTCGACGCTTTCCATGAACAACGCACAGGCAACGATGAGCGGTGCTAGAAAGACGGGCGACATGGGCTGGGCGCGCGGTAAAGACGCCATTATGCCCACAATGTGACCGTTGCGTCACGTACGACAACAGTTGTTCCGCATGTTGCAACAGTCGTCTTTTCCGGCGGGCGGCGTGGAAAGGACGACTGCGCATGTGCGAGCGATGCGTTGCTCGTGCGTGCCGCATACGCTGCTCGGCGCGACCAACGCAACGTCGCCACAGCAGGGCTCGAGCGCGTTTTCGATGCCGGGCCGGACGTCGACGCAGTGATCGCCGAACGGCGTTTCGCACGGCACGCCGACCGCACTCGTGCTCGAATGCGACGAGCGGGTCGACGTTGGCCCGCTCGTCTCGATTCCTTTGACGGCGTGGCAATGCGTTTCTAAAATATGAGCGCTTGCTCATATTCAAAACTCGCGTCCCGCCATGTCCGAATCGTCGTCGTGCATTCCGCTTTCGCCGCGCAAGGCGCCGCGTCAGCGCCGCTCGGTGGCCACCGTCGACGCCATCATCGAGGCCGCCGCCCGCATTCTCGAACGCGACGGCTTCGACGGCTACACGACGAACGCGGTCGCCGCGCTGGCCGGCGTGAGCATCGGCTCGCTCTACCAATATTTCCCGAACCGCGATGCGCTGACCGCCGCGCTCGTCGAGCGCGAGAGCGCGCATCTGCTCGACGACGTCGATCGGGCGGCCGCGCTGTCGTCCTGCGACGACGTGCTGCGCACGCTGGTGCGGGGGGCCGTCGCGCACCAGATGCGCCGGCCGGCGCTCGCGCGGCTGATCGATTTCGAGGAAGCGCGGTTGCCGCTCGGCGCGCGCACCGCGCGCGTCGCGGACCGCATCCACGCGACCTTGCTGCATGCGCTCGGGTTGCGGGATGCGCCGCGCGTCGCCGCGCCCGACGTCGTCGCGCACGATCTGCTCGCGATCGTGAAAGGCATCGTCGATGCGGCGGGCGCGCGCGGCGAGACCGATGCGGATGCGCTCGAAGCGCGTGCGTGGCGGGCGGTGCGCGGTTATCTCCGGGAGTCGCGCGAATCGAAACTTGCTTGACATGCATGTTTCGTGCGACAGTCGCACCCATTCGCACCACAATCTGACGCGTATCGATCGAAGGCCATCGAGACGAACGCGCGCGCGAACGAGACCTCGTGCCGATCCACTCACCATCGAAAGGAGGGGACACGCCATGACGTCACGTCGTGCCGCACCGCTTGCATCTCGCTTCCCGTCGCGTCAGTCACCGCCCGCGCCGCGTCTGCGCTGGGCTGCCGCACTGGCCATCGCCTATCTCGCCGTCGCCGGTTGCGCCGCGCAGGCCGACAATGCGAACCAGGCCGCCGCGCAAGCGGCCAGCCAGTCCGCGATGCCTGCCACCGCCGCAGCGGCTCCCGCTCCCGCCTCGGGCACGCTGCTGCCGCCGCCGAGCCAGCTCTACGGCGACCTGTTCGTCGCGGTACAGACCGCGCAGCTCTATCCCGACCAGAAGACCTTCGTCGACGCCACGCCCGATACCGATCCCGCGACGATCGTGCAGTTGTATCAGCAACAGAAATCGCAGCCGGGCTTCTCGCTGAAGGCGTTCGTCGACCAGCATTTCACGCCGCCACCGGAAGGCGGCGTGACGCCGCCGCCGAATCAGACGCTGCGCCAGCACATCGACTGGCTGTGGCCGCAACTCACGCGCACGAGCGTCACGGCGCCCCCGTACAGTTCGCTGATTCCCATGCCGAAGCCGTACGTCGTGCCGGGTGGCCGCTTCCGCGAAGGCTACTACTGGGATACCTATTTCACGATGCTGGGGCTGCAGGTGTCGGGGCGCGAGGATCTCGTCGACGACATGCTCGACAACTTCGCATACCTGATCGATACGATCGGGCACATCCCGAACGGCAACCGCACGTACTATGCGAGCCGCTCGCAGCCGCCGTTCTTCGCATACATGGTCACGCTCGCCGCGCAGGCCGAAGGCGACAAGGTCTACCAGAAATACCTGCCGGCGCTGCGCAAGGAGCATGCGTACTGGATGCAGGGCGAAACCACGACGCCGCGCGGGCAGGCGGCGCGCAACGTGGTCGCGATGCCCGACGGCGCCGTGCTGAACCGCTACTGGGATGCGAGCGACACGCCGCGCGACGAGTCGTATCTCGAGGACGTGACCACCGCGAAATCGGTGCCGTCCCGCCCGGCGAACGAGGTGTACCGCGACCTGCGCGCGGGCGCCGAAAGCGGCTGGGACTACAGCTCGCGCTGGTTCGGCGACGGCAAGACGCTCGCGACGATCCGCACGACCTCGATCGTGCCGGTCGACCTGAACAGCCTGATGTTCCATCTCGAGACGACGATCGTGAAGGGCTGCGCGATCACGCGCGACATCGCCTGCGTGGCCGATTTTTCAGGGCGCGCGGCGCGGCGTGCGGCCGCGATCAATCACTACCTGTGGAACCGTCGCGGCTATTACGGCGACTATGACTGGCAGTTGCGCAAGCCGCGCGACGGCGTGACGGCGGCCGCGCTGTATCCGCTGTTCGCGGGCGTCGCGTGGCCGGAGCGCGCGAAGGCGACCGCGCGCGAAGTGCGCAAGACGCTGCTGCAGCCGGGCGGCCTCGCGACGACGACCGAGAACACGGGCCAGCAGTGGGATGCGCCGAACGGCTGGGCGCCGCTGCAGTGGATCGCGATCGACGGGCTGCGCCGTTATGGCGAACCGGCGCTCGCGAAGGACATCGGCACGCGTTTCCTGTCCGACGTGAAGCACGTGTACGCGACCGAAGGCAAGCTCGTCGAGAAGTACGTGGTCGAGGGCGCCGGTACTGGCGGTGGCGGGGGCGGCGAATATCCGTTGCAGGACGGCTTCGGCTGGACCAACGGCGTCACGCTGAAGCTGCTGGGGCTGTACGGCGAGTAATGCGCTGCGAGTAACGCACCGCGAGTAACGCGCGGGGCGGGCCGTGTGCCCGCACGGCAAGCAACCGCACGGGCCGGAACGTCGCGCAAGCGGCTGTCCGGCCCGTGTTTTCATGCGGCTTGCGTCAGAACGTGATCGTCGTGCGCACGCCGACCACCGTTTCGTCGCCGATGCGCGCGCCGGCCGCGTTCGGGATGCCGCCGCCCGGGCGGAAGAAGTGCTGCAGGTCGGCCTGCACTTGCCACCACGGAGCGACCTGGTACTGGTAGGTCGCTTCGATGACCGTCTCCGCGCGGCGCACCGGATAGCCGGGCGTCGTGTACACGCCGGTGTCGCCGTCGAGGCCGCGCGCATGCGAGCCGATCTTCGCGTAGCCGATCGCGATGCCGGCGACGTCGTCGTCGCGTCCGACGAACGGCGCCTTCAGCGTCACGCCGGCGTTGGCGGCGAAATCGACGATGTTGCGATCGCCCGGCGAGCCCATCACGCGCGCGAACACGCCGACCGAGCGCCGGCTGCCGGCGGACGGCCGCCACACCATCTGATCCGCGACCGCATAGAAGCCGTAGTTGCCGCGATGCGTGGCCGGGGTGCCGTTGCTCGCGGGATCGGCGAGCGACAACCCGTCGGTGCCGTAGCGCGGATCGTTCGCGTGCTGCGAGTGATACCAGAAGCCGAGTTTGTACGTGCCGGGCAGGCCGGCCGGCTGCGGTGCCTTCGGATCGGCGGACGGCGCGTTCAGCGCGTACTGCACTTCGCCGATCACGAATGCGCCGCTGCGCAGGTTGAAGTTGGTGCCATGTGCGTTCAGCACCTGCGCGTCGCCATCGGTGCGGCCGGCCGGATTGCCGTCGAACACGCCGATCATCGCGGTCCACGCGTCGGCCGGTTTCACGCGCAGCCGCACGCCGAGCGACGACAGCGGATATGCGGGGCCGCCGGACGGCAGGTCGGTGGACGGCAGCACGGGCCAGCCGAACGTCGCGTTCATGAACGTCGCCGCGTTCTGGCTCACCATGAATTCCTGGTCGACGCTCTGCTGGCCGACTCTCACGTCGACCTTGCCGTCGAGCAGCGACTGCTGGTACCAGAGTTCCCACAGGCGCGTGGTCGAATTGGCCTCGATGCCGGTCGCGGTCTGCAACGTCTGCAGGTAGCGCTGCGTGAGGTTGGTGCCGTGGATCTGCAGCCCCGACACGTTGAACGTGCCGCCCGGCAGGCCGATCGCCTTGCCGGAATCGACGGTGAAACCGAACTGCGTGAGCCCCTGGTACGCGCCGCCCCGATTCGTGCCGCCGGAGGTGTTGTACAGGTACTCGCTGGTTTCCTGCAGGCTCAGCGTGACGCCGTGCTCGTCGAGCACGTCACGCAGGCCGCCCATGTTGCCGAGCAGGTTCGAGCGCTCCCAAAGGCCGGTGGGAGCGGGCGCGGCAGCATCGGCGGCCTGATGTGTGGGGGCGGCGTCGCTCGCGCCGGCCGTCGGTTCGGCGGCGGGAGACGCTGCTTGCGCGAATGCGGAGGTGGCGGCGAGCGACAGCAGCAGCGTGGCGAGCGCTTCGGCGCGAAGGACGGGTGAGAGCAGGTTCTTCATTTGGGTTCCGTTGGCAGTTTGATTAGTTAAGCTGAAGAAACAGGAACGTGATGCGGGGCGCATGACGAGACGGCCCGCACGGAGAAGGGCTTACGGCAGCCAGCCGCCGACGCGCCACACCTGCGCGAAGCCGACGCGGGGCGCGACCGAGCACAGCAGCGCGGCGAGCGCGACCGCGGCTGCCGTCGCGGCGATCAGCACGCAATCGAGCGGGCGCGGCGCCGCCGGCACATGGGCGAGGGCCACGCCGCGCCAGTGGCTGAATGCCCGGGCGAACGGCGAGAGGCCGGAAAACGCGCGATTGCGCGTGACGTGCACGATGCGCTTGAGTCTGACCGCGAACGATTGAAAGAACATGACGCTGCCTCCATTCCGTCCGGCGAACGCCGGACGACGTGATCGAGCGCGGGTGCTTGACGCGGCCTGCGATCGGAGGATGGAACATGGCGGAGCGTGCGACTGACGAACCGGCGATGGCCGGCCCGGGTGGAGGCGCGCTAACCCGACGAGTGCGAGCTAGCGGCAAAAGACATGTGTCTGGCTGCTATCTCGCGATGGCTTGGCCGGCCTGAACCGGCATCGAACTGCAACTAGAGCATGTGTCCACGGAGGGGACTCCCGTGATGAATTGGGGCGGATTGTAGTCGCGACTTTTGCTGCGGCGCAAGTAAAAACCGCACGAAGGATGCGCAGTGTCGTGCGCGCGTCGCAACGGAGCGGGGCCGCCGCGCGGCCGCCCGGCGAGGGCGAAAAGGATGCGCGGCAGGGCGCCGGGCCGTTGCTGGCACGCATCGGCGCGGGGTTGCCGTCCTGACGGTGCTGAAAGGTTTCGGAACGTTATATCAAGGGCAAATCTTTCAGTCGCGTCAGGCGGCAAATTTATTTCGAAAAATGGGGTTTCGAGGGGTTGACTTCACTTTCGGGCGATCCATAGAATCCGCCATCTTCACTCTTGGGGCCGCCGCCTTGGACGCCTGCAGTAGTCGATCTTCGAACGAAATTTCCGCCTGAGCGACCGACGTCCGCGCCTCATCGAAGCCGCCGTTTGTCCCTCAGGCAAACGGTGCGCGCAGCAGTCATTCCGCAGCAACCCCCTACGTGCACCCTGATTCGCGCCGGTTAGCGTGATGCGTTTTCGCATGCGTTGCCCGGTTTCACCGCCGCCCGGCAGGCGGCCGCGTTCGCGCATGCGTTCTTCGGGCGCGCGAATGCCGGCCCGCACGCCGGACGGCGGTCAACCGTGTTCCCCGGAACACCGCACAGGAGCCGCCATGAACGACAGTGACAGTTGTCCCTTATGCCCGTTGCATACGCAGACCCATTTGAACCCGGGTCGCGGGGACAATCCGGCCGACTAGCCTGACACGTCGTTCAGGCCCCGGACTGGCCCCGCGCCCAAGACGCGGCCGGCACGCCTGCCGTCGCCGCACGGAGCCAGACCATGAACTTCGGCCTTCTGCTGTCGAACCTTCCGCACGTCACGGAATCGCGCCACCACTACGACGCGATGCTGACGCTCGACGCTCGTCCGCGGGTGTTCTCCCGCCTGCTGAACCGGCTGAAATCGTTGATCCACTGAGAAGACACGCCGAGCGCGCCTCGGCATGCGCACGCGCGGCCACCCGCGGGCCGGCGCCGCGTGCGCATTCCAAGGTCACACGCTTATCGAATAACCCTTAGCCGTACGGAATTCATCATGTCCACGCCCTCCAACGTCTCTCCACCGATCGCGGTCGATCGCAGCGCCGTGCTCGACGAAGCCCATTTGGGCGACATCCGCGGTGCGCTCGGCACGATCGCCCACCACGACACCGGCGCGCGCGGCACGTGGTGGGCGCGCCTGCGCACGCTGCTCGCGATCATCGGCCCCGGCCTGATCGTGATGGTCGGCGACAACGACGCCGGCGCGTTCGGCACCTATACGCAGGCCGGCCAGAACTACGGCACGACGCTGTTGTGGACCCTGCTGCTGCTCGTGCCCGTGCTGTACGTGAACCAGGAAATGGTGCTGCGCCTCGGTGCGGTCACGGGCGTCGGCCATGCGCGCCTGATCTTCGAACGCTTCGGCAAGTTCTGGGGCGCGTTCAGCGTGATCGACCTGTTTCTGCTCAATGCGCTGACCATCGTCACCGAGTTCATCGGCATCACGTTCGTGCTGGATTTCTTCGGATTGCCGAAGGTGGCCGGCGTGTGCGTCGCCGCCGCGCTGACGATGGCCGCGGTCAGTACCGGCGATTTCCGGCGCTTCGAGCGGTTCGCGATCGGGCTGTGCGTGCTGAGCCTGCTGCTCGTGCCGGTGCTCGTCTCGATCCACCCGCCCGTCGCGCAGATGACACGCGATTTCCTCGTGCCGAACTGGCCCGCGCATACGAAGCTGTCCGACGTGATGCTGCTCGTGATCGGCATCGTCGGCACGACGGTCGCGCCATGGCAATTGTTCTTTCAGCAGAGCTACGTGATCGACAAGCGCATCACGCCGCGCTTCATGAAATATGAAAAGGTCGACTTGTGGATCGGCATCGCGTTCGTGCTGGTGGGCGCGGTCGCGATGATCGGCTTCAGCTCGGCATTGTTCGGCGGCCATCCGGAAGCCGGCAACTTCACCGACGCGGGCGGCGTCATCGCGGGCCTCGAGAAGTATGCCGGCCGCACGAGTGCCACGCTGTTCGCGGTCGCGCTGCTCGACGCGTGCATCATCGGCGCGGCGGCCGTGTCGTTGTCGACCGCGTACGCGATCGGCGACGTGTTCAAGATCCGTCACTCGCTGCACCGCGGCGTGACCGACGCGAAGGGCTTCTATCTCGTCTATTTCGGCATCGTCGCGGCCGCGGCCACGCTCGTGCTGATCCCGGGCAGCCCGCTCGGGCTGCTGACCGAAGCCGTGCAGACGCTGGCCGGCGTGCTGCTGCCGAGCGCGACGGTGTTCCTGCTCGTGCTGTGCAACGACCGCCAGGTGCTGGGGCCCTGGGTCAACTCGACGAAGCTCAACGTGTTCACGGGCGCGGTGATCTGGGTGCTGGTGCTGCTGTCGATCATCCTGACCGCGTCGGTGATGTATCCGGACATCAGCGGGGAAGCGATCGTCGACGTGCTGGTGGGCGGCACCGTGCTCGCCATCGCCGGCTATCTCGCGACGGTGCTGATTCGCCGCAACAAGCGCGTCGTGGAGCCGGCGGTCGATCGTTCGCTGCGCGACACGTGGCGCATGCCGCCGCTCGACACGCTCGAGCCGCAGAACATGACGCTCGCGACGCGGATCTGGATGGCCGTGCTGCGCGGCTATCTGGTGATCGCGGTCGGCCTCGTGATCGTGAAGGTCGTCCAGATGACGCTGCTGAAGTAATGCAGCCCGTCTGACAGGAGGCGGCGCCGGACCCGGCGCCGCGCCGCAACACACACATGCCGGCCCGCGAGGCCGGCATGTGCGTTTTTACGCGCTCGTTTCGGGGCGCGCCCGTGCTCAGATCAGCTCGAGCTTCGACGTCAGGTACGTGAGCTGAATCCGGTTCGCGACGCCGAAGCGCTTGCGCAGCTTGCGCAGGTGATAGTCGACGTTGTGCGCGCTGGTGTCGAGGCGCCGGCCGATCTCCTTGTCGGACGCACCTTCGGCGATGCCGAGCAGCAGTTCCTGCTCGAACGGCGTGAGCCCGTTGACCGCGCGCTCGCGCGACGTCGAGATCAGTTGCGGCGACGCGAACTTGTGCACCGACAGCCCGATCGACAACGCCTGCTCGATCGTCGCCGGCGTGATCCATTCGCGCGTGCGGCGCGGTGCGGTGAAGCTCATGAACGCGTGCAGCCGCGTGCCCGGCACGGCCATCGAATACATGATGCCGCTGCACATTCCGTCGTCCTGCATCGTCTGCAGGAAGCCGTCGAGCGCGGCCGGGCTCACGCACGGCGCATCGTCGCGCTCGCGGTGTTCGCGGCGCAATTGCTGCAGATCCCACACGATCGGCATGTTGCACACGCGCGCGCCGAGCGTGCGCGGATCGACGTCGTGATGGTTGTGCCGCACGTAGTCGCCGCGATAGGCGGCCGGCGTGAACGCTTCATGCAGGTAGAGACTTTCGACGCGCTCGCGCGTGAATTCGAGTGCGAAGTACGCGAACGTCGAGAAGCCCGTCAGATGCAGCAGGCTCGTGACGATCCGGTTGCGCTCGGCCGTGCTCTGCGCGTTGGCGAGCGTATCGGCGACGCCGAGCTTCGGCGCGTGCGGCTGCGCGACGTCGCCGCGTTTCACGTCGTCGCACCAGACGACCTGCACGGTGCGCTCGCGCAGCGCGTCCGCGCTTGCGTTCAATCCGCGCGACGAGCGGGACAAGGTGGTTGGGGCGACCGCTTCTTCATGCAATGCAATATCGGACATGAGCCATCCCTCGGAATCGACGCGCATCGCCTGGCGGCGGCCGTATGGTGTACGGCATTCGCGGCGGTGCGACCGAGCATCGTTGTGATATGCGTCGATCGTCATCCCTGACGAAACGCGGGGGCATTGTACAAAAATGCCGCTCTGCGCGTAATATGCCGTAATACTAATGGCGGCGAAAGGTTCATATTCGCACGCATATAACGACGACCAGAAAATCATAAAGAAAAGACCAGATCGTGACGGGGCGCAGTTTCACATATTGGGAAAGGGCGGGCTCCTCATGACATATGCTGACGGCGCACCACGCGTCGAGTGGTTCTCACAAGCCGATATAGCGGCCGCTGCCGCTTATTCGAACGAATATCAAGCAATCGATCGTGACATTTTTACCGGTATCCAGATAACGGCCGGTAAAACCGACCTTGCGTCATTCGATTTCGCGCAATGCCATGCGCGATTGCGGCAAATCGGATTCAGTACACTCGGTTACGGCGCGTACGAAATGATCGGGCGGCGCATTCTGCGCGCGCATCTGCTGCGCGACCTCGCACCGGCGACGTTCATGCAGCCGTTCATCGAAGGGATGCTGTACGAAAGCGACCCGCGTTTCGCGCAAGTGCAGCAGAGCGGCTTCCCGGTCGCGTGGCGGCTCGACGAGATCGAGGCGGCCGCGCACGGCAGCGGCGACCGCAAGGTGCTGGCGCTCGCCGGCCATCTGCGCGCGCATGCGATGAACAGCGGCGTGATCTTCAGCCTGTCGGCGCCGCGCCTCGACCTGCGCGTCGCGGTGAACGTGACGTCGGAAACGCACGGCATCGATTGGATCGACGATCGTGTGATCGGCGGTGCGCTGTCGGTCAGTCTTGCCGTGCATCGCGTCGCGCTGCCGTTCCTCGAGGCGCGCGTCGCGCGCATGCGCGGCTTCGCGCTCGGCGACGAGCAGCAGCAGGTGCTCGACCGGCTCGTTCACGGTCTGTCCGACCAGGAAATCGCGAGCGCGCTGCGTACGTCGCTGCACAAGGTCGGGCACCACATCCGCTCCCTCGAAAAGCTCTTCAACGTACAGAACCGCGCGCAGCTCGCTTACCTCGCCGCGCGGCGGCTGCCGTCCTGACCTGACGCCTGCCGCAGGCGCGCGCCGGCCCCCCGGCGCGCGATGGAAGCGGTTCCGGCGGCGCGTGCCAGAACCGGCCGCCGGGTTTCGTAGTCCGATTCGATCGTCTGAGGAAAACGCGCTTTCGCGCTACGAGGCGCGCTTCTTTTTCCGCCGGTTCCCGTCGCTACACTCGTCCCATTCAACGGTCCGCGCAGCACGGGGAAGGATCGCCCGTGCCAGCCGGCGATAACGACAGGACTACGGCACGATGGCTGAACCGAAGGCGCTCTCCCGCGACTGGCAGCGGTTGTTTTCCGCCGGCCGCGGCGTGTCCGGACGGCGCCTCGGAGGCGCCTCGCCGCGCGCCGACCTGTTTCTCGCGACCTTCATCGTCGCGGTCGTCGCGCTGTTCATCCTGCCGCTGCCGCAGGCCGCGCTCGACGGGATGATCTCGCTGAATCTCGCGGCGAGCGTCGTGTTGCTGACGGTGTCGACCTACGTGCCGTCGGCGGTCAGCTTCTCGTCGTTTCCCGCGCTGCTGCTGTTCACGACGCTGTTCCGGCTCGCGCTGAACATCGCGTCGTGCAAGCTGATCCTGCTGCATGCGAACGCCGGCCACGTGATCGATGCGTTCGGGCGGCTGGTGGTCGGCAACAACGTGGTCGTGGGCGGCGTGGTGTTCCTTGTGATCGCAGTCGTGCAGTTCATCGTGATCGCGAAAGGGTCGGAGCGGGTGGCCGAAGTCGGCGCGCGCTTCTCGCTCGACGCGATGCCGGGCAAGCAGATGAGCATCGACGCCGACCTGCGCGCGGGCATCATCAGCGCCGACGAAGCACGCGAGCGTCGCGAGAAGCTCGAGCAGGAATCGCAGATGCACGGCGCGATGGACGGCGCGATGAAGTTCGTGAAGGGCGACGCGATCGCGGGCCTCGTGATCGCGTTCATCAACATCGTCGCGGGGATCGCGGTCGGCACGCTGATGCACGGGATGGACATCGGCGAGGCGCTGCAACGTTACGCGATCCTGACGGTCGGCGACGGGATGGCATCGCAGATTCCGTCGCTGCTCGTGTCGATCGCGGCCGGCATCGTGACGACGCGCGTCGCGACGCGCGATGCGCGGCAGCGCCAGCTCGGCGAACAGCTCGGCGAGCAACTGGGCGCGCACCCGCGTGCGCTGCTGATCGCCGCGTTCGTGCTGACCGGTTTTCTCGTCGTGCCAGGCTTTCCGAAATGGTCGTTCGCGCTGATCGCGCTCGGCCTCGGCACCTTCGCGGTCTCGCAGCTCAAGCGCAAGACGTCCGCGCCGAGCTTCAACCTGATTCATGTCGCGGGTCGCGTCGGCGCGGCCGACGACGGCCAGCCCGCGAAGGTGTCGCACGCGGCGGGCGTGACGTCGCTGATCGCGGTGTCGCTGTCCGACGACCTGCGCACGGGCCTGAACCTCGCGCAACTGCAGGCGGCGCTGTCGAGCGCCAAGGCGCGCGTCGACGCGGACATCGGCACGGTGTTCCCGCGCATCACGCTGAACGACGACGAGGGCGCGGCGGCCGGTGCGTACCGGATCTACCTGCAGGACGTGCTCGTCGCGCACGGCGCGCTGAAGCCGGGCTGGCTGCTGTGGGACGGCGTCGCGCCGCTGCCCGAGCGCGCGGAGCGCCAGCCGGCCGAGGCGTTCGGCCCGTTCGCGACCGCGTTGTGGATCAAGCCCGACGGCGCGGCGCCGGACGGCAAGTGGCTGTCGAGCGAGAGCGCGCTTGCCGCGCACGTCGAGCAGATCGTGCGCCAGCATGCGGACGAGCTGCTCGGCATCCAGGAGACGCAGGCGCTCGTGCATCTGGTGCGCCGCGATCACCCTGAACTCGTGGGCGAGCTGACGCGGCTCGTGCCGCTGCAGCGCATCACCGAGGTGCTGCGCCGGCTGCTCGCCGAACAGGTGCCGATCCGCAATTTGCGCGTGATCTTCGAGAGCCTGATCACGTGGGCGCCGAACGAGCCCGACGACGTGATCGCGCTGGTCGAACTCGTGCGCGTCGACCTGCGCCGGATGATCACCGATCGTCACGCGGGCACGGCGCGCCAGTTGCGGGTCGTGCTGTTCGAGCAGAATTTGCAGGAGCGGATCGAGAGCGCGGTGATGCGCACCAAGCAGGGCAATTTCCTCGCGCTGTCGAGCGCGGTCAAGCAGGACATCGGCGAGCAGGTGCGCGCGATCGTGCAGGCCGCGCAGGCGGCCGGCCCCGGCGGCCACGGCAACGCGCCGGGCGCCGCGCGGCTCGCGGTGATGGTCGCGCTCGGCGCGCGCCGCTACGTGAAGACGATCCTGCAGCCGGTGCTGCCCGAACTCGCGGTGCTGTCGTACCAGGAAGTCGAGGAGGACGTGCAGTTGCATACGGTCGGCTGGGTGAAGAACCCGCCGGACGACGGCACGGTCGGCGCGGGCGCCGACGTGCGCGCGCCGGGAGCCGTGCAATGACGAGCTCGACGATCCTCGACCTGACGCGCCAGGCGCTGATGCTGGTGCTGCTGCTGTCGCTGCCGATCGTGCTGATCGCGACCGTCACGGGCCTCGTCGTCGCGATCCTGCAGGCCGTCACGCAGGTGCAGGACGCCAATATCGGCATCGCGGTGCGGCTGATCGCCGTGATGGTCGCGCTCGTCCTGCTGTCGGGCTGGCTCGGCGGCGAAGTGCTGCGCTTCGCGCAGCAGGCGCTGGAACGCATGTTCGTTTCTTCCACAGGAGTCCTTTGATGCGTCGACGCGTCGCCTCGATCCGGTTTCAACCGCGCAGCCTGCAACGGGCCGCGCTTGCCGTGTGCGCGACGGCGCTGCTCACGGCGTCGCTGTGCATGGCGCCCACGCAGCATGCGCGCGCCGCGGACCTGCGCTGGCGCAACAAGCCGTTCACGATCGTCGCGAACGGCAAGAAGATCGGCGACTTCATCCGCGAGCTCGCGTCGTCGCAGGGGGTAACGGCGGTGGTCGACCCGAAGGTCGACGGCGTGATCAGCGGCCGCTTCTCCGGCACGCCTCAGCAGACGCTCGACACGATCTGCTCGACCTACGGGCTCACCTGGTACTACGACGGCTCGTTCCTGTACGTCGATCCGGCCGACCAGTCGCAGACGCAGATGATCCCGATCCCGCCGAACGCGTCCGGCGAAATCGGCCGCGCGCTGCAGGCGATGCAGATTCCGGACAAGCGCTACACGCTGGTGATCAACGACCGCGCGAACAGCGTGTACGTGGCCGGCCCGCGCCGCTACGTCGAGCTGGTGCGGCAGGCGGTCGGCTCGGTCGGCGATCCGTCGGCGAATGGCGCGCATGCGGACATCCGCGCGTTCCGGCTGAAATACGGCTGGGCGTCGGACTTCACGATCAACCGCTCGGGCAAGGAAGTGACGGTGCCGGGCGTCGCGACGATCCTGCGCAAGCTGTTCGGCAAGGGCGGCGGCACGACCGCGGCGCCGTCGAGCACGCCGCTCGGGCAGGCCGCGCGCCAGGTGAAGCTCGGCTCGGGGCTGACGATCGCGGTGCCGCGGCTCGATTTCCCCGATATTTCCGGCGGCCCGCGCCAGGGCGGTTATGGCGGTGCGGACGGCAGCATGGGCGGCGGGTTCTCGCCGTTCTCGAGCAGCGGCGGCGGCGACACGCTGCCGCAGATCGTCGCGGATCCGGCGATCAACGCGGTGATCGTGCGCGATCTGCCGGAGAACATGTACCGCTACCAGTCGCTGATCGGCCAGCTCGACGAACGGCCGCGCATCGTCGAGATCAACGTGACGATCATCGACATCAACGAGGATTCGCTCGACAGCCTCGGGATCGACTGGCGCCTGCACACGACGCACGGCGACGTGCAGATCGGCAACGGCCAGAACCCGCTGAACGGCAACACGCAGTACAACGGCGCCGGCAATCCGCCGCTCACGTTCGGCGTCGGCGCGTCCGAAACCGGGTCGACCGGCACCTTCATGCCGACCGGCATCGCGCTGACCGCGTCGATCGGCGGGTCGCTGCGCAACTATCTGCTCACGCGCGTGAACGCGCTCGCGCAGAAGGGCCAGGCGCAGCTGCGTTCGAAGCCGAAGGTGCTCGCGCTCGACAACACCGAGGCGATCCTCGAGAACCTCACGCAGTTCTACGTGCAGGTGCCGGGCTACCAGGACTCGTCGCTGTACAGCGTGACGACCGGCACGAGCATCAAGGTGACGCCAATGATCGTCGACGAGGCGATCCGCAATGCGGCGGCCGTGTCGGGCAATCCCCAGAGCGTGATGATGTCGATCGACATCCAGGACGGCAACATCGTGCCGGGGCAGGCCGTGTCGAACGTGCCGGTGATCCAGCAGCGCAACATCGTCACCAAGACGATGATCGACGAAGGCAAGAGCCTCCTGATCGCCGGTTTCAACGACGACGAGGTGCGGCTGAACAAGAGCGGCGTGCCCTGGCTGTCCGACATCCCGCTGATCGGCAACCTGTTCAAGTACACCGACAAGTCGGGCAATCACATGGAGCGGTTCTATCTGCTGACGCCGCGCGTCGTGACGAGCGCGTCGATGTATGCGCCGGACGGCGCGCCCGTGAACCCGGGCGCCGACGGTCCGGCGAACCAGGAAGGGATGTCGATGTATCGCCCGCCGGACAACGACATCGCGGTGCCGCTGACGCCGAAGCCGCTGCCCGGCACGAAGTTCGGCCCGCCCGCGTTGCCGCCGCCGGCGGATGCGGCATCGCAGCCCGTGGCGACGACCGCAGGAGCACCTGCCCATGTCGACGAGCATCATTGATCCGCACGGCGACGGCGCATTGCCCGGCGGCGCGGGAGGCGCGGGGGCCGGTTCGGCCGCGCTCGCGTCGCCGTGGAACCTGTGCTTCCTGAGCGGGCCGATGTACGGCCGCACGATGTCGCTCGCGCGCGGCGCGAACTGGGTCGGCACGGCGGCCGACTGCGAAGTGATCCTGCCCGATCGCGAGATCGGCGCGAAACAGGTGTGCCTGCAGGTCGGCGCGCTCGCGGTGACGGTGCAGAACCACGGCGGCGACACCGGTGCGCCGGTGCTGTTCAACGACGAGCCGCTCGGCACCGGGCGCCGTTCGCTGACGCCGAACGACGTCGTGACGGTCGGCTCGATCCGGCTCGGCATCGCGCGGCATGCGCAGGCGAGCGTCGCGGTGCCCGACGAAACCGATGCGCCGGACGCCGCGCGCGAGGCCGCGTGGCTCGGCTGGCTCACGGGCGGGCTGCGCCGCCTCGGCAGCCGGCGGCTCGTGATCGCGCTGGTCGCGCTGTGGCTGGGCGTGCTGCTCGGCGCGCTCGGCTACGGCTTCGTCGCGTGGTCGGGGCGGTTGCCGTGGCAGCACGAATCGGTGCTCGCGCGCACGCACCGGCTGCAGCAACTGCTGCACGCGTATCCCGAGCTGGCCGTCGCGCCGCGCGACGACGGCGTGATCGTGTCGGGCTACGTGAGCGACCCGGCCGCGCGCGAGCGTGTCGCGCAGATCGTCGCGGGCGTCGACAACGCGGCGCTCGGCAACATCTACGTGGTCAGCGACTTGGTCGCGACCGCGCAGACCTATTTCAGCGACACGGCGCTGACGGTCACGTATCTCGGGCGCGGGCGGATCGAGCTGACGGGCACGGCCGCGCGCGCGCAGATCGAGCCGCGCATCCGCAACTACATGAAGGACGCCCGCCCGGCGCTCGAGGTGGTCGATCACGTGCGCGATGCCGATGCCGCCGCGCCGCGCACGGCGACGACGCTCGGCGGCATGGCCGGCATTCCGGAGATCACGACCGTGTTCGCCGGCGACGGCGACCAGCGCTACATCGAGACGGTCGACGGCAGCCGCTATTTCGAAGGCGCGCGGCTGAAGGAGGACGCGACCGTCGTGTCGATCGGGCCTGACGCAGTGGTGTTCGAACGCAACGGCCAGCGCATCACGATGCCGCTTGGCGGCCCGTCGGCGAGCGCGCCCGAGCAGGCGCCGGCGCCGCCCGTGGCGCCGCTCGCGAGCGGCGCGGCGGCGGGCGTCGCGCAGCCGGTGCCGGGGCCGACGCTGCTGCCGGCTGAGCCGGCGGCCGGTGTATCGACGAAGCAGGCGGCGCATTAGCGCCGCGAGGGATCAGGCGCAGCGCGTTTCGCGGTGCGCGTATTACGCGACACGTCGCCGGCAGGCGGCGCGTCACGTCATCGGCGGGGCATGGGGCTGCCGCCGGCAATGCAGGTGAACTTCACGTAAAGGAGCGAAACATGACTGCCTCCACAGGTAGCGCAACCGACACGAAGCAGGTCCAGCAGCAGGCCGACGACCTGACCAAGACGCAGCTCGAACTGACGAAGATCAACTTCCAGGTTCAGCAATCGACTGCGACGTTCGAAACCAGCAACGCAGTGACCGCGCAGGAGGGGACGGCGAACGCCCAGGTTGCGCAACACCTGAGTTCCGCCGGCCGCGCGTGACGCCGGTCGCCGGCCGTGCCGCGCGACGCCGGATGCCGGGGCGGCCCATGACGGGCGCCCGGTGTGGCGTAGGTGCGTGCCGGCCGGCCCGTTCCCGGCTTCGCCGGTCAAGGAGGACACGATCATGTCGGTAACAGGCGTAGGCGCGGCGCCGCCGGGCGCAGCCGCGCTCGCGAGTGCCGCGCAGCAAACGGGCACACCGTCCGATCCGGCGCAGGTGCGCCAGTTCGATGCGCTGATGCAGCCGGGCGCGTCGTCGGCCGCGCCGCCTTCGTCCGGTGTCGCGATGTCGCGCGCGCCGGCGGATGCGGCGCCGGCCGTGCAGATGACGCCCGCGCAGGCGAACCAGTCGTCGCTCGTCGAGCGGTTGCGCACGTACGGCAACGATCTCGATTCGCGGTACGCGAACATCGACAAGCACCGCAGCGAGATGCTGACGTCGATGGCGGACAGCCGCAGCGACCCGCTGATGACGATGGTGAAGGCGATGGATTTCCAGTGGACGGCAACCACCACGATTTCGGAATACCAGTTGAGCCTGTCGGTTGCGCAGGCGGCGAACGGCTTCACGCACACGGTGCTGAAGACGCAGGAGTGAAAGTGCGCGTGGCGGCCCTGCGCCCTCACGCGCCCTGAAGCGGACAAACGATGACGACGATCGATTCGACGCCGCGCACGCATGCGTGGCGCAGCCGGGCGGCGCGCGCGCTGCTCGCGGGGCTGCTCGTGCTGTTGGCCGGGTGCCAGAAGGAGCTGTACTCGGGCCTGTCGGAGCGCGACGCGAACCAGATGGTCGCGGTGCTCGGCGACGCGGGCATCAGCGCGTCGAAGGACAACGATGCGCGCGACACGTCGGACCGCAACGCTTGGCTCGTGAGCGTCGCGGACGGCGACATGCAGTCGGCGCTCACGGTGCTGCAGGCGAACGGGCTGCCGAAGCCGAGCTATGCGAGCCTCGGCGAGCTGTTCCAGAAGCAGGGCCTCGTGTCGACGCCGGCCGAGGAGCGCGTGCGCTACCTGTACGGCGTGTCGCAGGATCTGTCGCGCACGCTGCAGGACATCGAGGGCGTGGTGGTCGCGCGCGTGCAGGTCGTGATTCCGGAGAACGATCCGCTCGCGGACAAGATCAAGCCGTCGTCGGCAGCGGTGTACATCCGCTACCGGCAGGGCGTCGATCTGCGCGCGATGGCGCCGATGGTCAAGGATCTCGTCGCGCACAGCATCGAGGGGCTGCAGTACGACAACGTGTCGCTGTTCCTGCAGCCGGCCGCCGCGCGCGCGACGCGCGTGGACGGGATCGGCAGCGCGGTGTCGGACATCCTGCGGCTGCGCTCGCCGCTCGGCTGGCTCGTGTTCGCGCTGATCCTGCTGACCTGCGCGGTGATCGCGCTGTCGGCCGCCCGGCGCGGGATGTTCGGCGCGAGGCTCGCGGGCCTGCTCGGCGCGCCGCGCGGCGCGAACGGGGGCGGCGGCTCGGCCGCGCAGCAGACTGGCGGCGGGCTGCGTACGCCGGATGGCGCACGCGACGGCGCATGAGCGATCCGCACGCGCTGCCGCCGGGCGATGCGGCCGCCGCGCCCGACGCGGCGCTGCTGCCGTGGCTGCAGCCGCTTGCGCCGCCACCGGCCGCGCGCGCTGCCGCGTTTCATGCGCTGGTCTGCGACTTCAACCTGCGGCCCGACCGCTATCTGCATGTGACGCGCGTGCCGGCCGAGTGGCCCGCGCGCTACCGTTCGCCGGACGCGTTCGGCGCGGCCGGCCGCAAGCTGCTCGCACGGCACCTGCTCGAGGTCCACGGCGTGGCCGACCGGCACGACTTCGACGCGGCGAATCCGTGCGCGCGGCTCGCGCTGCTGCCGGGCGCGGCGCTCGAGCAACTGGCCGCGTATGCGGGGCTGCTGCTGCATCGCGCATGGCTGCGCGACGCGCTGGCCGGGCGGCGCATCCGTGCGGAAGTCGCGGCGCGGCTCGGCGGCGATGCGCTCGAACTCGCGCTCGAACGTGCGCCGGAATTCGGCGCGCTCGCCGAAACGCTCGAACCGTGGCGCGCCGATCCCGCCGCGCTGCCGGTCGTGATCCGCGCGCGCGGTGGGCGCTTGCTCGCCGATTTCATCGGCGTGGCCGGCGACGCGGTGGCGCGGCGCGTGCGCCTGAAATTCAACCGCGCGATCGACGACGAAGCGCCGTACTGGCTGAACCGCGCGCAGCGCGACCAGTTCGGCGAACTGATGTTCCTGTTTCTGATTCCCGAGAGGCTTGCGTCATGGGACTGGCTTTTCTGATCACGAGCGACAACCTGCAGCTGCTGTCGGAGCGCAAGGTGCTCAAGGAGCGCGAATACGCGGCGCTGCTCGACGCGTCCGCGGTGATCGCGACCGCGCATGAGGAGGCGGCGCGCATCGTCGCCGACGCGCAGCGCGAATTCGACAAGCGCCAGGCGGCCGGCTACGACGAAGGCATGCGCCGCGCGCAGCGCGAGCAGGCCGCGCGGGCGTACACGCAGGCGCTCGCCGCCACGCGCACGATGGAGACGATGAAGGACGCGATGGCCGATATCGTCGTGAAGGCCGTGCGCGCGATCGTCGGCGAGATGAGCACGCAGAAGCTGTACGAGGCCGCGCTCGCGCGGATCGCGCCGCTCGTGCGCGACGAGGCGTTCCTGATCGTGCGCATCGCGCCCGGCCGCACGGACGAGATGCGCGACGCGCTCGACGGCGCGTTCGCGGGGCAGTCGAACCGGCAGAAAATCCGCATCGTCGAGGATGCGCAGCTCGAACGCCACGCATGCACGGTCGAGACGCCGTCCGGGCGCATCGACGCGAGCCTCGACCTTCAGATCGACGCGCTGCGCCAGGCGATCCGCCGCGACGCGCTGAAGGGCGCCGCGCGATGAACGCGCCGCTCGACGATCCGCAGCCGTTCGGAAGCGGCGACGACGACGGCGCGCCGTTCGATCGCGGCCGCCTGGTCGGCGAGCTCGACGCGGGGCTCGCGTTTTTCTCGCCGGTATCGGTGCAGGGCCGCGTCAACCACGCGGTCGGGCAGATATTGAATGCGACGGGCATTCGCGCGCGGCTCGGCGAAATTTGCGAGCTGCGCACGCCGAACCAGCCGACGCTGCTCGCGGAGGTGGTCGGCTTCTCGCGGCAGACGACGCTGCTGACGCCGCTCGGCGACGTGGCGGGGCTGTCGCCGGAGACGATCGTCGTGCCGTCCGGGCGCGAGCATGTATTTCCGGTGGGCGAAGGGCTGTTCGGCCGCGTGCTCGACGGGCTCGGCCGGCCGCTCGACGATCGCGGGCCGGTGACGGGCGCCGCGTGGGTGTCGACGCAGCAGGACCCGCCGAACCCGCTCGCGCGCAAGATGATCGACACGCCGTTTCCGACGGGCGTGCGCGTGGTCGACGGCCTGATGACGCTCGGCATCGGGCAGCGCGTCGGCATCTTCGCGCCATCGGGCGTAGGCAAGAGCACGCTGCTCGGGATGATCGCGCGCGGCGCGCAGGCCGACGTGAACGTGATCGCGCTGGTCGGCGAACGCGGCCGCGAGGTGCGCGAATTCATCGAGCACAGCCTGTCGCCCGAGGTCCGCGCGCGCTCGATCGTCGTCGTGTCGACGTCGGATCGCCCGGCGATGGAGCGCGTGAAATCGGCGCTCGTCGCGACCGCGATCGCCGAGCACTTCCGCGATGCGGGCAAGCGCGTGCTGCTGCTGGTCGATTCGCTGACGCGTTTCGCACGCGCGCAGCGCGAGGTCGGCCTCGCGAGCGGCGAGCCGCCGACGCGGCGCAGCTTTCCGCCGTCGACGTTCGCGGTGCTGCCGCGCCTGCTCGAACGCGCGGGGCAGGGCGCGCACGGGTCGATCACCGCGCTCTATACGGTGCTCGTCGAAGGCGACGAGGAGTCGGACCCGATCGCCGAGGAAGTGCGCTCGATCCTCGACGGCCATATCGTGCTGTCGCGCAAGATCGCGCTCGCGAACCGCTATCCGGCGATCGACGTGCTCGCGAGCCTGTCGCGCGTGATGCCGCTCGTCGCGAGCCGCGCGCACCAGCATGCGGCTGCGCGCGTGCGCGAGCTGATCGCGAAGTACCAGGAAATCGAGCTGCTCGTGCAGATCGGCGAGTATCGCGAAGGCAGCGACCGGCTCGGCGATCTCGCGCTGCGCGCGCGCGACGCGATCGGCGCGTTCTGCGCGCAGGCGTCGGACGAGGACGTGCGTTTCGATGCGCTGCTCGCGAAGCTGACGAGGCTGGCGAACGATCATGTCTGAAGCCGACGACCGCCTAGTACTGGCGACGCTCGCTCGCCTGAAGCGCGTGCGCGAGATGCGCAGCCAGATCGCGCGCGTCGCGGCCGCGCGCCAGCAGGGCATCGCCGCGCAGAGCCGGCGCGCGCTGGCGGCCGCGCAGGCGCAGCTCGCGCAGCAGGTCGCCGCGAAGGCGGCGATCCAGACGCGCCTGGCCGACGACGTACGCGAAGCGCGTGCATTGCAGAACGCGGCGGCCGATACGCGCACGTTCGACCGCCATATCGGCACCGCGAACGCGTCGGTGAGCGAGGCCGCGCACGTGCATCGCGGTCACGAGGCGACACTCGCCGACCTGCAGCGCGCCGCGCGCAAGGCGAAGGCCGCCGAGGACAAGCTGGAGAAAGCCGGCGAGAAGGCGCTGCACGCGCGCGCCGCGCGGGTCGAGCGCGACGCCGACGAAGTCGCGGACGGCTACGCGGTGCGGCGCTTCGCGACGGGCGGCACCTGGGTGGCCGGCGCGGGCGACGCGTCCGGTCATGCGTCCGCGCAACCGGAGGCGGCCGCCGCGTTCGATGCGGCCATGACCGAAGGGGAAACGGGCGCGAATTTCACCGCTGAAGCCGACGCCTCCGCCGCGCCCGACGATCCCGCCCCGCCCGCCGCCGCGGAGCGCCGATGCTAGATCAGGCCGCGGGCTTCAACGACGTCGCCGGCATGCTGCGGCCGCTGCTCTACGTGATGCCGCGCCTGTTGCCGATCATGTTGATCGTGCCGGTATTCAACGAGCAGATCATCACGGGCCTCGTGCGCAACGGGATCGCGGTCGTGATCGCCGCGTTCGTCGCGCCGACCATCGATTCCGCGCAGGTGGCCGCGCTGCCGTTTCTGATGTGGTGCCTGCTCGTCGCGAAGGAGGCGATGGTCGGCATGCTGCTCGCGGGCGCGTTCAGCGCGGTGCTGTTCGCGATCCAGGGCGTCGGCTACCTGATCGACTTCCAGACCGGCAGCGGCAGCGCCGCATTCTTCGATCCGATGGGCGGGCACGAGGGCGGCCCGACCTCGGGATTCCTGAATTTCGTCGCGATCGCGCTGTTCGTCACGGCGGGCGGGTTGCAGGTGCTCGTGCAATTGTTCGCGCAGTCGTACGCATGGTGGCCGATCGGCTCGCTCGGCCCCGATTTCTCGTCGATGCTGCAGACCTTCATCGTGCGGCAGACCGACACGATCTTCGAATGGATGGTGAAGCTCGCCGCGCCGGTCACGATCGTGCTGGTGCTCGTCGAGCTCGGCATCGGCCTGGTCGGCCGCGCGGTGCCGCAGCTCAACATCTTCGTGTTCTCGCAGCCGCTGAAGAGCGTGCTCGCGGTGCTGATGATGATCCTGTTCCTGCCGGTGGTGTACGCGTCGCTGCATTCGCTGCTGAGCCCCGACAGCGGATTGATGGCGTTGCTGCGCGCGCTGTTCGCCGCGCACGGCGGCGGCTGAGCGCGCCGGAGCCGACATGGCCGAAAAGGACCAGAAGCCGACCGCGAAGCGCTTGCGCGAGGCGCGCGAGAAAGGCGAGGTGCCGAAGAGCGCGGAAACGGTTTCATCCGCGTTCTTCGTCGGCGTGTGCGTGGCGCTCGCGGTGGGCATCGGTTCGCTGTTCGCGCGATTGCAGGCGCTGTTCCGGCTCGTGTTCGACGCGGTCGGCGCGGCCGATCCGTCCGCGCGGCTCGCGGTGCTGATCGACGGCGCCGCGCGCGACTGGGCGATGCTGTCCGCGCAGATCGTGGCCGCCGGCCTGCTGGCCGGGTTGCTCGCGGGCTTCGTGCAGGTGGGCGGCGTGATGGCGTGGAGCCGTCTCGTGCCGCAGTTGTCGCGGCTCAATCCGGCCGAGGGGATGAAGAACCTGTGGTCGCTGCGCAACCTCGTCAACCTCGCGAAGATGCTGCTGAAGACGGCGCTGCTCGTCGCGACGCTCGGCTGGCTGATCGTCCAGTCGCTCGATCCGTCCGTGCAGTCGGGCTTCACGCGGCCCGTCTCGATCCTCGCGCTGATCGTGAAGCTGCTGATGCTGCTGTTCGGCTGGGCCGCGCTGATCTACATCGTGATGGCGCTGATCGACATCGTGCACCAGCGGCACGAGTTCAACCAGAAGATGAAGATGTCGATCGACGAAGTGCGGCGCGAGCACAAGGAGGACGAAGGCGATCCGCACGTCCAGGCGAAGCGCCGCCAGCTCGCGCGCGAAGCGCAGTTCGCGTCGCTGCCCGACCGGATCGGCTATGCGTCGGTGGTCGTCTATTCGCCGCGCGTCGCGGTCGCGCTCTACTACGGCGGGATGGGCTCGCTGCCCTGGGTGCTCGCGCGCGGCGAGGGCGACGCGGCCGAGCGGATCGTGCGGCTGGCCCGCGACGCGCTGCGCCCGACGCTCGCGAACGTCGGGCTCGCGCAGGCGCTGTACGAGACGACGCCCGAGAACGGCACGATCCAGCCGCAGCATTTCCGCGAGGTCGCGCAGTTGCTGAAATGGGCGACCGGCGCGGGTTGACGCGGCGTGGCGGCGCCCCTGTCGGCATGCCGCCCTTTTTCCGGTTTGCCGGCCGTCCCGGGCGATGGGTCCGATTCGATATGGCCCTGTCGCACCGTCATGCGCACACGGCGCTTGACGTCTATTTTTTTCCAAACCCTCCCGACGTTCACTGGTGAATTATTGCTGATTTATTTCTTCGTAATATGGCTCGACCGTCATGCCCGACGGCGGGCCGGAGGTTGCGCCGCGCGTGACGGGACAGGTCAACAGGGGCAGACAAATCAATGTGCGGAATCGACGGCTTTCTGAATAGCGTCGCCTTCGATGAGGAGACAGCGCGCGGCACGCTCGCGCGAATGACGGCGAGCCTCGCGCATCGCGGGCCGGACGGGCAGGGGATCTGGGTCGACCCGGAGGCCGGCATCGCGCTCGGCCACCGGCGGCTCGCGATCGTCGACCTGTCGGTGCACGGCCGGCAGCCGATGGCTTCCGCGTGCGGCCGCTACGTCCTCGTCTTCAACGGCGAAATCTACAACCATCGCGAATTGCGCGCGGAGCTCGAGCGCGCGGGGCGCGCACCGGCGTGGCGCGGCCATTCCGACAGCGAGGTACTGCTCGCGGCGATCGTCGCGTGGGGCGTCGAGGCCACGTTGCGCCGCGCGACCGGCATGTTCGCGTTCGCGCTGTGGAATCGCGCGTCGCGGGTGCTGACGCTCGCACGAGACCGGATCGGCGAGAAGCCGCTCTACTACGGGCGGATCGGCGACGCGCTCGTGTTCGCGTCCGAGCTGAAGGCATTGCGCGGCTATCCGGGCTTCGACGGCACGGTCGACCGCGACGCGCTGTGCCTGTACCTGCGCCAGTCGAGCGTGCCCGCGCCCTACACGATCTATCGCGGCATCCGCAAGCTGCCGCCCGGCACGTACATCCAGTTCGAACATGCGCGCGACACGCCGCGCGTGCGGGCGTACTGGACGCTCGAGCAGGCGATCGAGGCGGGCCGCGCGCAGCCGTTCGAGGGCAGCCCCGACGAAGCCGTCGACCAGCTCGACACGATCCTGCGTCAGGCCGTCGCGCGGCAGATGGAAGCCGACGTGCCGCTTGGCGCATTCCTGTCGGGCGGCATCGATTCGTCGGCGATCGTCGCGCTGATGCAGGCGCAATCGGCGACGCCGGTCGACACGTTTACGATCGGCTTTCATGAAGCCGGCTACGACGAAGCCGGTTACGCGAAGGCCGTCGCCCGCCATCTCGGCACGCGCCATACCGAGCTTTACGTGACGGCCGACCATGCGCTCGGCGTCGTGCCGAAGCTGCCGTCGATCTACGACGAGCCGTTCTCCGACGCGTCGCAGATCCCGACCTTTCTCGTCTCCGAACTGACGCGCCGGCACGTGACGGTGAGCCTGTCCGGCGACGGCGGCGACGAGCTGTTCGGCGGCTATACGCGCTACTTCCTGACGCCGCGCCTCTGGCGCAAGCTGCATCGCGTGCCGGCCGCCGTGCGCGCGCGGATCGCCGCCGCCTTGCATGCGCTGCGGCCCGATCACGCGGACCAGCTCGCGGCCGTCGCGCAGGGCGCGTGGGGCGGCGTGGAGGCGCGCGAATCGTCGTCGCGCATCGGCGATCGCCTGCACAAGCTCGGCCATGTGATGACGGCGGAGAGCCGCATCGGGCTGTACCGGCTGCTGATGTCGTCGGTGCATCATCCCGAGCGCATCGCGTTGTCGGGGCAGGAGCCGCCGACGCCGCTCGACACGGTGTCCGCGTGGCCGGCGCACCTGAGCTTCGCCGAGCAGGCGATGGCGATCGACACGCTCACGTACCTGCCGACCGACATTCTCGCGAAGGTCGATCGTGCGGCGATGGCCGTGAGCCTCGAGACGCGCATGCCGTTCCTCGATCATCACGTCGTCGAATTCGCGTGGCGCGTGCCGGCATCGGTGCGCTTGCCGGAAGGGCAGTCGAAGGCGCTGCTGCGCCGGCTGCTCGACCGGTACGTGCCGTCCGCGCTGATCGACCGGCCGAAGCAGGGCTTCTGCGCGCCCGTCGACCACTGGCTGCGCGGCGCGCTGCGCGACTGGGCCGAGGCGCTGCTGCGGCCGTCGCGCTTGCGCGAGGAAGGCTTCTTCGATGCGGCGGCGGTCGAACGGCTGTGGCGCCAGCACCAGACGGGCCGGATGAACTGGCAGCACCAGTTGTGGACGGTGCTGATGTTCCAGGCGTGGCTGGAGGCGCAGCGCGCGGGGTGACGGCATGGTCGCGCCCGCCGCCGCATGGGGTGCGCGGCGGGCCGACCATCATCCGACCACCAGCGGCGTGCCGATCGGCAAGTGCGCGGGATCGCGCGCGGCCGACGGATTGAGCTGCAGGATCTCGTTCAGCGCACGCGCATCCTGCTCGCCGCGCGTCATCGCCTGCTGGTCGGCACGCGATACGTGCGCGGCGTCGAGCAGCGACTGGCGATGCTGGTCCGCGATCACCCACAGCGAATCGCCGTCGACGACGATGTAGGGCTGCGCGGCGTTCGACGGCGAAGGCGGGCTCGACGGCGTGCCTGGCGACGGCTGCGGCTGGGATGGTGTGGCGCTCGTCGAAGGCGATGGCGAGGCGCTCGGTTGCGCCGCATGCGTGACGGGCGCTTGCTGCCCCGGCGTGGCGGCCGGCGACGGCGCGACGGCGTGCTGGGTCGGACCGCCGCCCGGCTGCTGCGTGCCGGATGGCGGCGGCTTGCCGTCGTCGTCCTCGAACGCGGTGTAGATCCACTTGCCGACATAGATCAGAATCGGCGCGATCATGAGCGAAGTCGGGATCGAGCCGGTGAGCCGCTTCGGCAGGTTCGGGAAATGCGTGTCGATGCGCGCGAGTGCGAGCAGCGTCGCGGACGACAGCGACGAAATCGCGATCGGCAAGTCCGAGTGGATCGCGGGATGCGGGCCGACGAACGGCGCGATCGCGCCGCCGGCGATGCTCGCGAGATCCGACATCAGGTCGATGCCGCGCACGACGCGGCTGCGCCGTTCGATGCTCAGGTGTGCGAATGCACTGCCCTGCACGAGGCCGGTGTACGTGATGCCGAGCAGCGCGCCGGCCGCGCCCAGCGCGGGCACCACCGACGGATTCTGCAGCAGCGCATGCAGCGACAGCTCGCCGAGGCTCGCATAGCCGGCGATCGCGGCGGCTCGTCCGGCCTTGCCCATGAAGCGGCGCGGATTCCCGTAATGCAGCTGCTGGATCGAGGTGCCCGCGAGCACGCCCTGCATCTGCTGGAGCATGTCGTTGGCGATCATCTTCGTGTACTCGAGCGTCTTGTCCGCGGGCAGCGATGCGGCCTTGTGCAATTCCAGCTGAAGATGGATCTTCGCGCGCGCGCTTTCCGCGAGCAGGATCAGCGACGCGTTGCGCTGCTCGGCGTGCATCTGGTGCGCATCGAGCTGATTGTTCAGGCCGTCGACGAAGCGGTCGATCACGCGGTCGAACAGCCGCGGATCGCCGCTTTTCAGCGCGCGCACGGTGTCCTGGTGCACGGCCTGCACGAGCCGGCCGGTCCGCACGCCGACGAACGCCGCGTTCGCGGTCTGCTTGAATTTTTCCGGTGTCAGGCCGAAGTGATGGACGGCGAAGCCGGCCGCCGCGCCGACGGCGATCGACATCAGGTTCTTGCGGTTCAGCAGCGCGGCGATCCAGCTGTCCGGCTGATGCAGACGCAGCGCATGCAGTTCCGCGGCCGCGGCGAGCGGATCGTCGGGCCGCATCGGTTCGTTCGTCTGCGCGCTGACGAGCCGGCTTTCGCTGATCGGTTGCGTATCGGCGGCGACGAGGGCCGGCGCGAGGACGGTTTCGCGCCATGCCTGCAGCGGTTCGACGCCAGTGCCGCCGCCGTCCGTCGTGACGAGTTGTTCGGGCGCCGCGAGCCGCGCGCCGACGTCGGCGAGCCACCGTTCGGTGAACATCCGGGCGGCATCGCTGGCCGCGGGCGCACGGCGCGGGTCGGCGGCCCATTTGTCGGCGGCGAAGCGCGACGTCGCATAGCGGGCGCGATGCAGCAGTTGCGTGGTGTTGCCTTCGTACAGCTGCTGGCGCAACGCCGCGATCCGCGCGGGCGACATGCCGCGTGCCCGGCCGATGCGGTCGACTTCCGCGAGCAGCAGGCTGTGCTGGTTCATCAGCGTCGTGCGATCGACGCGGTCGTACACGCGCGTCAGCGCGTCGGCGCCGTGCAATCGTGCGAACGTCGGGTCGTTCGCCCTGGCGCGTTCGACGAGCAGCGTCGCCAGCGCGGTCGTCAGTTCCTGGTTCGCGACGAAGTCCGAGCCATGCGTCGCGTACGACAGCCCGACGTGCACCCACGGCAGCGCGGGGTGGTCGAGCAGCGATTTCGCGAGCTCCAGATGGCTCGCGCCGGACGTGGGCTCCGGCACGGTGTCCCAGCCATGGAACGTCACCATCACGTGCGGCGCGGGCTGGCCGAGGTGCTTCCGGTTCCACGATTCGAGCAGCGCGCCGAGCCGCGCGTGGTCGTGATAGCCAGTGTTGGAGCCGGGCTGATGCCGATGGTCGACGGACGACACCAGCGCCCGCGCCGGCGCCATTTCGAAGCGCAGCAGGAAACCGGCCTTCGATGACGCGTCGAGCCAGTCGTGTACGTATTTCTCGGCCAGGTCGTCGATACGCATCGACTTGCCGTTCGCGCCGGTGATCGTGCCGGTCCAGTAGTCGATCGTCGCGTCGCGGTGGTCGCCGATCGACTTCGCGTCCTGCACGACGGCGGGGTCGTGCTTCGCGCCGCGCGTGGCCACGAGCGTATGCGGATCGATCACGATCGTCACGGCCGACATCACGCCGCCGTGCCGCTCGATCTGCGCGACGAACGTCGCCGGATCGTCGGAAAGCCGGAACGCGCGGCTCATCGGCACGACGCGCTGCTGGTACGCGGGATCGGCGGCAAGGAGCCGGCGGCGCAGCGCGCGATCGGTCGCGAGCGCGGTGCTGAAACGGCTCAGCACCGTTTTTCTGAGCGGAATCGGCGCGTAGCGCGAGCCGCCGCCCGACCAGTCCCGCGCGACGTACAGCGGCATGCCGGTGTCGCGCAACGCCTGTGCGTCGGCCATGATCGCCGGCGGTACGCCGTCGACCGCATCGTCGACTTCGAGCGGCGCGGCGCGCGGATCGCGTGCGTGCTGCACGAGTGCGTCGATCCGGTCGTAGTGCGCGAGCAGGGCCGACGCGTTGCCGTCGCCATAGCGCTGCAGCGATTCGACCTGCGTCGTGCTGACGAGCGACGGTTGATAGGTCCGCACGTCGAGCACCGGATGGCCCGATGCCGCTTGCCCGTTGCGTGCGGCCGCGGCGTTCGCGCGGCGGATCGACTGCAGCGCCGCGTTGCGTTGCGACCGAAGCCGCTGCGCTTCGGCCGCGCCCCAGTTGCGCCGCGCGTCGGACGTTTCCGGCAAGGGGTCTTTGGCCAGCGCGTCGACGTACGCGAGGCGGGTCTCGAGCGTCTGGAGCCGTGTGCCGCGCGCGTGTTCCGCCAGCGCATCCGGTGCGAGTTCGGTCAGCAGCAGATGGGTATCGCCGCCGTACGGGCCGCCGCCGATCGGCGACGCTTCGAGCGGCACACCGGGGCCGTCCGGTTTGCGCCAGTTGTCATGCCACGTCAGTTCGCCTTCCGCGTTGGCCGTGATCACCGCGCGCGGCTTGCCGAGCCGGTACGCGATCCGGTCGCCGCCGCCATACACGTAGATGAAATGCTTGCCGGGCACGAGGCCGCGCGCTTTCGCAAGACCGAGCAGGTGCACGACGTTGTGGCCGCTGAAATCCAGCGCGTGACCCGACGCGACGGGCAGCAGGCCGGCTTCGAACGTGCGGGGCGCCGGCGCGGTGGTCGCGGGCGTGCGCGTGCCGCCGGCCGGGAGCGTGCGCGTCGTGGGCGACGCGCGGCCGAGCGTCGCGATCGCGCGGGCGCGGCGCAGCGCGATCGCGGCGCCCGCACCGGTCAGCGACGCGAAGCGGCGTCGCAGGTCATGCATGCCGCTGATCGCGACATGGCCACCGTATTGAAGGCCGCGACGCGGCAGGACTTCCGTCTTGTCTTTCTTCGGCGGTCGCGGCGCGTCGAAGCGGTCGCCGACCCGCGCCAGCATGGCCGGTTCGACGTTGCTGACGAAGAACGTCATCCCCCGCGTGCGGGCGCGCGTGAGCGGCACGCTGTGCAGTTTGCCGTTCGGCCGCAACCGGATGCGCCCGCGCTGCGGGTACGCGGCGGCGAGCGGGCGCTCCTTCACGTGGGTCTGCGCATGCGGTGCGTTTTCCTGGTATTGCCAGACACCGGTGGCCGAGCCGTAGCGCGCGTGACCGGCGACCTTGCCGGTCGCCTTGTCGACGACGTAGATCGTGTCGGCGTGGCCGGCCGCCGCGACGGCCTGTTTCGCGCGGGCGAAATGCGGCGCGTTCGACAGTGCGTCGATCGCATCGACGTACGCGTCGCGCACGCGGCCGTTTCGCGTGAATTCGACCGTCTCGCCTTCACGCGCGGGCTTGATCTTCGCCGGGCCGCCGAGCGCGACCAGTTCGCGGTGCGTGCCGGGTGACGCATGGAAATCGAACGCGCGTCGCGCGGCGGCGGTGCCGGTCGGATCGCTGCGTTCCGCCGCGCTCGACAGCGCCTGCTTCAGCGCCAGCCGTTCTTCGGCGTTCAGCGCGTTGCCGAGAAAGCGGAGGCGAAGGATCGCGCCATTCGCATCGACGTGCGCCGTCGCGACGAACGTCGGCGGCGCGTCGGGCGTCGGTTTGCCGGCGCGCGAGATCAGCAGCGTCGTGTCGGTACCGGTCTGCTGCACCAGATGCCCGAGCGTGGGCGCTTGCTGGCCTTCGGCACGCGTCAGCGTGCGCATGTCGCGCTCGTCGAGCCACGCACGCGCGTGCTTCATCGCGCCGCCGTTGACCGCATGGCGGCCGCGTGCCGGCGCGGCGAGCCGTGGCGCGACGGGGCGTCCGGCGGCCGAGCGAACCTGTTCGCCGTAGTAGTCGCGATAGGTCGGATTGCCGGGCGTCGACGTGCGCATGTCGCCGAAGGTGTCCGCGAGGGCGTCGAGCGCGGCCGGATCGCGGCTCGTCAGCGCATGCTCGGTAGCCCGCGCGAGCGCGTCGGGCAGCTTCGCGTGGGTCGCGATATCGGGCCCGCCGGCGGCGAGGATTTCGTTGCGTATCGTGTATGCGTTGACCTCCGCGCGCGCATCCGACTTCAGCAACGCGGCCACCGCGGCTTCGGGGCTGGCGTGTTCGGCGGCCAGCGCGCCGGTCGCGAGATCGACGCTGTGCTGCAGTTCGTGGCTCCATACGAACACGAGCGTGCCGGCGCGGCGCGTATTGCCGTCGAGCACGATCGTGCGTGTCTGCGCATCCGCGTAATGGCCGCCGCCCGGCGTGCCGACGCGGATTGTCCAGCCGTCGCTGCGGGCCAGCCGCATCTGCGCGCGGAAGGTCGGCGACTGCCGCGCGATCGCATGCGCGCGCATCAGCAGCACGCGGCCGCGGAACCGCTGCACGACGCGCCCGAGCATGCCCGGGCGTTGTGCGTACGCGCCGCTTTCGGCGTATGCGGGATGGGCGAGGCGAATGCGGCCCGTCGCGATGCCGCGCTGGATCGTGTCGATGACGCCGTCGATCCGCTCGACGACGTCGCCTTCCGGGTCCGCCTTGTGCATGACCTGGCCGGGATCGTGCAGCAGCACCTCGCCATGGCGGCCGAACAGCACCTGGAAGTCGTACAGCAGCCCGTGCTGTTGCGTGACGTTGCGAATGTTCACCAGATCGCCGAGACCGCTGCGCCGGACCACGCCGGGCAGGCCGAGCCCTTTCTCCATCGCGGCGCTGCTCAGAAGGGCGGCCGGCTTGTACACGACACCGGCCCGGCCCAGGTGCGAGAACGGCCCGTCGACCGTGCTGACGGGCAGGTTGAGCCGTTTCAGTTCGCGCAGGCCGCCCTGTTCGGCGCCGATCTCCTCGTGGGCGACTTCCATGCCGTCCGGCGACGTGTCGCGGAAGAAGCCGATGGCCTGGCCCGTGCCGCCGTCGAATACCGTCTTGTAGAGCCCGGAGCCGAGGAGCGGGCCGAGATGATCGGCGGGGTCGACGGTGCGCGCGGGGTCGCCGGCGACGTGCAGTTGGCCGCCGGTGACCGACAGCTCGCCGAGCGCCGGTTGCGTGTAAGCGGCCGGCACGTAGCGGTTCATGCCCGACAGGTCGGTCAGGCTGCCGCCGGCGCCGACGGCGTCCGGATGCACCGCGTAGACGGGGCGTTGCCACAGGTTCGCCAGTTGCGCGGCCGCGCCTTCGTTCGCGTGCCGCGCGGCCAGGATCACGACGCGCTGGCCCGCGTACGGCGCGTCCGACAGCAGCGAGAAGCCGTGCGGATCGATCGGCCGGCCGTCGGGGCCGAGCAGCGTGCCGTCGGGCTGCGTGTCGGCATGGACGATCGCGAGACGGTCGGCTTCATCCATCGACACGAGGCCGCGCCGCCGGAGCCCCAGCGCATCGAGCGCCGGCATCGCGGCGCCGAACGGCGATGCGTTGCGCTCGACGTTCGCGCGCGACCACGCGACGCGTTGGGCCTGGATCTCGCGCATCGAGCGCGGTGCATCGTCGCGCGGCTTGTTGCGGCCCCCGTTGTCGTGCGGCGGATCGCCGGCATCGTGCGGAGGTGCATCGGCGCGATTGCCGAGGTCGACGTCGTAGCGGGCCTCGAACGAATTGAGCTGCCGGCTCGCCTCGGCTTCGAGCGCCTTGCGCGTATAGCGGCCGCCGGGACGCTTGCCGGCGGCGTTCGCGCGAGAGCGGTCGCTGCCGAGCAGGCGCATCTGCTGCGCGAGCGTGCCCGACTGTTCGGCGAGCGCGCTGACCTGATTCGGCAGCGGCGCGCCGCCGGCACGCATCTGCACGTCCGGGCGCTTGAGCTTCACGTCGCCGCGCTCGATCCCGCGTTCGAGCAGCGTGATCTGATCGTCGACGTCCGCCAGGGTCTGACGATACGCGTCGCTCTTGGTTTCGATCGGGCCGGGATCGGCGAGCAGCAGCCGGCCGTCGCGATACACGCCTTGCGGATCGAAATACAGCCGGTCCTGCACGATCGCATCGCGCAGCGTGCGCAAGGTCTGCAGCGATTCGGGGTCGAGCGTCGTCGGCAGCAGCCCGCGTCCGGCATCGCCGGTATGCAGCCCGCCGCGCGGCTGGTACAGCACCGCGACGCGGTTGGCGTGCGAAAACGGGCCGTCCATCGCGACGGTCGGGAGATCGTATCGACGCCGCAGCAATGCCAGCGCCGCGCGCTCGGCGTCGGCGCTGGCCCGCTGTTCGGCGCGCGTGCTGAAATCCTCGTAGAGGGCGACGACCGCGTCCCGGCCGAGCGCGAAACCGCCCTTGTGCGCGCCGAACCCGAGCAGCGCGCCGAGATGCTCGTTCAGGTCCACGGGCTTGCCGCTATCGGCGTGAAATACCTGCAGGCCGTCTGCCCGCAGCGGCCCGAGCGCGACCTCCGGATGCGGCGCGGGATCGAAGCGCACGAAGCCGCTGGTCGCGCGGATCGTGCCGTCCGCCGCGAGCGCGCCGCGCGGTGCGACGAATACCGGGCGGTTCCAGACGTTCGCGAGTTCGGGCGCCAGTCCAGCCTCCGCACCTTCCGCGACGAACACAATCGGTTCGTCGAGCCGGGACGGCGCCGGCAGGCCGTGACGCGTGTCGAGCGCGAGTTCGTGGCCGGACAGCGGCGTGCCGTCCGCGCGCGTCAGCGGCGCATCCGCGCGGCCGTTGCGCACGACGAACAGCGTGCGACCGCCGTAGCTGTGCTGCTCGACGCGCGCGCCGCCGGGCGCGACCGCGACATCGGCATCGCGTGCGGCGAAGCCCGGGGCGAGCGGGGAGGATTCGATCGCATGGAGGACGGTCCAGGCAACGCGCTGGCGAAACGTCAGCGGTTCGAGCGGGCCGCCCGCGCCGGCGTCGGCCGGATCGGCGACCCGCCGGTACTGGACCGTCCGTGCGTCGCCGCTGCGGCGATCCGCGCGCGAGGCGGTGCGCGCATCCTGGTCGTTCTCGGCGGCGCGTTCGCGCACCTGCGCGGACGAGCGGCCCGCCTGCGCGCTCGCGCGCGACGTCGCGGCGGCCGGCTCGGCGACGGCCGCCGTCGGGTCCGCTGCCGCGCGCAGCGCGGACGGGGTCGCGCGGGCCGCATTCGTGCGCGCGCCGTCGTCGTGCGACGGCGCGGCCGGCGTCGGCGTGTCGGGCGCCGGGGTCGCGCCGCGCGGCGCGCCGACCTGGCTCGGCGCGCGCAGCTCGATGCCGTCGGACAGCGTCAGGCTGCCGTCCCGGCCGGCCGTGATGCGGCCATCGGTGTCGTAGCGGTTGAAGCGCGTGCGCTCCAGAGTGCGCCACGAGCCGTCGACGCGCTCCGCGATCGTGATGCGGCCTTCGTGGTCGACGAACGCGGTGGTGCCGGTCGTGCCGCGTGAGCCGGTATTCACCGCATTCGCGCGGCTCAATACGCGGATCGGCACGCCTTCGTAGGTCAGCACGCGCTTGCCGACCATCAGCGTGCCGTCGCCGGCCACGGTCACGCTGCGGCCGTCGATGGTCGCGCGCGTGCGGCCGAGCCGCAGCGTGTTGGTCGCCGTGTAGCGGCTCTGGCCGATGCGCACGGTCTGGTCGCCGATCTGCACGGCCTGGTTGTTCAGGTCGCGGCCGCCGAAGCCGCCGGTACGCCGCACGATGCCGGTCGTCACGGCCTTGAGCTTCTGGTGACCTTGCGCGAGGCCGAGATTCAGGATGAACGACGACGCATCGCCGGCGAGCCGGTCCGTATGACCCGTCGCCGCATCGTGCACGAACTGCACGCCGGCTTCCGCCGCGCCGCCGAGACCGGTGACCGTCGTCGCGCGCCGCACGAAAGTGGCGAGCCCCTTCGAGTCGTTCAGCAGCGTGGCGATCTTGCCGACGCCGCCGACGCCGGCCGGCACCAGGTTCAGGTAATCGGCGCGCGCTTCCGCGTCGAGCGGACTGATGGTGCGATCGTGCTGGATGCGATTGGCGAGGTCGTAGCCGGAGTTCGCGACGGCTGCCGCCGCCGACGTGTAGATCAGCCCGGTGCCGGCCACATTGAGCGCGACGCCGAGCGGCGCGCCGAACACCGTCGCGTCGAGCAGGCCGCCGCCGACTTCGAGCGCGATCCCGCCGAGCAGCATCCCGAGGTTCACGTCGCCGGAACCGAACGTATGCATCACGCTTTCCCACCAGCTGTCGTCGTGCGCGGTGTTGTGCGGGTCGATCCGCGCGGTGCCGTTCGCGTCGTAGCCGGTCGCGATGTCGAGCGTGCCGTCCGACGACAGCGAGTTGTCGTCGATGAAGTTGTCGATGCTCGAGTATTTCGCACCCTGATCGTCGACGTAATGCGTGTCGCCGTTCTCGTTCGTGACCTTGAAGATCGCGCTCGTGACCAGGCCGGCATCCTTCGACGCATAGACGATCGGCATCACGTTGACGCGCGTGCCGGCGCCGCCGCCCACCTTCAGCAGCTCGTCGCGGACCTTGTCGATCGATTCGAGCTTCTTGCCGTCGCTGAACTGTGCAGCGTTCCGATCGTCGGTGGCGCGGTCCGGCGACAGCCCGATCGCGACGCCGACGAGGTTGCGCTGCTGCGTGAGGTTCAGCTGGCCGAAGTCGATCCGCGTGCCGTGCTGCGTCGCTTCGCCGGCCTTGTCGAGCAGCGACTGCGACAGCTCGCTGCGGTGCGCGCCGAAGAAGTCGGACAGCGCCTTCGCGTAGTCCTTCTGATCGGATTCGGTCTTCGGATTGCGCAACCGCTCGTCGAGATGCGCGTCGAATTCGTTGAACAGCACCTGCTGATGGAACGTTTCGACGCGCAGTTGCGCGCGCTGGACATCCTGGTTCGCCTGATCGAGTTCCGCGAGCGCATCGGAAAGCGGTTTCGCGTGTGGATTGACGAGGAACGGCACCGGCGCCGTCAACGGGATGTTCTTCGGGGTGCCCTGCGGTTTCGCGATGGAGAACACGCTCGGCGTCGGGCCGATGCCGTGATCGAGGTTCCACTGGTCGTACTGGGCCTGCAATCCGTCGACCTTGATCTTCAGGTCCTGCTGCTTCGCCTGCGCATCGACGAGCGCCTGCTTCGTCGCCCGCTCGTTGACGGACGCGGTCATCCGCTCGTCTGCCTGATGGAGCGCGGACGCGATCGTTTTCAGGCCCTTGATCTCGAGCGGCGTCGGATCGTTCGCGATGCACATCGTCCGGTGGTCGTACTGATTCTGCACGCCGGCGGCGATATCGTCGTAGTGGATCGCGAGCGCGTTGCCGTACGCGGCGACATAGCCGTCGTGCGCGAGGCTCGCGGCATCCTTCGCCTTCGACAGCTGTGTGGCCGCGTCTTCGACGCCGAGATCGGCGCGCGGATCCATCAGCTTGACGCCGGGATGGTCGCGGCGCCATTGCGTCGCGCTCTTTTGCGTGGCGTCGTAGTTCTTCTGCTGTTCGTCGACCTGGCGATTCGCATACAGCATCTGCAAATAGCCGCCGCTCACGCGCGCGCTCGCCTGCGCGTGATCCAGCAGGTCTTGCTGCGCGGCGACCGTCGTGCTCATCACGGTCGGTCCGTACTTGCCGGATACCGCGTTGTACGTGCCCTGTATGTCGGCGACCTTCGCCGCGTCGGTTGCCGCATTCAGGCACGCGTTCGCATAGTTCGCGTCGTCGGCGCTCTGCGTCAGTTGCGTCCGGGCCTCGTCGGGCTTCAGCGCCGGCGGCACGTCGATCACGCGATCGAGCGGCGCAAGCTCCTTGTTGATGCGCGCGATGCCGGCGTCCATCGCATCCGCGTAATCGCCGTTCGACGCATACGACTGCAACTGGGCGAGCGCGAGATTCGAGTTCGCGATGTCGGCGTTGTGCAGCGCCTTCGCTTCGGACAGCTTCGCGTCCGCCTTCTGCCACGCGTCGTAGGCCTGCTTTTGCTGCGGCGTCCAGTTGTCCTGCGAGGCCTTGGTCGGATCGTCGTCGATGCCGGGCACCGCCGCTTTCAGCCGGTCGAGCGCCGCATTCGCGTCGGATTGCGCGGAGCCGGCGCGTTTCGGATCGAGCGCTTCGTTGTCGTGGTCGGCCTGCTGCGCGTACGCGATCATGTAGCCGGCGTCGGTCGTGACGTCGAGCTCCTTTTCCGCCTTCGCGGTGGCCTGGTGCGCGTTGTCGTAGGCGGTTTGCGCGCCGGCCAGCGCGTCCTTCGTCGTGGACGGATCGTTCTTCGCGTTCGTCAGCGCGGTCTGCTTGTCCTGCTCGTCCTGCAGCGCGTTGTCGTATTTGGTCTGCGCGCTCTGGATCGCGGTCTGCGCGGCTTTGGTCAGCGGATCGTCGACCGTGATGTCGGGCGGCTTGGGCCGGTATTGTTCGGCGAGGCTCTGGATCAGCGAGGTCGCGGACGCGATTTCGGCATTGGTCGGCTTCGACGGGTCCGTATCGGACGTGACCTGCACCGTGATCGGCGGCGGCGGGGGCGTGGCGGTCTGCTGTTTCGACGGATCGCCCGATTGCCGCGCGGCTTCGCTCGCCGCTTGCGCGCGTTCGGCTTCGAGCGTGCGCTCGAGGAACGCCATCCAGTTGGCGCCCATGCCGACGCCGTCGATATCCAGCATCAAACTCCTCCCGGTCGCGCCGCGCTCGACGGGGCGCGCATTACGATGCCATTACGGTCAAGCTTGGAGTGTAGAAAGGCATGCACCGCGATGACGCAACGCGTTTCGTAGCGCGCGACCGATGCGCGCGCGCCGCCGGGGCGTGGCTACGAACGGCGGCGAGATGGGGGCGCGATGGAGGGAGCGGCCGACTTACTGATCGAGACACCGCACACACAGCCGCTTCGCCTGATTCGCCGGCAGCCCGCGGCACATCATCACCACCGGCCGCGCATGGCACGACGGCGCATCGGCGGACGCGGCGGCCGACGGCAGGCGCCGCGCGCGGTCGGGCGGCGTCGTGGCGGCCGCGGCCATGCGCCGCTCGCGCGCCGGCGGCGGCGTGTCGGTCACGACGGGAATCGGTTCGACGCCGCCTTCGCGCGCATTGCGCTGCGCGCTCGCGACGACCCGGCTCACGTAGCCGCTCGAGAAGCCGGTCGTGAAGTTGCCGCTGTAGTAGCACGACAGCGCCGCGCGCAACGCGGCCTGCGTGGCGCGGCCGGTGCCGGACGAGCGCGCGAAGCATTCGGTCAGGATCGCGCCGCCGGCCTGCAGGTTGCGGCACGGCTCGAACATCGTCGCTTCATCGAGCCCGTATTTCGCGAAATTGCGTTCGTTCACCTGCGCGAGGCCGACGCTGTAGCTGAAGCCGCGCGACGACAGTTCGCGCGCGGTCGCGCGCGCCTCGTCGAGCGACGCGGGCTGGCGCGTCAGGTGCCCGCCGACCACGCCGATCGCATACGGATTGAAACCCGACTCGGTGCGCACGAGCGCGGCGAGCGTCGCGGGATCGACGTTCGGCGCGCAGGCGCGCGCCAGTTGCGCGAAACCGGCGCCGCCGGCCGCCTGCGCGACGCGCGCCGGCAGGCACGCGAGCGCGAGCGCGAGCATGGCCAGCGCACACAGGCAAGCAGCGGCGGTTCGCAGGCGGCGCGCGTTCATCCCGCACCCGCCACGCGGTACGACAGCACGAGCCCGTGCACGAGCAGCGACCAGCCGTCGAGCGCGACGAACAGCAGCAGCTTGAACGGCACCGAGATCGTCGTCGGCGAGATCATCTGCATTCCGAGCGCGAGCAGGATGTTCGCGACCAGCAGATCGACGACGATGAACACGATGTAGATCACGAAGCCGATCTGGAACGCCTTCGTCAGCTCGGCGAGCGTGAAGCTCGGCACCAGCACGAGCAGGTCGTCGTCCTTGATGCCGTCCGCGCGGTTCTTCGGCCAGACCGACGTCGCGGTGCGCACGAAGAACTCGCGGTCGCGCTGGCGCGTATGCGATACCAGGAAATCCTTGATCGGCGGCAGCGCGGCATCGGCGAGCGCGCCGATGTCCGAGGTCGACAATTGCCCCGACGCATCGAAGTGGCGCGCCTGCAGCGCGTCGCGGATCGACATTCCGACGGGCGCCATGATGAACAGCGACAGGATCAGCGCGATGCCGTTGAGCACGAGATTCGGCGGCACCTGCTGGATCCCGAGCGCGGAGCGCAGCAGGCCGAGCACGACCACCAGCTTCGTGTAGCTCGTCACCATCAGCGCCGCGAACGGCGCGATGCCGAGCGCGGCGATGACCGCGATCAGCGCGACCGGATTCGGCAGGTTGCCCATCGTTCAGCGCTCGCGCGGCGCGGGTTGCGTCAGCGTGACGACGCGCACGCCGAGCTTCTGGCCGACCGCGATCAGATGGCCGGTGCCGATCAGCATCCCGTTCGCGACGAGATGGATCACGCTCTGGTTGATCCCTTGCTGCAACTCGATCACGGCCCCCGGCTGCAGCGCGCTCAGCTCGCCGAGCGGCATCGACGTGGGCGGCAGCTCGAAGCGCAGGTCGACGGCGAGGCCGTCGAGCGAGCGCGGCGCGTCGGCGGGCGGCGCGTCGTGCGTCGTCGGCGGGGCGGAGTCGGTGCGGGTCGGTTCCAAAGGCATCTCCCTGATTCGTTCGACGGTCAGCCGGTTGCCCGACGGCCGTCCGGTGATTTCCCACGCCGGCGCGGCCGGCAGCCGCGCGACGCACAGCAGGTTCTGCTCGTGTGCCTTCCAGCGCTCGATCGCGATGATGTCGCCGCCGACGACGTCGGCCAGCTCGGCCGTCGTCAGCTCGGTGCGGCCGATCTCGAACACGAGCGGCACGGGCAGGCTCGCGTAGGCCGCCCGCGCGTCGGCGAGCGCGGCCGGCGCGGCCGCGAAGAACACGGCCAGCGCATCCGGCGCGTCGAACAGCAGCGCGCCGTGGCAGCGCCACGCGGCGTCGGCGCGGCGCAGCTCGAACCGCAGCGCGGCCGGTGAGGCGGGCGAGGCCGGCGCGCCGGCCGGCGGCGGCAGCAGTTCCACGCGCTGCCGCGTCGCGGCTTGCAGTACGGCCGCGAGCGGCGCGCACAGGTCGGCAAGCAGCGCCGCGCGGATCACGGCCGGGACCGCCGGGTCGGCTGCGTCGCCGAGCCATTCGGTTTCCGCGACCGGGTCGATCCAGAGCGTGCCGGCAGCCGGACCGACGACGAAGCGGTACGCGTGCGCATCCGCGGCCGGCTCGGCGTCGACGCGCCAGCGCACTTCGTACGCATGCTCGCCGAGCGTGACCGGGACGGCGCCCGTCGCGCAGTACGCATGCGACAGCCCGCGCGCGGCGGCGGCGGACAGGCGCGGCAGGTAGGGCGACGCGTCGAGCGCGCCCGCGGCCGGCGCGGCGGCGGGCGGCGGGGAAGCGGCGGGCATGGCCCGGTTCGCGGCGTCGCCGGCGTCGGCATTCGTCAGGAACAGCGCAGGCACGGCGGGATCGGGGCGGATTCGGCGTTGGTTCGACGGATTGTTCTGGGGCCGGCGGCGCCGAGGGGCGCGCGGCTGCTGCGTCGATTGTAGGGACGGCGATGGCCGCGTGCCGCGCCGGAATCCGTAGTCGCGGCCATCGCGCGGAGATGCCGGGCGCGGCGCGCTACGAAGCGTGACGAACGAGGGCGGAGCGCTGCCGGGCGCGATGAAGCGGGCGGTGCGACGGCTGGCGGTCAAAAGCAACCGCCGCCCGGAGGCGGCGGCTGGGGCGCGACTGGCTGGCGGGCCGGGCGGCGTGCAGGCCGCGTCCGGCCGGCAGGCCGCGAGATGCTGCGAATCCGCGCAGCGCGGTGGGGGAAGCGTGGCAGGCGTGCCGCGATCGGGCGGCGCGCGGGTGACGCGTTACGCGTAGTCGGCGGCCATCGCGGGTTGCGGCGCCGTGCGCACCATCGGCGCCGCGTCGTGACGCTCGACGTGCGTCATCGCCGCGCCGAACAGCACGAGGCGATAGCCGACCGCATAGATCGGGATGATCCGCAGATTCTTGTCGTGTTCAAGCTGCAGCTTCGAGCGGATCCGCGAGATATGGGTGTCGAGCGTGCGCGACGACACGCCGAGCTCGCGGCCCCACACGGCTTCCTGGATTGCCTGCCGGGGCACGATCTTGTTCATGTTGTCGAGCAGGAATTCGACGACGTCGAATTCACGCGGCGTAACGTCGACGACCTTGTTGTCGATTTCGATCGTGCGGCGCACGAAGTTGATTTTTATGTTGTCGATGTACAGGTATTTGCAATCCATGGTGGCCCTCGCATGTCCGTAAAGGAGTGTTTGCGGGCCTTGTGCTGCAACTTCCGGGCCAGGGGAGGATTGTCGGATGGCAATAGCTGGCGGTCGCGGCGCGGAAGGGGCGGCAGCCTTGAATTTAAAAGAATTTTTAACGGGAAGCGCCGGATGATCGATGAAAGGGGAGGCGCGGTGCTGAAGGATTGTTACGTAGCATCGCGGGGCGACGTTACGGGCGTTACGTCCGATGTAACGTGAGGGCGACGCCGGGAACACGCGCTCGACTCGGGTTGGCGGCGGTCGACGGAAACCCTACATTGAACCCTACATTGAACCCTACAGGTATCAATGAAAAATCAATATGAATCAGTGACATAAGTGGTTGTAATTGCCGACATCGAACCCTACATGGAACCAGCCCGGATAAGCAGGGTGTTCTCGCGATGCGTTGAAAAACGCCGGCCACGGGGCATACCTCGCCCGGCAGCCGGCGCCCCCGCGTATCAAGCCTTCGCGCTCTCCGCCGAATCGAACGGCAGCACGTAATGCCGCTTGCCCGTCGCCGCGAAGATCGCATTCGCCACGGCCGGCCCGACCGGCGCGACGCCCGGCTCGCCGACCCCGGTCGGCGCTTCGGCCGACGGCACGATATGCACCTCGACCTTCGGCATTTCCGCCATCCGCAGTACGTGGTAGCCGTCGAAGTTGCGCTGCTCGACCTGGCCGTCCTTCAGCGTGATCGCGCTGTGCATCGCCGCGCCGAGCCCGAAACCGATGCCGCCCTCCATCTGCGCGGCGACGATGTCGGGATTGATCGCGATCCCGCAGTCGACCGCGCACACCACGCGCTCGACCTTCACCTTGCCGTCCGCGTCGACCGATACCTCGGCCACCTGCGCGACATAGCTCTTGAACGCCTCGGCCACCGCGATCCCGCGCCCGCGGCCCTTCGGCAGCGGCTTGGCCGGATCCCAGCCGGCCTTCTGCGCGGCCAGTTCCAGCACCGCGCGCATGCGCGGCTCCTTCGCGAGCAGGTCGCGGCGGAACGCATACGGATCCTTGCCGGCCGCATGCGCGGCTTCGTCGATGAACGCCTCGACCGCGTAGGCCGTGTGCGAGCTGCCGACCACGCGCCACCACAGCACGGGCAGGCCGACCTGGGTGGTGGTGAGTTCGACCGACACGTTCGGCACCGCGTACGGCAGGTTCGCGGCGCCCTCGACCGACGTCGCGTCGACGCCGTTCTTGACCATGAACGCCTCGAACGGTGTGCCGGCGAGAATCGACTGGCCGACGATCCGGTGGCGCCAGCCCACCAGCCGGCCGTCCGCGGTCAGGCCCGCGTCGAGCTTGTGGAAGTACATCGGCCGGTAGAAGCCGCCCTGGATGTCGTCCTCGCGCGTCCATTGCAGCTTGACGGGCTTGCCGTCCGCGCCGAGCGCCTTCGCGATCGACACGGCCTCGACCACGTAGTCCGACCACGCGTTCGCGCGCCGGCCGAAGCTGCCGCCCGCATACAGCGTGTGGATCTGCACCTGCTCGGGTTTCAGTCCGGCCGTCCTGGCGGCATTGCCCTGGTCGACCGTCTGGAACTGGTCCCCGGCCCAAATCTCGCAGCTGTTGGCCGTCAGCTTGACGACCGCGTCGAGCGGCTCCATCGGCGCATGCGCGAGGTACGGGAATTCGTACGTCGCGCTGATCTTGCGCGCCGCGCCGGCGATCGCCGCATCGGCATCGCCGTCCTTGCGCGCCGACGTGCCCGGCTTCTCGGCGAGTTGCCGGTATTCGCGCATGAGCTCATCCGAGCCACGCTTTTCCGCCTTCGTTTCGTCCCATTCGACCTTCAGCGCATCGCGGCCCTGTTTCGCGGCCCAGAAGCCGTTCGCGACGACCGCGACGCCGCCCGGCACCTGCACGACCGACACGACGCCCGGCACGGCCTTCGCGGCCGTCGCGTCGAACGATTTCACCGTCGCGCCGAAGCGCGGCGGCCGCTGCAGCAGCGCGACGCGCATGCCGGGGAACGTCGTGTCGAGCGTGAAATGCGCGGTGCCGTTCGATTTCGACGATGCGTCGACGCGCGGAATCCGGTGCCCGATCAGCTTGAAATCGGCCGGCTGCTTCAGCGTGACCTTGTCGGGCACGGGCAGCTTCGACGCATCGGCGACGAGCGTGCCGTACGCGGCCGTCTTGCCGCTCTTCGTGTGCGTGACGACGCCGTTGGCGGTGGTCAGCTCGGCGGCCGGCACCTTCCAGCGGGCCGCCGCGGCCTGCACGAGCATCGCGCGCGCCTTGCCGCCCGCTTCGCGCAGTTGCTGCCACGAGTTCGACATGGCCGAACTGCCGCCCGTGCCCTGCATCGTGCCGAACGCGAGGTTCGCGTAGCGCTTCGCATCGGCCGGCGCGCTTTCGACGCGCACGCTCGACCAGTCGGCGTCGAGCTCCTCGGCGACGATCGTCGCGATGCCCGTATAGGCGCCCTGGCCCATTTCGACGTGCTTCGCGATCACCGTGACGGCGCCGTCGGGCGTGATGCGCAGGAATGCGTTCGGTGCGAAATCGCCGGCCGGCGCGGTCGCGGCGAGTGCGCGGCGGCCGAGGCCGGCCCAGTCGAAGCCGATGGTCAGGCTGACGGCGGCTGCTGCCCCGGCGGCCTTCAGGAACGTGCGGCGCGACGGGCGCACCGAATCGGTGTTGTCGAGTTCGATCGTCATGGTCAGGCTCCCAGCGTCGCGGCCGCGTCGTGGATCGCGGCCCGGATGCGGGCGTAGGTCGCACAGCGGCAGAGGTTGCCGCTCATCGCGGCGTCGATGTCCGCGTCGGTCGGCTTCGGATTTTGTTCGAGCAATGCGGTGGCCGACATGATCTGGCCGGACTGGCAATAGCCGCATTGCGGCACCTGCAGCTTGACCCATGCGGCCTGCACGGCCTGCGCGGGCTTGCTCTGCAGGCCTTCGATCGTCGTGACGTGCTTGCCGGCGATGCCGGCGAGCGGCAGCACGCACGAGCGGACGGCCTGGCCTTCGAGATGCACCGTGCACGCGCCGCACTGCGCCATGCCGCAGCCGAATTTCGTGCCGGTCAGTCCCGCGTGTTCGCGAATCGCCCAGAGGACGGGCATCGACGGATTGGCGTCGAGGGTGACGTTCTTGCCGTTCAGGACAAACGAGGTGGGCATTTTGGTTGTCTCCGTGGGGAAAACCCGGCATGGGCCGGATTAGCGGGGAGTGTGCGCGAGCAGCCGGTTTTTGCGTCTACCCAATCCTGCAAATTTATTGAACAATCCTGCAAATCCCCCGCACGCCGCGAGCCGTTTCGCTATGCTCGCGCGACACGGGAAATCATTCGAGGATGCGTCATGGACATGACCGATATCGTGGCGTCGCGCGAATCCGGGCGGCGCGAACTGGCGTCGCTGATCGGCCGTTTCGCGCCGGCGGACGGCTCGCATTCGACGGCCGTGCCGGGTCTGATGCTGCATCGGCACACGCGGCCGGTCGATCTCGGCTGCGGCGTGTCGCGCGCCGCGCTGGTGATCGCCGCGCAGGGCGCGAAGCGCGTGATCGTGGCCGGCCACGCTTACGAATACGACACCCACAATTGCCTGATTACGTCGATCGACTTGCCGATCCTCTCGCGCGTGACGCGTGCGTCGGTGGACGAACCGTACCTGTGCCTGTCGCTGACGCTCGATCCGCAGCGCATCGTCGAACTGGCGGCCGAGATGCGGCTGCCCGAGCCCGACGCGGGCCCGGAAGGCGAGGGGATCGCGCTCGCGGAACTGACGCCGCCGCTGCTCGATGCGGCGTTGCGGCTGCTGCGGCTGCTCGATACGCCGGCCGACATCGCGGTCGTCGCGCCGCTGATCGAGAAGGAAGTGCTGTACCGGCTGATGACGAGCGGGCAGGGCACGCGGCTGCGGCACATGGCGATCGCCGGCAGCCAGACGCACCGGATCGCGCGTGCGATCGAATGGATCCGCGATCACTTCGCGGAGCCGATGCGCGTCGAGTCGCTCGCGCAGGCGGTCAACATGAGCGTGTCGTCGCTGCACCATCATTTCAAGCACGTGACGACGCTGAGCCCGCTGCAGTACCAGAAGCAACTGCGGCTGCACGAGGCGCGGCGGCTGTTGCTGCGGCAGGGCGGCGACGTCGGGTCGGTGGCGGCCGTCGTCGGCTACGAAAGTGCGTCGCAGTTCAGCCGCGAATACAGCCGGCTGTTCGGCGCGCCGCCGATGCGCGACGTCGTGCATCTGCGCAAGAAGGAGCTGCTCGGCTGACGGGCGGCCGCCTGTATTTCGTGCGCCGTGGCGTACTGCTCGGTGCGAGCCGACATCAGTCAATCGGCATGCCATGAATGACGAAATCCCGCTGCATGCGGGCGCGGCCGGGTCGTGACCGTTCGGCGCGCACGTTTGTGTTTCATGCGTGAATCGTGGGGACAGGGGAAGTTCGCGTGGCGATCGCGGGATCGATACGGTTCGACACGGCGAAACGCGCGATGAATCAGGTTTTTACGAGACCGGCGGCGTGAAAGGTGTCTTGGATCGGCATTTTCAAATAATGAGAATCAAGCGGATAAATGCTCGAAAACGTTTCTTCAATGAATTGCTCGCCTGGAATCCATGGGTGAAATGAGGTTGATCGAATGGAATGAAAAACGCTGAGCGCGATTTTGTCGAAATCGCGTGTTTGCATTTGTTTTAATTATTACGCCCGCAGCGTGCCGGATGGCAAGATTTTTCGCCGCATGATCGTGTGGGTATTTTCACGGATGAATCAAATTCGTTTCGTATTTCGGGGAGAACCCGTGTGCCGGTCGTATCGGCGGCCGTGCGGTGCGAGGCATTGAGCGGCTGGCCCCTGTTCGCCGGGCTAATGGACGGCTGCCGGCCTCCGCAACACGCGGTTCGTCAGCAGAAACGCGCGAACCGAGGGCCATGTGTCGGGAGACGGTTCTCAAGGTTGAAACAACCGTTCGCGGGGACGTCCGGCGCGCCTGGACGCGCCGGATTCGTCCGTCAAATCAAGGCATTGCGTCGCGGTGTTCAATGATCGCCACCGCGGGCGCCCCGTTAGCGCGATACATTCCTGAAACGAAAAATGCCGTTCCCTGCGAAATGGTCGGGGCTGGCGGCCGCATGCCGCGCGCAATGCGCAGTGGAATATCGCATGGCATGCGGTTTGCGAGATGGGACGCACCGGCGAGCGGTCGACACGATGCAACGATGATGTGGGGGCGGCCAGTTCGTCACAAGCCAGTCGGGGAAGCGGCGATGAACACTATAAGCAGTGGCTTGATCTGCGCGTTTCTAGCGCACCATAGGGGTAGTCGGACTGATTGGGGTAGCGCTTGCGACGCAGTGCCAGCGTCGTCGGTAGCGCCTTGCCGATTTTCCGCCCTCCGCGCGCGTCGCGTGCTGGAGCGGGTGTCGTTTCGCGCGACAACCCGGCGACAGCGATGCTCGCCTTCATTCAGCGCTCCCGGATGGGGCACGCTGTTCGTGCCGGACAGCGTCGCGCCGATTCCTCTTCAACCGTGCAGAGCCGTTTCGATCGCGCCGGGCCAGTGCCGGCGCCGGCCGGATTAGATCGAACGCGCGTCGGCCGGGTTATCCGGAAGGCCTTTCTTCGTCAGCTCAGGGAGCAGACATGTCGTCTGGCTGCAATGCAGGCCCGTCGTCGCCCGGCTGAAGGGCGTATGTCGAGCGGGCGCTGCGTTTTGCGGTAGTCAATACATTCGCTGATTTTCAATTCCGGAAACGGGTGCCGGTGCCGGTATCTGTTTTGGGCGGGGTATTGAAAATCGCGAGCCGGAAAGATGTGTGTGTAATTCCGGTGAATGTAATCGACGATGTTTTTGGTGAATTCAAATGTTCATAAAAATAATAGAAAGCACCTACTCATAAATTTTGGACAACTTAAAAACATAAAACTAGACTTCGGCTGGTAAAAAATAAAAATCCAATTAACGAGCCTGAAATAATTTATTTATTCGATAGCAATCCTTACTTTCAAGGATTGCCCGAGGCAGGAAGATTGATGGCGTGCGATCTTCCATGCTCATTCTCTCCACGCCGTTATGGAGTCGACCATGAAGAAGCTTCTGATTGCAGCAGCAGTTCTGGCGGTTTCGGGTGCAGCGTTTGCAGCGAGCGGCACGATCTCGAGCAGCAACTCGTCGAGCGGTGGCCAGACGATGGCCGGGGTCGCCGGGTTCGGCCACTTCACCGCAACCGATTCCGGCTCGGCACTCGGCGCAGCCGGCGCAATGGCCGGTGGCGGCAGCAGCGGTTCGATCTCGTACACGAACCACACGCAAACGTCGACGGTCGGCGGCTTCGGCTTCGGCGGCGCACAAGCAGGCGGCAGCAGCGGCGCGAACGCGGGCTCGACGGGCTGGACGTATCACCACTAAGCCGCGACGCGTAGCGTTCGTCATTGGCTGGCGGCACGGATGCCGGGTGTTGTTCCGCAAGGGCAGGCCCGGCTCCGCCACCGTCGAACTTCCTCACAGCAAGGAATTGCTATGAAAGCCAAAGTCATGTTAGCGACAGCGCTCACCGTCATTTCGTCCGCTGCGTTGGCGGCCGGATCGTCCACGACCAACCAGACGCAATCCGTTGCGGCGGGTGTTTCCGGTTCGGTGCTGGTCGGCTCCGGCAGCTATACCAGCAATTCGACCTCGACGGCCGGCGCGAATGCAGGAAGTACCGTGACACCCGCCGGCTCCGCCGGCACGGCGTCCGCTTTTCACAACTCGACTTCGACGGCCAGCGGCTGGGGCACGAACGGGGGCGCGTTCGCGGCGGGCGGCGGTATCGGTGCCGCGGGCTCGTTCGCCGGAAACGGCAGCACGAACGAGAACGCGAATGCGCTTTCGGGAGGGGTGACCGCCACGATCGTACTCGGCGCGAACCACTACACGGCCACGGGCGCGAACGACCACGGTATCGCCAACGCGGGCGCCGTGGGGTGGACGGGCAGTGGCGGGTCGGGCGCGATCGCGGGCTCGAATCACTACAACTCGTCGACCGTGTGGAGTACTGGTCCGGCCGGTTCGCCGTCCGCATCGGGCGGAAGCCAGGGAGACTCGAGCGCGACCGGGAGCAGTCATTAGTCAGGTGTGGGGGGACCAGTTTCCCAGCGACGCTGGTCTCTTTTCCGCATCGTTGTCACGTAAGGAGTTGGCATGAAGCAGAACCTGATTGCCGCCGCTCTGATGCTCGCGTCTCTGACGGCGTATGGCGCTGACCGTGCTGCCGATGGTGGGCAATCGAATATGCAGACGTCAAACAACCCTTCTCAGACAACCAAACCGTCAGAACAACAAACGCTTTCGTCGGGCAGTGCCATCGGCGGACCGGACACCCAGCAATGGCAGGGCATGTCGGCCGGCTCGTGGTCCCAGCTGGGCAGCGGCTGGAAGCAGTTCGGGGAAGCAGCGAAAACTGAAGGCATTCAGGGGAATTAGTACGGTTGCCTGGGTGGGAGGTCAAACCTCGTCCGGAGAGTGAAATGAACAGCAACAGGATCAAGGTGGCATGTGCGGCGATGTTCGCGATGACCACGATCGGCGCCCACGCGCAAACCGCCGATTCGACGTCGAGCGCGCAATCGTCGACATCGTCGACGGCGATCAGCCAGGGCGGCGGTTCGAGCATGAACACGAATACGACGAGTTCGCGCGGCGGGAATGCCACCAGCTCCAGCGGGGTGCGCGGCAGCGGCAATTCGAGCGTGAACGTCAACGTGACGATGCCGTCCGGCACCGCCGGCGGCAACGTGACGCCGCAGAGCACGAATGCGCTCGCGACCGGCGCGCCGGGCAGCAGCCCGTACAACACCCAGGCGACGGAAAACGTCAATTACTCCGGCACGCAGACGATCAAGACGAATCCGTCGATCCAGGCGCCCGGCCTCACGACCACGCTGTCCGATACCTGCATGGGCTCGGTGAGCGTCGGCGTGTCGTTCCCGGGGTTCGGCGCGACGGGCGGCACGACGCTCGTCGACCAGGCCTGCGTGCGGCGTCTCGATGCGCGTGAATTCCGTGCGATGGGTCTGACCGACGTGGCGCTCGCGCTGCTGTGCCAGAGCGATGCGAACCGGCGCGCGGTGGAAGCGACCGGGCACCTGTGCCCGGGCACGACCGCGCCGCTCGCGCGTTCGAACGTGGCGCCCAGCGTCGAAGCGACCGTCGCGGACGACATCAAGTATCGCGATCCGATCGTGCGCGACCGGATGGGCCTGCCGCCGCTCGGCTCGGCCGCGCCGGCGCCCGCGCCGACGCGCCCGATCGAGACGGCCTCGATGCGCGCTGCGCCGGTTTCGGTGCCGGTCCCGGTGCCGGTGCCGGCGATGGCGCCTGTCGCCGCCACGCCGGCAGTGGCGATGCCGGCCGTTGCCGCAGCCGCACCGGCGGTTGCCGCGCCTGCCATCGCCGCCACCTCGCCCGCGGCATCGGTCGTACCGGCCGCCGCGATGGCCGCCGTGCCGGCAGCAGCCGTCATCGCCGCGCCGGCTGTGGCGGACAAGGCATCGCCGGCGCCTGCCCCGGCAGTTGCCGACAAGACCCCCGAGCCAGTGCCTGCCGTCGCGGACAGGACCCCCGAGCCCGTGCCTGCCGTCGTCGCCAAGACGCCCGAGCCTGCACAGCCCGTCGCGGTCCAAGCACCGGAGCCGATGCCGGCCGCGACCGACCCGGTGCAGGCCGCAGGCGAGTCGGTTGCCGAACCGATGCCGGCGGCTGCCGTCGTCGCGGCGCCGGTTGCCGACGCGAAGGCTGCCGAGCCGGCGCCGGAGGCGACTGCCGCAGCGCCTGCACCGGCGGCCGCGCAGCCTGCCGTCGCCGCGATGCCCGCCGACATGCCGGCAGCGGACGCGAAAGTGCCGGACGCGGTCGAATCCGCGGCCGCGGTGGCTGCGTCGCCCGCAAACGTGCCGGCGCTGACCGATCCCGCGCAAGCGTTGTCGCCCGCCGCGGTCGACCAGCACGCTGCACCGGCCGCGCCGGCGCCGACCGTCATCTCGACGAGCACCTCGTCGTAGGCATGCGGCCGGTCTGCCGTGCGACCGGAGCACCGGTCGCACGGCCGCCGCCGGGCCCGATGCCCGACGGTCTTTTCCGGTTTGACGGGTGTTGTTCCCCTCCCCGAGGTCAACACCTCTTTTTGCGTGACGAGGATGCAAGGAGGCCTCAATCATGAGGATCTTTTTGGTCGCTTTGTGGCTGGCCAGCGCGCAGGCCGCTGCGCAGTCGGTTTTCCAGAATCCCGCGGTCTTCGTCATCCTGAGCGAGCAGACCCTCGCGAACGCCGCGAGCGTCCAGCAGGCGCTGTCGACGCTCGGCCGTGCCGACAACACGGCATGCGCGCCGATGATGATGATCGGCGATCCGCAGATGGTCTACATGATGCCGGAAGCCGGTCACGCGCCGTCGTGGCAATCGCCGGTGTACGGCCGCGGTGCGCCGTTCGACGCGCGGAACGGGCCGAAGCCGACCGGCAAGGCGGTCGGCGCGATGCAGCACACCGAGGACATGCAGACGCAACCGTGGAGCGACGGCAGTGCGATCACGCAGAAGATCGCGGGCGAGTCGAGCGTCACGGCGGCGGACCGGGTCAACGAATGGCGGCACGCCGGGCTCGACAGGATCGAGACGGCCCGCGCGTCGGACGTGACGGTGAACGGCAAGACCTACCGCGCCTATCGCGACGATCTCAACGGAGCGGCGAAGCCCGTCATCGAGCCGCAGATCTACACGCAGCGCGTCGTGTTCTGCCGATAAAGCGGTGCCGATTCGCGGACGCAGCGGCGCCGCGCCGCGGGGCCACGCGCCCCGCCACGCGCGATCGGGCAACGGCTGCTCCGATACACAACCTTATGCGGCGAGGCAATCGTGAACCATTGCTGTCAGCTCGGCATGCCGGGCCCGCAGGATGTCGAACGGCAGGTGAGCACGCTGCCGCTCCTCGCGCTCCGGCGCACGCCCGTCGCGCCGTCGCGGCCGCTCGTCTACCTGTCGCGGCAGCACGATGCCGCGCTCGTCGATTCGCTCGCGTCGCGCGGCTGGGAAGTGTGGCGCGCAAAAACCGTGGCGGACGCGCTGAATCTCGTCAAGGCGAACCGTCCGCATGCGGGCATCGTCGATTTCGGCAGCTTCGCGTCGCCCGACGTCGCGTCGTTCGAGGCGCTGCTGCGTGACCCGCGCGTCGGCTGGGTCGCGCTCGTCGACGGCGAGCGGCTGCGCAACATCACGATCGCGCGGCTGATCCGCCATTGCTGCTTCGACTACGTGCGCAATGCGGCGGCCTACACGACGATCGGCTATCTCGTCGGCCATGCATACGGGATGCTCGAGCTCGCGGACGGCGACCCGGCCGCGGAGCCGCCGCCGCCCGGCGGCGCGATGATCGGTGCGTGCGACGCGATGCGCCGGCTGTTCGCGACGATCCGCAAGGTCGCGAACACCGACGCGACCGTGTTCATTGCCGGCGAATCCGGCACCGGCAAGGAGCTGACGGCGGCGGCGATCCACCGGCAGTCGTCGCGTGCGGACGCACCGTTCGTCGCCGTGAACTGCGCGGCCATCCCGACGATGCTGCTGCAGGCCGAACTGTTCGGGCACGAGCGCGGCGCATTCACCGGCGCGCACCAGCGCAAGATCGGCCGCATCGAAGCCGCGCACGGCGGCACGCTGTTTCTCGACGAAATCGGCGACATGCCGTTCGAGAGCCAGGCGAGCCTGCTGCGGTTCCTGCAGGAGGGCAAGATCGAGCGGCTCGGCGGGCACGGGTCGATTCCGGTCGACGTGCGGATCGTGGCGGCGACCCACGTCGATCTCGACGCCGCGATGCAGGCCGGGCGATTCCGCGCCGACCTGTACTACCGCCTGTGCGTGCTGCGCATCGACGAGCCGCCGCTGCGCATGCGCGGCCGCGACATCATGCTGCTCGCCGATGACGTGCTGCGGCGCTATCGCGGCGACGGCTCGTACCGGATTCGCGGCTTCACGGCGTGCGCGATCGAGGCGATCCACAACTACCCGTGGCCCGGCAACGTGCGCGAGCTGATCAACCGGATCCGCTTTGCGGTCGTGATGACGAGCGGCCCGCTGATCTCGGCCGCCGATCTCGAGCTGCGCCCGTACACGTCGTTGCGGCTGCCGACGCTCGCGCAGGCGCGTCGGCAGGCCGAGCGGCACGCGATCGAGGAAACCCTGCGGCGTCACCGCCGCCAGCATGCGGATGCCGCGGCGGAGCTCGGCATCTCGCGCGCGACGCTGTACCGTCTGATGACCGCGCACGGGCTGCATGGCTGACGCGCCGCGGTGCGCGGGTGCGCTCAAGACCTCGCGGCGGCGGCCGTTAAAACACGAAACGGCCCCGGCCGGAACGCGCGCATCGATCCGCGCGCACCCGGCACGCGGCGCATCACGCTTATCCGAGGTTACCGTGGCAGAGTGCAGTCAGTGCGGCAGGACGTTCCTGGTCGGCGGTCGGTCGATCGACGGCCGCCGCTATTGCAGTCCGGTGTGCGCGCAGGCGCATCCGGTCGTCGTCGAGGCCGAACGGGTGCCCGACGCGAAGGTCCGGCAGTACGTCGACGACTGGCGCTACGGGCCCTGTCCGATCTGCCTGCGCGAAGGGCAGCCGGTGGACGTCCATGCGTCGCATCGCGTCGTGTCGCTCGTATTCGTCACGCGCTGGGCGACGCGGCGCCACGTGTGCTGCCGCCGCTGCGGCCGCAGGAAGCAGGCGGTCGCGCTGCTCGCGTCGGCCACGCTCGGCTGGTGGGGGCTGCCGTGGGGCATCGTGCTGACGCCGATCCAGCTCGCGCGCAACCTGCTGGGCCTGGCCGCACGCGATCCCGAGGCCGCGACGCCGCAGTTCGAGGCGCTCGTGCGGCGCAAGCTGGCCGCCCGCCGGCTCGCGCGTGCGCAGCAGGGCGCCGGCGCCTGATCGCTTACTCAGGCCGGCCGGTCGAAGCCCGATGCGGCCCAGCGTTCGGCGCTGGCCTTGTTGAGCTTGAACCCGGCCGATACCTTCGCTTCGGCCAGCAGCTCGCCATACGGATCGAACGCCTTGAGCTGCGCATACGGCTCGAACTCGTCCGGCACGATGTCGAGCGTCACCGACACGTCCTGTCCGGCTTCGTCCTGCACCGTCACTTCCTTGTGCAGCATCGCGCGCCGCTGCTGTTCGTGCCGCATCAGCACTTCGGTCGCGGTCTTCACGAGCGTGCGGAACGCGTTCGCGTCCATCGGCTTCGGGTTCTTCTTGTCGCGGCCCATGGTCCACGGCCCGACCAGCGCGGGCTCGGACTCGCCGTCCTTGACCATCTCGACGGCCCAGCCGTCGTCGTCTTCGTTCTTGATGATGCGGGCCGTCCAGCCGTTGTCGCGCCAGAGGCCGTCTTCGTGGATGGAGGTGTCGTCGGATTGCAGGTCGGAATCGGTCATGAGCAAAGCGGGGAGATCGGGCAAGCCGGCGAGGGGCGGTGGCGCGCGGCCGGCATCGGCGCGTCGCTCGCCGCCGGCGGGCCGGGGTGGCATGCAAATGCGCAATTTTACCTGCTGGCCGGACGTGCGGCGCGCGACGCCGGCCATCGGGCCGATGCCGCGACGGTCGAGCGCCGGCCGCCGGACGTAGAACCGGCGCAAATATCAAACGAGTATTACGTCTTCGGCAGCCAATTCGTACGCCGTCCGATATCGCGCGCGTGCATACGTTCATAGAATCGACCTTCAGGCTAAAAATCGCCTGAATGTCCTTTCAACGCCCCACCGGTCGCGCGCGTTCCGCGCGGCGCGGCCGGTGAACCACCAGGAACTCCGCATGAGGAAATTCAATGTTCGCATCGTCTTCGCGTACGACTGGCCGTTGACGCTGGCCGGTATCGAGCAGATCGCAGGCGGCGCCTGCGCGATCGAGCTCGCCGCGGTCTACCGGAGCGCGGCCGAACTGGTCGCGTCGCTCGGCGGCGTCGATTGCGACGTCGTGCTGGTCGACTATGCGATTCCCGGCGACGCGCAGATGGACGGCCTCGCGCTGTTCGACTGGCTGCGCCGCACGCGGCCGAACGTCGGGATCGTCGCGCTGGTCGCGAACGAGAATCCGCTGATCTTCCGGTCGATCTCCGCGATCGGCGGCGTGAGTGTCGTCAGCAAGCTCGACGAGGTTGGCCATATCGTCACGGCGATCCATTCGAGCTACAGCGGCGCGGCCTACCTGTCGCCGTCCGTGCGCCGCGCGGTCGATGCGCTCGGCACGCGCGGCGACCCGCCCGTGAAACTGTCGGCGCGCGAAATCGAGGTGATTCGCCTGTATCTGTCGGGCGTGCCGATCAAGACCATCGCGCAGCGCCTGAGCAAGGGCAAGCAGACGGTCAGCGCGCAGAAGATCAGTGCGATGAAGAAGCTCGGCGCGAGCAACGACGTCGAGCTGATCCAGCGCGCGGCGGGGCTGGGGCTCGGCAGCGGCGAGGCCGCGCTGCGGGCGGGCAACGCGGCGTGAGTGCAGGGCGGGGCGCCGTCAAGCCGGCAACGCGAACCGCGTCACCGCGTCGCGCAGCGCCTCGGCCTGATCGCGCAGCGAATGCGCGGCCGCCGCGGCCTGTTCGACGAGTGCCGCGTTCTGCTGCGTGACCTGATCCATCTCGCCTACCGCGCGGTTGACCTGCTCGATCCCGGCGCTCTGCTCGCGCGATGCGTGACTGATTTCGTCGAGGATCTCGTTCACGCGCCGCACCGACTGCACGATCTCGGCCATCGTTTCGCCCGCATGCGTGACGAGCGTCGCGCCGTGCTGGACCGTCTCGTTCGACGACACGATCAGCGACTTGATCTCCTTGGCCGCCGTCGCCGAGCGTTGCGCGAGCGAGCGCACTTCGGCCGCGACCACCGCGAAGCCGCGGCCCTGTTCGCCCGCGCGGGCCGCTTCGACGGCCGCGTTCAGCGCGAGGATGTTGGTCTGGAATGCGATCCCGTCGATCACACCGATGATGTCGCCGATCTTGTGCGAGCGGTCGGTGATCTCGTTCATCGTACGCACGACGTCGTCGACCACCGCGCTGCCGCGCGTCGCGACCTGCGCGGCCTGGCCGGCGAGCGACGCGGCCTGCTCGGCGCTGTCCGCGTTCTGCTTCACGTTCGCGGTCATCTCGTCCATGCTCGACGCGGTCTGCACGAGCGCGGCCGCCTGTTCCTCGGTGCGCTGCGACAGGTCCGTGTTGCCGGAGGCGATCTCGCTCGCGCCGACGTTGATGTTCTCGGTGCCCGTCCGGACGCGCGACACCATGTCGATCAGCCCGCCCTGCATCGTGTGCAATGCATGCAGCAGGCTGCCGCGATCGTCGTGCTTCACGCTCACGCGGGCGGTCAGGTCGCCCTGAGCGATGCGCTGCGCGGCGTCGAGCGCCGTTTCGAGCTCGCCGCCGAGGCTCGCGCGCACGCTTTTCAGCACCAGCACCATCACGGCCGTCGCGATCGCGCCGAGCACGGCCGTCATCGCCAGCCAGCGGCCGATGCTCGCGAGCACCGCCGAGCGCACGTCGTTCATGTACATACCGGTCACCAGATACCAGTCCCACGGCGCGAAGCGCTGCACGGCGCTGGTCTTCTCCTGCGGCTTGTCCGCACCCGGTTTCGGCCACAGATATTCGACGAAGCCCTTGCCGCCTTCCGCGTTGCCGGCCTTCACGATCTCGACGAACAGGTGCTGGCCGTTCGGGTCGGTGAAATTCGACACGTCCTTGCCGTTGAGCTCGGTCTTGATCGGATGCATCACGATCACCGGCTTCGAATCGTTGACGGAGATGTAGCCGTCGGCGCCGTGGCGCATCGCGGCGATCGCCTCGAGCGCCTTCTGCTTCGCGTCGGCTTCCGGCATCGCGTTCTGCTGCGACAGCTTGTAGTAATGGTCGGTCACGCTCGCGGCCTGCGCGACCAGCGACGCAAGCTGGTCGCGGCGGTCCGCGATCATCGACGCGCGGGTCTGCCATGCGCCGAGCCCGGCGATCACGAGCAGGCCGAGCCACAGGATGACGATCATCGAGGCGAGTTTCTGATTCAGGGAAAGGTTGCGCATGGTATGAGGTCGGTCAGTCGAGGAAGCTCGCCGGGACGGCGTGACGGGGTAAGTGTCTTGACGGCGCGCGATGCGCGTCGCCGTAGACGGGAAATCCCTTAGACGCCGTCATTTCCCGATGCCCGCGACGCGGGCGCGGGCATCTATGCATATGCATAAAAGTGACCGCTATACTGTCGGGCGATGGCGTATGCGTCGCGCCCGCACGGGCGGCGGCGCGACACCGAACGAAACCGAAAGGAGGCAACGATGCGGATTCTGGTGGTAGGGGCCGGCGCGGTCGGCGGGTACTTCGGCGGCCGGCTGGCCGCGGCGGGACGCGACGTGACGTTCCTGGTGCGCGACGGCCGCGCGGCCGCGCTTGCGCGCGACGGGCTGCTGATCCGCAGCCCGCGCGGCGACCTGACGCTCGCGAACGTGCAGACCGTGCGCGCGGGCGACGCGGGCGCCGGCGTCGCGCCGTTCGATCTCGTGCTGCTGAGCTGCAAGGCGTACAGCCTCGACGATGCGATTCTGTCGTTCGCCCCGTTCGTCGGGCCGCAGACGCTGATCCTGCCGATGCTCAACGGGATGCGCCACCTCGACGTGCTGCGCGAGCGCTTCGGCGCCGCCAGGGTGCTCGGCGGGTTGTGCGTGATCGCGGCGACGCTCGATCGCGAGCAGCGCATCGTGCACCTGAACGACACGCACGGCGTGTCGTTCGGCGAGCTTGCCGGCGGCGAATCGCCGCGCGTGCGTGCGGTGGCCGACGTGCTCGGCGGCGCAGGCTTCGACGCGACGCTCAGCGACGATATCGCCGCGCGGATGTGGGAGAAGTGGGTGTTCCTCGCGACGCTCGCCGCGAGCACGTCGCTGTTTCGCGGTTCGGTCGGCGACATTCTCGCCGCGCCGGACGGCCGCCGCCTGCTCGAAACGATGCTCGCCGAATGCAGCGCGATCGCCGAACACAACGGCTACCGGCCCGACTCGTCGGCCAGTGAGCGGATGCAGCGGATGGTGCTCACGCCGTCGCCGCTGACCGCGTCGATGCTGCGCGACGTCGAGAACCATGCGCGCGTCGAAGCCGATCACGTGATCGGCGACCTGCTCGCGCGGCGCGACCCGCAGGCGGCCGATGCGTTGTCGCTGCTGCGGATCGCGTACAACCATCTGAAGGCGTACGAGGTGCGCACGGCACGCGAGCACGCGGCGGCGTAAGCCGGCGCGGGCGACCGGCGCGGGCAGCCGTCCGCGCGATTGCGCGCCGCAACAAATTTGCCGTCCGGCGCCGTTCATGGCCGGATTGCGCAAAAAAGTATCGGAAATCAGGCGTAAAGTTGGTGGAGTCGCGCGCTCGATCGACCTACATTGCTTCCCATGCGACCGGTCCGCATCGCCGTGCGAAACCGCCGGCGGACGCGCGAACGAGCCGAACAGGCCGGCCAGCGATACATGGGAATGGAGACGCCAACATGATGCACCCCGATCTCGAAGTGGTCGAAGTGCGACGCGACGAGTCGTTCAAGGTCTGGTCGCACGGCTATCCGTATCGCACGATCCGCTGGCATTTCCATCCCGAATTCGAGCTGCACCTGATCGTCGCGACGCGCGGCAAGTATTTCGTCGGCGATCACATCGGCTCGTTCGAGCCCGGCCATCTCGTGCTGCTCGGCCCGAACCTGCCGCACAACTGGGTCAGCGACATGGCCGAAGGCGAAACCGTCGAGCGGCGCAATCTCGTGATCCAGTTCGATCCGTCCTTCGTGCGCCGCTGCATGGACGCGTTTCCCGAATGTCGCGACGCGCAGACGCTGCTCGACGATGCGCGGCGCGGGGTCGGCTTCGACGCGGCGACGAGCGCCGCGATCGCACCGCTGTTCGACGCGTTGCTGACCGCGCGCGGCATGCGCCGCATCGCGCTGTTCATGACGATCCTTGAGCGGCTGTGCGGCGCGGCCGAACGCACGCTGCTCGCGAGCCCCGCATACGACCAGGCCGACGTCACGCCGACGCGGCTCAGTCACGCGCTGTCGTATATCGGCAAGAACCTCGCCTCCGAGCTGCGCGAATCCGATCTCGCGCAGCTGACCGGGCAGAGCGTCAGCGCGTTCTCGCGCGCATTCCATCGCCACACGGGCATGCCGTTCGTCCAGTACGTGAATCGTCTGCGCATTGAATCCGCGTGCCAGATGCTGCTCGCCGACGACGCGAGCATCACCGACGTCTGTTTCCAGGCCGGCTTCAACAACGTGTCGAACTTCAACCGCCAGTTCCGCGCGGTGAAGGGGATGGCGCCGTCCGAATTCCGCGCGCTGCAGCGCCTGAACGCGCGCAGCCGCGAGCTGGCGCTGCATGCGGCACCCACCGGCAATCCGCTGCCGCCGCGCGTGCTGACGCCCGGTGCACCCGAGCTCGCGCCGCAGCCCGGATGATCGCCGGGCCGCCGCCCGCCCGAGTTTTCTCCGTCGTTTTACCCAGCCGATCGCGTCGCTCACGTCGCGAGGGGCGCATTCACCCACGAAAAAGCCGCACACAATTTTGGAGACACCGTCATGACGCACGCATCGCCCGCTTCATCCACCCGCCGCGCCGCCCGCGTGGCGACCGTTGCCGCGCTCGCCGTCGCGGCCCTGCTGCCCGCCGCCGCCGCGCAGGCCGCGCCGCTGCGCATCGGCATGACGTTCCAGGAACTGAACAACCCGTATTTCGTGACGATGCAGAAGGCGCTGAACGACGCGGCCGCGTCGATCGGCGCGCAGGTCGTCGTCACCGACGCGCATCACGACGTCAGCAAGCAGGTGAGCGACGTCGAGGACATGCTGCAGAAGAAGATCGACATCCTGCTCGTGAACCCGACCGATTCGACCGGCATCCAGTCGGCGATCACGCAAGCGAAGAAGGCGGGCGCGGTGGTCGTGGCCGTCGATGCGAATGCGAACGGCCCGGTCGATTCGTTCGTCGGCTCGAAGAATTACGACGCGGGCGTGATGTCGTGCGAATACCTCGCGAAGGCGATCGGCGGCAGCGGCGAGGTCGCGATCCTCGACGGCATTCCGGTCGTGCCGATTCTCGAACGCGTGCGCGGCTGCAAGGCCGGCCTCGCGAAATTCCCGAACGTGAAGCTCGTCGACACGCAGAACGGCAAGCAGGAGCGCGCGACCGCGCTGTCGGTCACCGAAAACATGATTTCCGCGCATCCGAACCTGAAGGGCATCTTCAGCGTGAACGACGGCGGCTCGATGGGCGCGCTCGCCGCGATCGAGGGGTCCGGCAAGGACATCAAGCTGACGAGCGTCGATGGCGCACCCGAGGCGGTCGCCGCGATCCAGAAGCCGAACTCGAAGTTCATCGAGACGACCGCGCAGTTCCCGGCCGACCAGGTGCGCATCGCGCTCGGCATCGCGATCGCGCGCAAGTGGGGCGCGACGGTGCCGAAGGCGATCCCGGTCGACGTGAAGGTCGTCGATCGCGGCAACGCGAAGGGTTTCAGCTGGTGAGCGACACGCGATACGACGCGAAGGGCGGCGGCGCGGCCGACGCCCTTCGCACGGAGAAGCCGATGGACACGATACTCAGGCTCAGCCACATCACGAAAAGCTTTCCCGGCGTGAAGGCGCTGTCCGACATTCATCTGGAGATCGCGCGCGGCGAGATCCATGCGCTGCTCGGCGAGAACGGCGCGGGAAAATCGACGCTGATGAAGATCCTGTGCGGCATCCACCAGCCGGATGCCGGCACGATCGAGATCGACGGCACCGCGCGCCATTTCGCGGACTATCACGACGCGGTCGCGGCCGGCGTCGGCATCGTGTTCCAGGAATTCAGCCTGATTCCGCACCTCGATGCCGTCGACAACCTGTTCCTCGGCCGCGAGCTGCACACGCGCTGGGGCGCGCGCGACCGCAAGCGGATGCGTGCCGCGGCGGCGAGCCTTTTCGCGCGGCTCGGCGTGGCGATCGATCTCGATGCGCCGATCCGCACGCTGTCGGTCGCGCAGCAGCAGTTCGTCGAGATCGGCAAGGCGCTGTCGCTCGACGCGCGCATCCTGATCCTCGACGAACCGACCGCGACGCTCACGCCGGCCGAGGCCGAGCACCTGTTCGCGATCATGCGCGAGCTGAAGCGGCAGGGCGTCGCGATGATCTTCATCTCGCATCATCTCGACGAAATTTTCGCGGTGTGCGATCGCATCACGGTGCTTCGCGACGGGCAGTACGTCGCGACGACCGACGTCGCGCGCACCGACGTCGAGCAACTGGTGCGGATGATGGTCGGCCGCCGAATCGAAAGCAGCTTTCCGCCGAAGCCGGCGCTGCCGGTCGACGCGCCGGTCGTGCTCGACGTCCATGCGCTGCAGATCGAGCGCGACGGACCGGTGAACAGCTTCGCGCTGCGGGCCGGCGAGATCCTCGGCTTCGCGGGGCTGGTCGGCTCGGGCCGCACGGAAACCGTGCTCGCGGTGATCGGCGCGACGCGCGCGCATCGCAAGGAGTTGCGCGTACGCGGCGCGGCGGCGAAGCTCGCCGATCCGGCCGACGCGCTGCGCGCGGGCATCGGCATCCTGCCGGAAAGCCGCAAGACGGAAGGGCTCGTCACGTCGTTCTCGATCCGCGACAACATCTCGCTGAACAATCTCGGCAAGTACCGGTCGATGCGCTGGCTGATCGACCGGCGCGGCGAGGCGCGTACGACGCACGACGTGATGCGGCGCGTCGGCGTGAAGGCGCCGTCGATCCACACCGAGGTCGCGACGCTGTCCGGCGGCAACCAGCAGAAGGTCGTGATCGCGCGCTGGTTGAACCATCACACGTCGGTGCTGATCTTCGACGAGCCGACGCGCGGCATCGACGTCGGCGCGAAAGCCGAAATCTACGGGCTGATGCGCGAACTCACCGCGCGCGGCTACGCCATCATCATGATCTCGTCCGAATTGCCGGAAATCGTCGGCATGTGCGATCGCGTCGCCGTGTTCCGGCAGGGCCGCATCGAGGCGACGCTCGCCGGCGACGAGATCGATCCCGACACGGTCATGACCTATGCCACGGCCGGCACGCGAGGAGCGACCCATGAACCTGCCTGATTCTTCTTCCACGTCTTCCACGACGCTCGCGGCCACGGCTGCCGATGCGCCGCCGCCCCGCGCGATGTGGGCCCAATTGCGCCGCTCGACGCTGTTCTATCCGCTCGTGGGCCTCATCGTCGTGTGCATCGCGATGATGATCGCGAGCCCGAGCTTCCTGTCCGCCGCGAACCTCGAAAACGTGCTGCGTCAGGTCTCGATCAACGCGATCATCGCGGTCGGCATGACCTGCGTGATCCTGACCGGCGGGATCGATCTGTCGGTCGGCTCGGTGATGGCGCTGTCGGGCACGCTCGCGGCCGGGCTGATGGTCGCGGGCGTCAACGCGGTCGCCGCGCTGGCGATCGGCATCGCGGTCGGCCTCGGCTTCGGCTTCCTGAACGGCGTGTTCGTCGCGTTCGCGGGGATGCCGCCGATCATCGTCACGCTCGCGACGATGGGCATCGCGCGCGGCCTCGCGCTGATCTACACGGGCGGCTATCCGATCGACGGGCTGCCCGACTGGGTCGCGTTCTTCGGCAGCGGCAAGGTGCTCGGCATCCAGGCGCCGGTGCTGATCATGCTGGTGGTCTATGCGATCGCGTGGCTGTTGCTCGACCGGATGCCGTTCGGCCGCTACGTGTATGCGATCGGCGGCAACGAGCAGGCGACGCGGCTCACCGGCGTGCGGGTCGCGCGCGTGAAGCTGATCGTCTACACGCTGGCCGGCGTCACGTCGGCGCTGGCCGCGATCGTGCTGACCGGGCGCCTGATGAGCGGGCAGCCGAACGCCGGCGTGGGCTTCGAGCTCGACGCGATCGCGGCCGTCGTGATGGGCGGCACGTCGATCTCCGGCGGGCGCGGCGCGATTCTCGGCACGCTCGTCGGTGCGCTGCTGCTCGGCGTGCTCAACAACGGGCTCAACATGATCGGCGTGAACCCGTATGTGCAGAACGTGATCAAGGGCGGAATCATCCTGCTCGCGATCTACATCAGCCGCGAGCGATCGCGGTAACGATCCATCAATCAGTCATCCGAATAAATTTGAAGAGAGACAACTCATGACGACACCCGAAGCCCAGCCGCGCATGACCGCGGTCGTCTGCCACGGCCCCGAGGACTATCGCGTCGAACAGGTCGCGAAGCCGCGCCCCGGGACGAACGAACTCGTGATCCGCATCGCCGCGTGCGGCATCTGCGCGAGCGACTGCAAGTGCTATACCGGCGCCAAGATGTTCTGGGGCGGACCGAGCCCGTGGGTGAAGGCGCCGGTGATTCCCGGCCATGAATTCTTCGGCTATGTCGAAGCGCTCGGCGACGGCGCGGCCGAGCATTTCGGCGTGGCGATGGGCGACCGCGTGATCGCCGAGCAGATCGTGCCGTGCGGCAAGTGCCGCTATTGCAAGTCGGGGCAGTACTGGATGTGCGAGGTGCACAACATCTTCGGCTTCCAGCGCGAGGTCGCCGACGGCGGCATGGCAGAGTACATGCGCATTCCGCCGACCGCGATCGTCCACAAGATCCCGCTCGGCGTATCGCTCGAGGATGCGGCGATCATCGAGCCGCTGTCGTGCGCGATCCATACGGTGAACCGCGGCGACGTCCAGCTCGACGATGTCGTCGTGATCGCGGGCGCGGGCCCGCTCGGGCTGATGATGACGCAGGTCGCGCACCTGAAGACGCCGAAGAAACTCGTCGTGATCGACCTGATCGACGAACGGCTCGAACTCGCGCGGCAGTACGGCGCCGACGTGACGATCAACCCGCTGCGCGACGACGCGCGCGAGATCGTCCGCTCACTCACCGACGGCTACGGCTGCGACGTCTACATCGAGACGACCGGCGCACCGGTCGGCGTGAACCAGGGGCTCGACCTGATCCGCAAGCTCGGCCGCTTCGTCGAATTCAGCGTGTTCGGCGAGGATGCGACCGTCGACTGGTCGATCATCGGCGACCGCAAGGAGCTCGACGTACGCGGCGCGCACCTCGGGCCATACTGCTATCCGGTCGCGATCGACCTGCTCGCGCGCGGGCTCGTCACGTCCAAGGGCATCGTCACGCACGGTTTCGCGCTCGAGGACTGGGACGACGCGATCCGCGTCGCGAAATCGCCCGAATCGATCAAGGTGCTGCTGAAGCCGGCCCGCTGACGGCCGGCGTGCGCCTCACCGGAGACATCATGGAATACGTCATAGGCGTCGACATCGGCACGCAGAGCACCAAGGCGCTGCTCGTCGACCGGCACGGCACGATCGTCGCGCGGCGCTCGGCCGGCTACCAGCCCGATACGCCGCGCCCGCTGTGGGCCGAGCAGTGGCCGCAGGTGTGGTTCGACGCGGTGCTCGAATGCATCGCGGGCTGCGTGAGCGACGCGCGTGCGCAGGGCGTGCCGGCCGATGCGATCCGCGCGGTGTGCGTGAGCAGCCTGTACGGCGGCTCGGGCATCCCGGTCGACATCGACATGCGGCCGTTGCATCCGTGCCTGATCTGGATGGACCGGCGCGCGACCGCGGAAGTCGACTGGGTCGACGAGCACGTGAACGTCGAGCGGCTGCGCGTGATCACCGGCAACGGCGTCGACAGCTATTACGGGTTCACCAAGATGCTGTGGCTGCGCGATCAGCGGCCGGACGTATGGGCGAACGTGCGCTATTTCCTGCCGCCGAACGCGTACGTGATCTACCTGCTGACCGGCGAAGTGGCGGTCGATCACAGTTCGGCCGGCAATATCGGCGGCGTGTACGATGTCGCGCGTCGCGAGTGGTCCGACGACGCACTCGACATGCTCGGCATTCCGGCGACGATGATGCCCGAGCGGCTGGTCGATTCGACGGACATCGTCGGCGGCTTGCTGTCGCAATGGACCGCGCAGCTCGGGCTGCCGGCCGGCACGCCCGTCGTCGCGGGTGGCGTCGATGCGGCGGTGGCGACCTTCGCGGCGGGCGCCACGCGTACCGGACAGCACGTCGCGATGATCGGCACCAGCATGTGCTGGGGCTACGTGAACCGGCATGTCGATGCGCGGCATGGCCTCGTCAGCATGCCGCACGTGTTCGACGGGCAGCGCGACCTGTACGTGTTCGGCGGCGCCATCACGGCCGGCGCGTCGGTTGCGTGGTTTCGCGAGCAGTTCTGTCATGCGGAAATCGATGCGGCACGCTTGCTGCCGCATGGCGATCCGCACGTGCTGCTCGAGGAAGCGGCCGAAAGTGTGCCGGCCGGCGCCGACGGCGTGCTGTTCCTGCCGTATCTGATGGGCGAGCGCAGCCCCGTATGGGATGCGAAGGCGAGCGGCGCGTTCGTCGGGCTGAGTCTCGCGCATACGCGTGCGCATCTTTATCGTGCGGTGCTCGAAGGCGTCGCGTTCGCGTTGCGCCACAACATCGAGGCCGGCCGCCGTGGCGCGGTGGCGCTGGACGATCGATTGATCGTCGTCGGCGGCGCCGCGCATTCGGCGCTGTGGATGCAGATCATCGCGGACGTGACGGGTTTTCCGGTGTGGACGATCGAGCAGGACGTCGAAGCCGCGATGGGCGCTGCATTGCTCGCGGGTGTCGGCGCAGGGCTCGTATCGCGCGATGACGCGCAAGGCGGCTGGGTCACGCTCGTCGAGCGCGCACGGCCCGATGCCGACCGCGCGAAAACGTACGATGCGCGTTTTTCGCTCTACACGGCGCTGTATCCGGCACTCAAGCCGATCATGCACAGGCTGGGCACATCATCATGAACACACGATTCGATTTCGGCGGGTCAACGGTGCTCGTCACCGGCGCATCGAGCGGAATCGGCCGCGCGTGCGCGGTCGCGCTGGCGCACGCAGGCGCGCGCGTCGTCGCGGCGGGGCGCGACATGGCCGCGCTCGACACGCTCGCCGGCGAGATTGCGTGCGATACGTTGCGCATGGACGTCGGCGGCGACGAACACGCGATCGATGCCGCACTCGCCGCGTACGATGCGTTCGACGGCCTCGTCAATTGCGCGGGGATCGCGTCGCTCGAACCGGCGCTCGAGGTCGGCGCCGCGCATTTCGATCGCGTGATGGCCGTCAATGCGCGCGGCGCGGCGCTCGTCGCGCGGGCCGTCGCCCGAAAGATGATCGAGCGCGACGCACGCGGCGCGGCGAACGCACGGGGCAGCATCGTCAACGTGTCGAGTCAGGCAGCGCTCGTCGGCCTGCCCGCGCATCTGAGCTATTGCGCATCGAAGGCGGCGATGGACGCGATCACGCGCGTGCTGTGCATCGAACTCGGGCCGCACGGCATTCGTGTGAACAGCGTCAATCCCACCGTCACGCTCACGCCGATGGCGCAGTTCGCATGGAGCGAACCGGAGAAGCGCGCGCCGATGCTGGCCGCGATTCCGCTCGGCCGATTCGCGGAGCCGGACGAAGTCGTCGAACCGATCCTGTTTTTGCTGAGCGATGCGGCGTCGATGATCAGCGGCGTGTCGCTGCCGATCGACGGCGGGTATACGGCGCGCTAGATTCCGTCACGGCAGTAGCGGGTCGCGCTCACGGAGCGGCCGGCGCACGGCTAGACCGGATCCTTGCTCGGCGGTTCGTCCGGCTGCTGCGGGTTGTCGTGATGACCGGGCGGCGACGAGAACGGATCGTTTTCCGGATCGCGGTTCGGGTCGGCCGGTGGCTCGGGCGTCGGGGTCGTGTGGTCGCTCATGGAGAACTCGCGCAGTGCGTGACGGCGGTGGCGCGGCGGATGCGCCTCGTCTCCGTTATAGCCAATCGGGCGCGTGTTTGCAGCGGGATTCTGCGGCAGGTCGTCGATCGTCGGAGAAATCCGCCTATTGGCGGTGTTCATGCGGGATCTTGCGGGCCCGTGCAATCGCGGTCAGCGCAAATCCGCCGGTGTATCGACGTCGCGCAGGATGCCCGGGTCGTCGACGTCGAGCAGTGTCACCGGCGCGCTGGCGAACAGCGCGCGGGCGCCCGTGTCGCCGTCGAGGGCGGCGAGCGCATCGAAGTGATGCGCGGCGAAACCGACCGGATGGCCGCGCACGCCTCGGTGCGCGGGCGCGACGATCGACGCGTCCTCGGCTTCGAGCGCGCGTGTGATCGTTTCGTAAGTGGAAGCCGCGATCCACGGCATGTCGGCGAGCGCGACGAGCCAGCCGCTCGCGTCGGGCGTGGTGCGGACGCCGGCCGCTAGGCTCGCGCCCATGCCGCGCAACGCGTCGGGTGCATAGACGACCTGGCAACCGGCTTCGTTCAGCAGAATCGCAAGCTTTTCGGCGCCGGGACGCACGACGGCGATCACATCGGCGGTGGCGGCCGCGAGACGGCGGGCGGCGGCGACCGCAACCGGCGTGCCGTCGGGAAGCCGTGCGAGCAGCTTGCTGTGCAGGCCGCTCGGGTCGAAGCGTTGACCAAGGCCGCCGGCGAGCAGGACGCCGGTGGCGAGTGACGCATAGGACATCGGCGCGAGGGGAGTGAGGCAGGTGCTGCGATTGTGCGGGAGCACACGGGGATCGGCAAGTGAGGATGTTACCGAGTCACGCGTGTCGGATCGGGAAAACCGTCATCGCGATGTTTCGTCGAGCATGCTTTCCTCGACAGGACCGTAAATTGCGTGCGATTCGTTCTGCATGACGGCCCAATAGCGATCGCCGAACGACCAGTGCCACCATTCGGACGGGTAATTCGTGAAGCCGGCGCGGGTCAGCGTGGCGATCAGCAGCTGGCGATTTCATGTGGTCGGGCGGTTGTTCAGACGAATCGAAAAACGTTGAAGCGGAGAAGGGGCTTCCCGGTCTGTCCTGCGGACCGTGCGCGGATCACCACAGCGTCTTGACGTGCGCGTACGCGCGGATTTTTTCGTCGCGGGTGATGAGCGGGGCGCCGAGCCGCCGCGCGGTTGCAACGATCATGCGATCGGCCGGATCCTTGTGGAACGTGCCGGGCAGATCGGTGGATTTCGCGGCGATATCGGCATCGACCGGCACGAAGCGCATGCCGTCGATTTGCGCGACGGTGGCGAGCCACGCGTCGACATCCATCGTCAGTGCGAGGCGGTCGTTGCGCACCAGCATCGCAATCTCCCACGCGGAGATGGCGGATGCGGCGAGCGCGCCTTCGCTGCGTGCACGATCGATCGCGCTTCGCGCCTTCCTGCTGAGCGCAGGGTCGCCCGCTACCCACCACACCAATGCATGCGTATCCAGCACGATCACCGCGACGCCTCCCAATCATCTTCCGCAATCGGATCGAGAGGATTGTCGTAGCGCATGACCGAACCGCGCAATATGTCCAACGGCTGAGCTTCGCGCGAGCGATACGGCCGGATCTCGAGCGTCGGTTTGCCGTGGTCGGTGACGATCAGGCTTTCGCCCGACGCCTCGACGAGCCGGAAGTATTCGAGTGCGCGAGCCTTGAATTCGGATTTCGATACGGGAGCGTGCGGCATCATGATATGAGCATGGTCATTTGACGATGGTCATTTTAGACCCGCTGTTCGACGCGGCGCAAGCGCCTGAGCGTTACCGGCTCACGCTACGCATCCGCCCACTTCCTCAACAGGTTGTGATAAATCCCGGTCAATGAAATGACCACCGGATCCTTCGCTCCTTTTTCGGCGGAAAGCGCCTGAATCTGCGTATCGAGCTGAAACAGCAGCGTGCGGTCGCCATCGTCGCGCACCATGCTTTGGATCCAGAAGAACGAGGCCACGCGCTCGCCGCGCGTCACGGGCGTCACGTGATGCAGGCTCGACGCCGGATACAGCACGAGATCGCCCGCCGGCAGCTTCGCGCGATGCACGCCGTACGTATCCTCGACGCACAGCTCGCCGCCGTCGTACGCGTCGGGTTCCTCGAGGAACAGCGTCGCCGACAGGTCGCTGCGCACGCGAAAATCCGTGCCGCGCAGCAGCCGGATCGCGTTGTCGACGTGCGTGCCGAACGTCTCGCCGCCTTCGTAGCGATTGAACAGCGGCGGAAACACCTTGAGCGGCAGCGCCGCCGAAAAGAACAGCGGATGGCGCGCGAGCGCGTCCTGGATCGCGTCGCCCACCGCGCGCGCGGCTGGCGCGCCTTCCGGCAATTGCCGGTTGCGTTTCGCGAGCGCCGATTGCGCGCCGGACGTGGCGTTGCCGTCGACCCATTCGGCGGCATCGAGCAGGTCGCGGCATTGCGCGACTTGCGCCCGGGTCAGTACGCCGGGGATATGAAGCATCATGATGCGGATTCCATTGCGTGCGGCGCGAGTTGCATGGCTGCCGCACGAAAAGCGTCGACCGGCGACGATACGAGATACGCGCGCATCTTCGCGACGAACGCAGGTGTCGCGGTGGCCGGCACGCGAGCGAGCCAGACGAGCGCTTCGTCGACGCGCCCGCGCTCGGCGAGCAGCCGCGCATAGTTGAACTGGCCGCGGAAGTCGCCGGCAACGGCGGCGCGGCGATAGTGGTCGAACGCGGCGTCGGAGTCGACCGATACGACCCAGCCGTCCTCGTAGAAGCCGCCGATCAGATTGATCGATTTCGCATGGCCGAGCGCGGCTGCGCGGCGGAACCAGTCGAGCGCGTCGGCGCGGTTCTCGTCGACGCCGTTGCCGAGCGCCAGTGCGGTCGCGTAGTTGTACATGCCCCAGTCGAGGCCCGCCTGTGCGGCGAGCCGGTACCAGTACACGGCGACCGGCGCGCAGGCGGCCGTTCCCCAGCCGAACTCGTAGCAGCGCCCGAGCATGTTCATCGCCATCGGGTGGCCGGCCCGCGCCGCGTGCCGGAACCAGTTGAGCGCGGCGGCCGGATCGCGTGCGACGCCGTGCCCGTCGAGCAGGTATTGCCCGTAGACGGCCTGCGCGTCGACGATGCCGTGATCGGCCGCCGCCGCGACCCACGCGGCGGCGCGCTCGGGCGGCCCGGCCAGGATGTCGGCGAACTCGCGCGGCGATACCGACGCGAGTGCCTTCAGCGACACGCCCTCCATCGATCAGTAGCGCGCGTTCAGCGTGACGAACGCCGAGCGGCCCGGTGCGATCGACGCATAGTGCGCCGGATACGCCTGATCGAAGTAGGTGCGGTTGAACAGGTTGTTCACGTTCAACTGCAAGTCGAGCTTCTTGTTGATCCGGTACTGCGCCATCGCGTCGAAGCGCCAGTACGACGGCACGGCGCGCAGGTTCGCGGGATCGCCGAACACTTCCGACATGTAGAACGCGCCGCCGCCGACCGTGAACTTCGGCGTGACGTCGTAGTTCGACCACATCGTGAGGCTGTGCTTCGGCGTGTTCGGGAAGCGGTTGCCGTTGTTCGCGGCGTCCTTGCCGTTGTCGCGCAGCGCGCTCTTCATGTACGTGTAGCCGCCGAACACCTGCCACTGCTTCGTGACCTGGCCGGCGAGGCCGAGCTCGAGGCCCTGCACGCGCTTGTTGCCGACCATCGCGTACTGGTTGTTCGGCAGCGTCACGCGTGCGTTCGTCGTGTCGATCTGGAACAGCGCGGCCGTCAGCGACAGCTTGTCGTTCAGCACGTTCCATTTGGTGCCGAGCTCGATGCTGCGGTTCTTTTCGGGCGCCATCTGGTCGGCGTTCGGGCCGGCGCCGCCGCGGCCCGGCGTGAGCGACTGCGTTTCGCTGCCTTCGCCGAGCAGCATGCCGGCAGGTGTCGACGACGTCGCATACGACGCGTAGATGCTGCCGTTCCGCGCGGGCTTGAATACGAGGCCGGCCTGCCAGTTGAACAGCGTGTCGTCGCGCGTATAGGTCTTGCCGCCGTTGGCCCGGGTATCGGTGAAGCGGGTCGAGTAGTCGTCGACGCGCACGCCGCCGTTCACCTGCCAGCGTGGCGTGAGCTCGATCGTGTCGAAGCCGTAGATCGACTTCGTCGTCGTGCGCGCGTGCGCGTAGTCGTTGTTGCGCGTGATCGAACCGGCCCACGGATCGTTCGGGTTCGGCGACCAGAGGCTCGTGCAGTTGTAGCCCGACGGCGCACCGATGCCTTTCTGGCAGATCTTGCCTTCATTCGTCGCGACCTTGTACGTGTCGCGCTTGCCCCATTCGCGCGACAGCTCGATGCCGGTCGTGAAGCTGTGCTTGAACGGGCCGGTGCGGAATTCGCCGAACAGCTCGGTCAGGTTCGCGAGGCTGTTGATCGAGCTGTCGCGGTTGTTGTTGCGGCGCCAGACCTTGCCGTTTACCACGTTGCCCTTGCTGTCGTCCGGCTGCGTCCAGATGTAGTCCTGCGTGGACTCGGTGTAACGCGTGGTGTTGCGGATCGTCAGCGACGACGTGATGTCGTGCTCGATCTTGATCGTGCTGATGTCCGACGTGGTCTTGCGGAAGTCGCGGTCGATCAGCCCATAGAAGTTGTGGCGATCGACGTTTGCCGGGCCGTCGGTGACGCCCTTCGGGATGTTGACGCCGTAGACGTACGGGATGCCGCCGTCGGGCATGTCGTCCGTCTGCAGGTGGTAGTAGCTCGCGGTGACGCGCGTCGGCGTGCCGAGGCCGAACGCGATCGACGGCGCGACGCCCCAGCGCTCGTTGTTGACGGCGTCGCGGCCGGCGACGTCGTTGTTGTGGCTCATCAGGTTCAGGCGGAACGCGGCGTGATCGGCGAACTGCCAGTTGCCGTCGGCGGTGAAGCGGCGATAGCGGTCGGTGCCGAGGCCCGCGCTCGCGGCGGCCGTCGTGCCGAGATGCGGGGCCTTCGTGATCAGGTTGATGCTGCCGCCGGCGCCGCCGCGGCCGCCGTACGCGCCATCGGAGCCCTTGGTGACCTCGACGCGCTCGGTGTTGAAGATCTCGCGCGTGGTGGCGCCCGTGTCGCGCATGCCGTCGACGAACATGCTGCCCTGCGTGTCGTAGCCGCGGATGAACGGACGGTCGCCGAGCGGGTTGCCGCCTTCGCCGGCGCCGAACGTGATGCCGGGCACCGTGCGCAGCGCTTCGGTCAGCGTTGCCGCGCCGCTGTTCTGGATCAGTTCCTGCGGGATCACGGTGACGGATTTCGGCGTGTCGACGAGCGGCGCGGTGAATTTCGCGGAAGCGGAAAAGTCGGCCTTGTAGCTGTGCTCGGTCTTGCCCTGGATCTCGATCGGCGCGAGGTGGCCTTCAGTACTGGCGGGCGCCGCGGGCGGCGTGCCGTCGGCGAACGCGGGGCTTGCGGCGAGCACGCTGCACAGGGTGGTGAATTTACCGAGCTTCAGCTCGTCGGGACGGGACTTCATGGTGCGCTTGGACCTCGCGGTGTGGCCCCGGGGCGCTGCGGAAATGTGCATGCCGTCGGGAATTATTACGATTTGTTTTCAGCCGGCATTCTATGTAATTTTTTATTGAATGAGAAGCGTTCTTGTTTGTGTTTGTAAGGAAATTGTTGACGAATGTTGCGGGGTGGTTGCGGGGCGGCGGGGGTGCGGGAATGGCCAAATGGCCGATTGTGGCGGGTTCGTCGGGCGGGCTAGAGTGATTGCGCCGCGGGGTTATCTGCATGACATCAAGGTGATAATATGACTGCATTGAAAGCAATCGTAGTGGAGTGCATCATGCCAGTGATCACCGTTCGAAATTTGTCCGACGAAGTACATCGCGCCCTTCGGATCCGTGCGGCGCAACATGGGCGCAGCACCGAAGCCGAGGTGCGCGACATCCTCGAGCAGGCCGTTCTGCCCGGCGGGCGTCTCAAGCTGGGCACGCTGCTGGCGGAAATCGGGCGAGAGGCGGGCGGCGTTGATTTCGACGTCGAGCGCGACAAGACGCCAACCCATCCGATGAGCTTCGAATGATTCTTGTTGATACGAACGTCATGTCCGAGCCGCTGCGGCGCGAGCCGAGCGCGGCCGTGGTCGAGTGGCTCGATGCGCAGAACGTCGAGACGCTGTTTCTTGCCGCGATCAGTCTTGCCGAAATGCGGTTCGGCGTCGCGGCATTGCCGGAAGGGCGAAGGCGGGAATGGCTGCACCAAAGCATCGAGCAGCGTGTCGTGCCGGTGTTTCGAGGCCGGATCCTGCCGTTCGACGAAGCGGCGAGCAAAGCGTATGCAGGCATTCGTGCGCGGGCCCGTGCGGTGGGCAGTGCAATCGCGCCCGCCGATTGCTTTATCGCAGCGACGGCCGAGGCGAACAACCTGATCATTGCGACGCGCGACGTCGCGCCATTCGAAGCGGTAGGGCTGCGGGTGATCGATCCGTGGGCGGCGTAGTGGTCGATCGTTCGACCGTTCGTCGCATGTAAAAAAAGAAGAAGCGCGCCGGGCAACCCGACGCAGGACGGGGCACCCGATTTGGGGCACCCTCGGCCGTTCCTTGTCAGTCGATTCCGTGAAACACCGCATCCTCCGGCCCGAGGTACGCCGGCGGGCGCCACGTCGCGTCGCGCATCGAATGCTGGACGAGATTCTCGACGCCGAGCAGTACCGCGAAGATCGCCATCCGCACCGGAATGCCGTTGTCGGTCTGCCGGAAGATCGCGAGACGCGGGTCGCGGTTCAGGTCGACCGACAGGTCGTTCGCGCCGGGCCGGCTGTCGCGCGGCAGCGGGTGCATGATCAGCGTGTCGGGCTTGCACACCGAGTCGACGAGCGCCTGGTTGATCTGGAAATCCGGCGTGTAGCCTTCGAACGACTCGTCGGTGAAGCGCTCCTTCTGGATCCGCGTCGCGTAGACGACATCCGCGCCGCGCAGCCCGGCCGCGAGGTCGGTCGTCTGCTCGACGACATGGCCATTCGTCGCGATCTGCTCGACGATGTACGCCGGCATCTCGAGCGTCGGCGGCGATACGAGCGTGAACTTCAGCCCGCGGTACAGCGCGAGCAGCTTGACGAGCGAGTGCACGGTGCGGCCGTACTTCAGGTCGCCGACCAGCGCGATGTGCGCGCCGTCGACGATCTTGCCGAGCCGCGAAAACTCGCGCTGGATCGTATAGAGGTCGAGCAGCGCCTGGCTCGGGTGCTCGCCGGGGCCGTCGCCGCCGTTGATCACCGGCAGGTTGGTCGCGCGCGCGAATTCGGCCACCGAGCCTTTTTCCGGATGGCGGATCACGAGCGCGTCGACGTAGCCGGCCATCACGCGGCTCGTGTCGTAGATCGATTCGCCCTTGGCCATCGACGAGAAGGTGAAGCCCGTCGTGTCGCATACCGAGCCGCCGAGCCGGCAGAAGGCCGCGCCGAACGACACGCGCGTGCGCGTGCTGGCCTCGAAGAACAGGTTGCCGAGCACGGCGCCTTCGAGCACGCGCGAAATCTTGTGGCGTCGCGCGATCGGCTGCATGACATCGGCCACGCGGAACAGCGCCTCGACCGAATCCCGCGAGAACTGGTCGACCGAGATCAATTGCGGCTTGCCTTCGAACAGGAATTGCTTCGCGAGCCCTTGTTTGTCTACGCTTTGCGTATAGTTCTCGCTGTCCGGCGTCGGGCGCTCGACGATTTCCGACACGAAGCGCTCGACGATCTCCGGCATGCCGCGCGATTCCTGCGAATCGTCCGGAAGCAGCCATGTATCCAGTGCGCGTCGGCTGACGCCGATGCGATTCGCGAATGCCTCGCGGGTCATGTTGAGGCGGCGCATCGCGTCGCGGAGGAAGGCTTGCTGGGGAACGGTCATCGGCGGCTCCTGACGGAAAATATACGCGGTGCGTATATTAGTTCGTGGCGCAATGAAGTCAAGAAAAATCTGTGCGTATGCGTGGTGTGGCGCGCGGCACTCGGTGGGGCCGTACTGGCGCACGGCGTGCGTCTCCGTATAATCAGGTCAGGCCCCGTGTCCGGCAGCGTGCCGGGCGCCGCGCCATAAACGATTCGCCCGGTCGGGCTTGTTGATTCGAAGGAGAATGAGAATGACGCGTACGATTGCTGCAATGCTGCTGGTGGTGACCGCGGCGCTTGCCGGTTGCAATACGATGGCCGGCATGGGCCAGGATATTTCGAAGGGCGGCCAGGCGATCAGCGACTCGGCTGAAAAGGCCAAGTAAGCCGACGGGTTCCGGAATGCAGAAGGCGCCGGGCCTTCCCGCGATTGCGGGTAGGCCCGGCGCCTTTTTACGTCCAGCTCGACGCCGGCAGCGTCAGGCGCGTTCCACGAACGCGTAGCGGCCTTCGACCTTGCGCGGCGTGAACCAGCCGTAGTCGGGGAACAACCGGTTGCGGACGAACCACACGTAACCGACCAGCACGACCGTGATCGCGAGGCTCGGCAGCGCGGCCGACGGATCGCGCCCGAGATCGGCGACGGTCTTCGGCATCTGCAGCAGCGACAGCAGGATGAACGCGTGATACGCGCCCACACGATTGGTCGCGAAGCCCCAGATGAACAGCAGCGACAGCGGCACGGTCAGCGCAAGGAAGACGGTGACGAGGACGCCGCCGGCGCCCGATGCGAAGAAGTAGTACGCAAGCAACAGGCTGATGACCAGCTGGGCGATGCCGAGCGCGATCAGGATTCGGATGTGCACCTTGTTCTTGCGGCAGCGTTCGGGGTCGGGGCGCGACGCGATCAGGTGCGCGAGCACGCGATCCTTGAGCCCCTGTCCGGACAGTTCGGCCAGTGCATCGGCCTTCCTCGTTCCCGCGGATAGCAGCACCGCGATTCTTGTTTTGGCTTCCTTCCTGTTCATTGCGTGGCGGATTGTTGTTGGATGGTTGTCAAAGGGTCCGGCCACGCGAATATTGCATCTTGCGCAGTCGCGCGCAACGGTTTTGCGGTGCGCGGACACATTCCTACAGTCGCCGGCTGCGCTGCGGGAAGGCGGGATGGCGGGAATCGACGGGCGATGCGACGGCAGGAGGCCGCCGCCGTTTCCGCAGGAAGCGATGAACGCGGGTCAGTCGGGAGCGGTCTGCGCGACGAGCGTCCCGCGTGATTCGACGGGCGGCCCGCGCCGTCGCGTCGCGCCGACGAGCATGCCGGCGACGACGAGCGCGATGCCGGCGACACGCGTGCCGGTCAGCGTTTCACCGAACAGCGCGACCGCGAACAGCACGGCCGAAACCGGCGCGACCGCCGTGAATAGGGCCGCCTCGGTGCCGCTCGTGCGTGCCGAACCCGCATACCAGCACAGGTAGCCGAGCACGGTCGGGATCAACGCGTAGTACACGATCGCCGACACGGCGCCGACGGTCCAGCCGCTCGCCACCGCACGCCATTCGAACGCGGCCGGCACGAGTGCGAGCACGAAGCCGAGGCCCGACATCGCGGTGGAAAGCGCGAGCGGCGGCAACGGCGCGGCAAGCCGCCGGTTGAGCAGGATGAAGACCGCTTCGCAGGCGACGGCCGCCAGCACCAGCGCATCGCCGGCAAGCGTCTGGAGCGACGGCATCGCGTGGCCCGGCGCGAACGTGACGAACAGCACGCCGGCCGTGGCGAGCGCGGCGGCCAGCCAGTCGCGCGGCGTCTGCCGCTCGCGCAGCACGACGGCCGCGATCAGCGTCGACATGGCCGGCAGCGTGCCGAGCATCACGCCCGCATCGAGCGGCGACGACAGCTTCGTGCCGCTGATCAGCAGCACCGTATAGCCTACGCCGCCCGCCGCGGCCTGGATGACGAGCAGCACGGCGTCGCGTGCGCAAATGCGCGGCCAGCGCATGCGCTGCGCGCGCATCAGCGCGAACAGCAGCGGGGTCGCGATCAGGAAGCGCAGCGCGGTGGCCGCGAACGGCGGCAGGCCGCCGGCCGCGAGACGGCTCGCGATGACGGTGCTGCCGACGCCCGCCATCGCGGCGGCGAGATAGAGATAGCCGATCAGTCGTGTCTTCATGCGCCGCATCGTCGCGTACGGCGGCAGGATGCGTCTTGAACGAAATTGCAGCGGCAGAGGCGTGGAATGCGGTGTGCCGTCGACAAGCACCGACGTAATAGGTCGCGGCTGCCATCGAGGTGGCCACCGCCTTCGAATGCAATGTGCCCGGCGGCCCCGCGCTGCGCGGGCGATGGCGTTACTTAACCCGCCTGCGTGAACCGCCCCGGCGTGATCCCGAACTGGCGCGCGAACGCGCGCGTCAGGTGGCTCTGATCGGCGAAGCCGGCTTCAACCGCGGCATCGGCGATCGGCAGGCCGCTGGCCAGCAGCGCGCGCGCCAGCCGCGTGCGCTGCTGAACCAGATACGCATGCGGCGTGATGCCGAGCTCGCGCGCGAAGCCGCGCAGCAACTGGAAGCGGCTGACGCCACTCAGGTCGGCCAGCTCGGCGAGCGACACGGCTGCGCCCGGCGCTGCGTCGAGCCGCTCGCGGGCGACGCGGACCGCCGGCGCGACGCCCGCCGCCGGCAGCGTGCGGTTTGCGTGTCGGGCGAGCAAACCTGCGACGAGCATCACGAGCGCTTCGTCGCGGGCCAGCGGCTGGGTTTCGCCTGCGACGATGCGCGCATGCAGACGGCCGACGGCGGCCGCGAGCCGCGCGTCGCGCACGGCTGGATGCGCGAGCTCGACGCCGCCGAGGCCTTCTTCCGCCGCGACGCCCGCGACAAGCGCGGGGGCGAGGTACAGCATCCGCCAGCGCCGGCCGGTGCTGGCTTCGAGCGGCGAGCCGTCGTGCATCTCGCCGGGGTTGACCATGATCGCGTCGCCGGCCAGCGCGTCGACCTGCCCGCGGCCGCTCCACGACCGGTGCGCACCGCTGACGATCACGCCGACCCCGAATTCGTCGTGCGCGTGGCGCGGAAACGCGCGATCGGATTCGAGGCTGATTGCCTCGATGCCTTCGCCGGTGCGTCGGTAGTGGGTGACACGGTGCATGGGTGCTCCTCGCGCCGGTTGCGGCGCGGATCACGTGCACTTTAGCGCGTTCCGGCGCCGCGCGCCCTTCATCCTTTTGGGGGATACCGCGCCGCGCGCGCAGCCCGCACCATGTGCACGTGAGCAGCGTACACGGCCCGCCGGGCCTGAAGCTGCGCGGGAGACGGCAGGTGGAACGACAGGATCCGGTATTCATTCAGGTGGGCGCGCTGGCGGACGGCTTCGCGCCGGAAGCGAACGTCCTCGCACCCGTCGACGCGCTCGTCGGGCGGACGTTGACGCTCGGCGACGCATCGGGCACGTGGCGCCTCTATACGTTCGAGCCGGGCGCGCTGCAGTGGCGCGATACGGCGACCGATACGGGCGGCCGCGCGTCGTGCCGCGTGACGCGGCTGCGGGACGGCCTGTACTTCGTCGACTACATCGATGCCACCGCTCGGGCGACCTCGGTGAGCCTCGTGATCGATCTCGACACCGGCGTGTGGACGTCGGTCGTCGGTACGCTGCCGACGGAAGCCGACACGCGCATCGATGCGTTCACGCGCGTCGCGCGCGGGCTGCCGCTGACGGCCGTCGATGTGCAATTCCGGCACGGCACGCTCGGCGGCCATGCCCGGCCGGGGCCGCTGCATGCGCCCACGCGCGAGCTGATCGGCAAGCGGACGATGTACCGCTACAGCCCGACCGAATGCTACGAGCACATCTACCTGAACGAGAATTTCTACGCGTGGCAGTGCCTGCAGGGCGTCGAAGGCGGGCTGGCCGATGTCGACCGCTGTCATTACTTCAGGATCGCGGACGAGCTGTATCTGTTCGTGTGGCGCGAAAAGGTGGTGCCGACGCTCGGTGTCGTGCTGATCGACCTTGCGCAGCGCAAGACCGACGGCAAGATTTTCGGCTATCAGGGCGGCGATTTCGGCACGCTGTCGAATTTCCAGATCGGCGCTTACGCGCAGGTGCTGAACGAAACCGTGCACCCGCTCGGCGGCGAGGCGCGGCGATGACGGCCGTGCCGGGCAGCGGCCGCCTGCGTGCGGATTTCAGCGGGCGTGTCGTGCTCGTCACGGGCGCCGCGCAAGGGATCGGCGCGGCGATCGCGCGCCGTTTCGCGGAATCCGACGCGTTCGTCGCGGTCGCCGACCTGAACGGCGACGCGGCAGCCGCGCAGGCCGACGCACTGGCCGGCGCGGGCGGCGAGGCACGCGCATACCGGGTCGATGCCGCGAGCCGGGATGAACTGGGTGTGCTCGTCGCGGCGGTCGAGCGTGACGGCGGACGGCTCGATGTCGTCGTCCACAATGCCGCGTATTTTCCGTTGACGCCGTTCGTCCGGATCGACGAACCGACGCTCGAGCGCACGCTGTCGGTCAACCTGTCGGCGCTGTTCTGGCTTGCGCAGGCCGCGTTGCCGGCATTCGAGCGCGCGGGGGCCGGGCGGCTGCTCGTCACGTCGTCGGTGACGGGGCCGCGCGTCGCCTATCCGGGGCTCGCGCATTACGCGGCGTCGAAGGCCGGCGTGAACGGCTTCATTCGGGCGGCGGCGCTGGAGCTGGCGCGCCGCAACGTGACGGTCAACGGCGTCGAACCGGGGATGATCCGCACGCCGGCGGCCGACAATCTCGGCGACGCGTCGGTCGCGGCGCAAATCGCACGCGACATTCCGCTGGCACGGATGGGCGAGCCGGAGGACATCGCGAACGCGATGCTGTTTCTCGCCTCGGCCGATGCGGCATACATCACCGGGCAGACGATCGTCGTCGACGGCGGAGCGACCTTGCCGGAGAGCGGGGCGGTGCTGGGATAGCGGCGAGCCAGCGAGGGCGGTGGCCGCGGCGAGGCCGCGCCGGCGTCGGCGTGCGGCCCCGCACGATGCGAGCCCGTGCCGTCCGCCGCTGCCGCCGCGACTACAGCCAGCCGTTGCGGATGAATTCGACGATCGAATAGCGACGATGCTCGAGATCGTGCTGCCGGACGGCCTCGACGATGCGCGATACGCCATCCGCATAGGGCGTCGCGCCGGATACGCGCGATTCGAACTGGAGGCTGCATGCGCCGTCGTCGATGCGTATCCGGTGAACCGCATGGCGGCCGAGCTGATCGTCGGGGATGCCGAATTCGCCGCGCTGCACGGCCGGGTCGCGCACGGAGCGGATGTCTTCCGGCGGCACGCCGAGTGACCGCGCGATGCCGACGGCCGTGCCGGGGACGGACGTCTTGCCGGCCTGATGCGATTCGGTCACGTTGATCTCGCAGTCGCGAAACAGGTGGCCGCTGGTTTCCAGCATGCTCATGAACTTGAGCATCAGGATGTTCGTGTTCGGACACAGCACGATCGGAAAGCCGTACGCCCCGGTTTCGAGGTCGGAGCCGGTCGACAATTCGACGAGCGGCGACGCGGTGGCCTGGCAGAACGCGATCGCCGCGGCGAGTTCGCGGCCGGAACCGGCATGGACGACGATCGACCGGGCGTCGGTCCGCGTGCCGTCCGACCATGGCATCACGCGACAGGTGGCCGGGTCGAGCTTGTGCGAGCCGAGCAACTCGTTGGCGAGCTTGCCGGTTCCGATGACGAGTACTTGCATGGGATGGACGGGTTGAGGTTCGGGATGCGAGCTGGCGGTGACACGGGCGGCGGGCAGGCCGGCCCGGCCATCGTGCCGCACGCCACGTCTGGCGGGCATCGCGCATTATGCCCGGCCATCCGACTGCGCGCTTGCCGGGCTTCGCCGGCGATGCATGGATTGCGATCCGTCTCGCGATGCCGCCGCCGCGCCGGCGCCCGGTAACCACGGCGAAACGACGGACGAACCGCGTCACCGCACCCGCATCGCCGTGCGCACGAACGCGTGAACGGCGCTACGCTGTCGGCATTTCATCCCATCACCCTCGATCCAGGAGAACACATCGATGGAACACGACCTGAAAGGCAAGGCAGTCGCGATCACCGGCGGCTTCGGTCATCTGGGCGTCGCGACGGCTGCGTGGCTCGGCGCGCGCGGCGCACGCGTCGCGCTGATCGGCCGCGGCGCGGCCCCGGCGGTGCAGGCGCTGCCCGGCGTGCCGGCCGATGCGCTGCGCATCGGCGGCATCGATCTCGTCGATCCGCAGGCCGCCGTGCAGGCGCTCGAAACGGTCAACCGCGAATTCGGCCGGGTCGACGCGCTGCTGAACATCGCCGGCGCATTCGCGTGGCAGACGATCGCCGACGGCGACGCCGCCACGTGGGACCGCATGTACGAACTGAACGTGAAGACGGCGCTGAACGCATCGAAGGCCGCGCTGCCGTATCTGGTGGCGAGCCAAGCCGGCCGCATCGTCAACATCGGCGCGGGCGCGGCGTTCAAGGCCGGCGCGGGGATGGGCGCGTATGCGGCCGCGAAGGCGGGTGTCGCGCGGCTCACCGAGGCGCTGGCGGCGGAACTGCTCGATCGCGGCGTGACCGTGAACGCGCTGCTGCCGAGCATCATCGACACGCCGCCGAACCGCAAGGACATGCCCGACGCCGACTTCTCGCGCTGGGTGCGGCCCGAACAGCTCGCGGCGACGATCGGATTCCTGCTGTCGGACGACGCGCAGGCGATCACCGGTGCGTCGATTCCGGTGAGCGGCCGCGTCGCGTAGCGCGCCGGGGAGGGGCTCGCCGGGGCCGGCCGTGCGTACAATGTCGCACCGGATTGCGCGACCCGAACCCGAGACCATGACTCAGCCCACCATCCTGATCGTCGAAGATGAACAGGCGATCGCGGACACGATCGTCTATGCCCTCGGCACCGACGGCATGCAGACTATCCACTGCACGCTCGGGCAGGCGGCGCTCGAGCGCCTGCGCGACACGCGTGTCGATCTCGTGGTGCTCGACGTCGGCCTGCCTGACCTCGGCGGCTTCGAGGTATGCCGGCGGCTGCGCACGTTCACCGATGTTCCGGTGATTTTCCTGACCGCGCGGCACGACGAGATCGACCGGATCGTCGGGCTCGAGATCGGCGCCGACGATTACGTCGTCAAGCCGTTTTCGCCGCGCGAGCTGGCCGCGCGGGTGCGCGTGATCCTGCGCCGCTTCCACCGGGCGGCCGCCCCGGAACCGGCGCCCGTGACCACACCGGAACCGGCGCCCGTGACCACGCCGGCAGACGCGCCTGCACCGGTCGCCGCCGGCTTCACTCTCGACGCCGACGGTGCGCGCGTGTCGTGGCTCGGCCACGCGCTGGACCTCACGCGCTACGAATTCGGGCTGCTGGCGCTGCTGGTCCGGCATCCGGGGCGCATCTATTCGCGCGAACAATTGATGGATCTCGTGTGGCACGAGGCGCTCGATTCGGCCGACCGCACGGTCGACACGCACGTCAAGACGCTGCGCGCCAAGCTGCGCGCGATTGACCCCGAGCGCGACCCGATCCGCACGCATCGCGGAATGGGCTATTCGCTGCAACCGTAACGACCGGCACCGCCCATGCATATCGGCCTGCGCATCTTCTTCGGTTTTTTCCTGATCGTCGGCCTGGCCGCGCTGATCACGCTGCGCGTATTCGTGCAGGAAGTGAAGCCCGGCGTGCGCGAAGCGATGGAGGACACGCTCGTCGATACCGCGCAGGTGCTGGCGACGCTGGCCGCCGACGACATGGCGAACGGACATATCGCCGACGGCGCGTTCGCCCGGCAGCTCGGGAAACTGCACGAGCGCCCGGTCAGCGCGAACGTGTGGGGCATCCAGAAGAACGCGATCGGTTACCGTCTCTACATCACCGACGCGCACGGCATCGTGCGCTACGACTCGGCCGGCAGCGCGGTCGGGCAGGACTATTCGCGCTGGAACGACGTGTACCGGACGCTGCGCGGCGAATACGGCGCGCGCAGCACGCGCAGCGATCCGAATGACGACGGCAGCACCGTGATGCACGTGGCGGCGCCGATCCGGCGCGGCAACGAGATCATCGGCGTGCTGACGATCGCGAAGCCGAACCAGACGGTCGCGCCGTTCATCGCGCGCAGCCAGCGCAAGATCATGCTGTACGGCGCGTTGCTGATGGGCGGCGCGATCCTGATCGGCGCCGCGTGCACGTGGTGGCTGGTGCTCGGGTTGCGGCGTCTGCAGCGCTATGCGCGTGCGATCGCGGCCGGCGAGCGCGCGTCGATGCCGCTGCAGGGCGCGAACGAGCTGGCCGAGCTCGGGCGCGCGGTGGAAAGCATGCATCAGCGGCTGGAAGACCGGCAGTACGTCGAAACCTACATCCACACGCTCACACACGAGATGAAGAGCCCGCTGGCCGCGATCAGCGGCGCGGCCGAGCTGTTGCAGGAAGACATGCCGGTCGCGAACCGCCGGCGTTTCACCGAGAACATCCGCCGCCAGGCCGGCCGCCTCGAACAGATGATCCGCAAGCTGCTCGCGCTGGCCGAGGTCGAGCAGAAACAGCGCCTGTCGGTGCATGAGCCGGTCGTGCTGCGGCCGGTGCTCGACCAGCTCGTCGACGATATCGAGCCGCGCGCGCGGCAGCGCGGCGTGAGCCTGCGGATCGAGGCGAACGATGCGGCCGATCCGGCGGTCGTCGACGGCGATCCGTTCCTGCTGCGGCAGGCGCTCGGCAACCTGCTCGACAACGCGCTGGATTTCGCGCCGCGGGGCAGCACGATCCGGATCGCGCTCGAGCGGCAGCCGGCGGGCAGGGCGCACGTCGCGGTCGTGCGCGTCGCGGACGACGGCCCCGGCGTGCCCGACTATGCGCTGTCGCGCGTGTTCGAACGTTTCTATTCACTGCCGCGCCCCGATGGGCAGGATCGCAGCACGGGCCTCGGGCTGTGTTTCGTGCGCGAAGTCGCGATGCTGCACCGTGGCCAGGTCGCGCTCGCGAACCGCGCGGAAGGCGGCGCGTGCGCGACGCTCACGCTGCCGTCGGCGGGCTGACCGCGCGCTTCACGCCCGCCACACATTCGCTTCACGCCGGCTTCAATCGCCCTTCACCGGGGCCGCTCATGCTGACCGTACCTTCCACTCCGGTACCTGCCAGCAATGAATCGAGTCCTGTTGTTCAAGTCCATGATTACCGCGTTTCTCGCGCTGGCGATCCTGATCCCGCTGCAGATGGTCCAGAGCATCGTGCGGGAACGCGCCGACTATCGGCAGAGCGCGCTGCAGAGCATCTGGGCGAGCTACGCGGGGCCGCAGACGGTGACGGGGCCGGTGCTCGTCGTCCGTTACACGGAAGTCACGCGTGTGAGTGACGACGCGCGCGCCGGCGGCAAGGCGAAAACCACCCTGAAAAGCGAGACGAAACGGCTGCTCGTGTTCCCGAAGACGCTGAGCGTCGACGGCACGCTGTCGGTCAGCGAGCGCTATCGCGGCATTCACAAGGCGCTCGTGTACGGGCTCGACAGCCGGATGACGGGCACGCTGCCGCTGCCGGACCTGAAGAAGCTGCCGCAAGCCGACGGCCACGTGAGCTTCAGGATCGACGGCACGTATGTCGCGCTCGGCATCGGCGACCTTCGCGGGCTGAAGGCGCAGCCCGACCTGCGCATCGGCGGCAAGCGGATCGACGTGGAGCAGGGTACGCGGCTCGACGGCCTGCGCCAGGGCGTGCATGCGAACGTCGATCTTGAGGCGCTGGCGCAGGCAAACGCAGGGGCGACGGTCGTGCCGTTCAGCATCGGCCTGCCGCTGGCGGGCGCGGAATCGGTCGCGTTCGCGCCGGTGGGCGACCAGAACGACTTCTCGCTGAAATCGACGTGGCCGCATCCGAGCTTCGGGGGCGAATTCCTGCCGGCCGAGCGCAGGATCGATGCGCGCGGCTTCGTCGGCAACTGGCACGTGACGTCGTTCAATACGAAGGCGCGCGAGCAAGTGGCGTCCGGCAACGGCAACGGCGACGGCGGGATCGAGATGGCGTCGGTGTCGGTGATCGAACCCGTGAACGTCTATCTGCAGGCGGAACGCGCGACGAAATACGGCGCGCTGTTCGTGATGCTCACGTTCGCGAGCTTCTTCATGTACGAGCTCGTGAAGCGGCTGCGAATTCACCCGATCCAGTACACGCTGGTCGGCCTGTCGCTCGCGCTGTTCTTCCTGCTGTTGCTGAGCCTGTCCGAACATATTGCGTTCGGCTATGCGTATCTCGCGGCGAGCGGCGCATGCATCGGGCTGCTCGGTTTCTATCTGTCGTTCGTGCTGCACAGCGTGAAGCGCGGCGCGACGTTCGCGGCGCTGCTCGCGATGCTGTACGCCGCGCTCTACGGGCTGCTGCTGTCGGAGGACAATGCGCTGATGCTCGGTTCGCTGCTGCTGTTCGCGATTCTCGCCGGCATCATGACGCTCACGCGCCGCGTCGACTGGTATTCGCTCGGCGCCGCGTGGCAGCCGCTGGCCGACAAGCCGGGGGCGGTGAAGCCGGGTGCGCCCGCGAAGTAAGCGAGCGAGTTGCAGGCAAGCGCGCGCCGGTCGGGAAAGCCGTGACCGGCGCGCGTTTTCACGCGGGCCCGAGACGCTTCACGCATGCGATAGCGGGCGACGAAACCGCGCCAACGGAATTTCGGCGATGGCCGCGATCTCGATCAGCAGGTCGGGATGGTAGAGACGCTCGACCTGGACGGTCGTCGTCACCGGATAGGGCGCGGCGAAGCAGGTGTTGCGGATGTCGCCGGCCTGCATGAATGCGTCGATGTCGGTAGCGTAATGGACGAGCGAGATCACGTCGCGCATCTGCCCGCCCAGTGCGGCCAGCACGTCGCGGATGTTGTCGAGCGTCTGGCGAACCTGAGCGCGCATGTCGCCGGCACCGACGACTTGCCCGTCGCGATCGAGCGCGACCTGCCCCTTCAGATGCACGATCCGGCCGTCGCCCTGGATCATGGCCATCGAGAACGCGCCGAACGGCGCCCAGACTGTCGGTGGATTCACGGCTTCGGCCATCGCGCAGCTCCTGTGGGATCGAAATACGGCCAAACGCAGCGGCATGCCGCGCGCGGCGATCGCGCCATGATAGGCGCGTTCATCGTCGATCCGCCCGGCCTGCCGAACGCGGCGGCGGCCCGGATCGCCCTATACTGACCATTCCACATTACCGGACCACGCCGTGCCGAACCAAGTTTCCGGAGATCCGTCCGTCGACGATCCCCGTCCGACCCCACCTGTACAACCCGAACTGGAAGACTGCTGCAACAGCGGCTGCTCGCCGTGCGTCTTCGACCTGTACGACGAAGCGCTCGCGCGCTATCGCGTCGAGCTGGCCGAATGGGAGGCGCGGCAGGCACAGCGCGAGCCTCACCGATGAACCGGAGGCCGGCGAGTCGCCATGCCGCGCCTGTCTCGCGCCTTTCGTCCGCGTCGGGCTGACGGCGCTGTTTCGTCGCGTGCGCCCTGTCACGCATCCGCATGCAGCCGCCGATGCAGCGGTCCGAGCGCCATCGACAGCGCAATGCAGGCCAGCAACACGACCGTCAGCGTGAACATCGACGTCCTGAATCCCTGCACGTAATCGAGCGCGGCTGGATGCACGCCGAGACGCGCGAAGAACACGCCGCCGATCGTCGCGGCGCCGACCGCCGCGCCGATCTGCAGCATCGCGCTGACCATCCCCGACGCGACACCGGCGCGGGCCGCATCGACTTCCGCGAGCACGATCCGCACGACCGACGGCAGCACGAGCCCTTGCCCGATGCCGATCGCCGCGATGCCCGCATAGAAGCCGGGCCCCGGCGCGCCGTCGCGGGCGAGCGCGGCGGCGCTCGCGACGCCGGCCGCGAGCATCGCGAAGCCGAGCGTGAGCACGCGATACCCGCCGAAGCGGGCGACGAGGCGCGGCATCAGCAGCGGGCTCGCGAGGAAGCCGATCCCGAGCGGCAGGATCGCGAACCCGGACGCGAGCGGCGACCAGTTCAGGCAGCCCTGGAGATAGATCCCGTAGCTCAGGAAGAACGCACTCAGCGTGTAGAACAGGAACGCGAGCAGCAGCCCGAGCGCGACGACCGGGTTGCGGAACAGGCGCACGTCGAGCAGCGGATCGTGGCCGCGCGCGAGCCGGCGCGCTTCGACCGTCAGCAGCGCGCCGAGCATCGGCAGCGCCCCGACGCCGCACGCGATCATCCACAGCGGCCAGCCGGCTTCGCGACCGTGCGTGAGCGGGTACACGAGCATCAGCAGGAACAGCGACATCAGCACCGTGCCCGGCACGTCGATGCGCTGGCCGCGCGGCGCGCGGTTTTCCGGGATGAAGCGCCAACTGCCGATCAGCGCCAGGATGCCGATCGGCAGATTGACGAGGAAGATCGCGCGCCAGCCGAGCCCGAACGGATGCAGGCTGATCAGTGCGCCGCCGCCGAGCTGGCCGATCACGGCCGCAAGGCCGAACGCGAACCCGTAAAAGCCCATCACGCGCACCTGCTCCTGCGGGCTGAACACGCTGCGGATCGTCGCGAGTACCTGCGGCGCCAGGATCGCGGCGAACAGGCCCTGCAGCACGCGGCCGCCGACGAGTACCGTGCCGTTGCCGGCGAGCCCGCACAGCGTCGACGCGAGCACGAAGCCGGCCATGCCGATCATGAACATGCGTTTGCGTCCGTACAGGTCGCCGAGACGGCCGCCGGTGATCTGGACGACCGCGTTCGCGCACGCATAGGCCGACACGACGAGTTGCAGCTCGGCCTGGCGTGCGCCGATGCCGTCGCGAATGGCCGGCAGCGCGAGGTTCACGATGAAGTAGTCGAGCGGCGGCAGAATGGCGCCGACCAGCAGGACCACGAGCGCCCAGCCGTGGTGGCTGCGCGGCGTCGCGGCAGCCGCGCCGGCCGGCGCGCAGGGGGCAAGGGTGTTGTTTGGCATGAAAACAGGATCCGAAAAAATGGGGGCCTGATAGGCGACAGACGCAGGCAGGCCGTTGCCCCATTATTCTGGGCATCGCACATGGTTCGGAAAAGCGGGAAAGAGTGGTAGCATCCATCGGATTAATCGATGGATAAGGAATGACGATGCGCGGTTTCGATCTGGATCAATTGCGCACTTTCGCGGCGGTCGCGGATGCCGGCAGCCTGACGGCCGCCGCGCCGCTGCTGCACCTGTCGCAATCGACGGTCAGCGAGCAGGTGCGCAAACTCGAATCGCGCGCCGGCGTGCCGCTGTTCGTGCGCAGCAAGCGCGGCGTCGAGCCGACGCCGGCCGGCTCGCGGCTGCTGCAACACGCGCGGCGCATCGTCGCGCTGAACGAGGCCGCGTTCGACGAACTGCGCGGGCAGGCGATCAAGGGCGAACTGCGCGTCGCGATCACCGACTATTACCGCACGAATGAAGTCGCGGGCATGCTGGCGCGGCTGCGCGAGTGCTACCCGCAGTTGAGCCTGCACGTGAGCGCGATGAAGAGCGCGGATATCGAAGTGGCGCACGCACGCGGGCAGATCGATCTCGGCGTCGTGATGAACATGTCGAGCGGGCCGTTCCGGCCGGTGTCGGCCGACACGCGCTGGGTGCTGCGTCGCGAACCGCTGTCGTGGGTCGCGTCGCCCGCGCTCGCCGAACAGTTGCCCGAACCGCTGCCGCTGGTGCTGCTGCCGGACGACTGCATGATGCATCAGGTCGCTGTGCGCTCGCTCGACGAACGGCACACGCCGTACGTGCTCGTGCACAGCGCGTCGGGCGTCGCGGGCTTGCAGTCGATGCTCGCGGCGGGGCTCGGGGTCGGCTGCCTGTGCGCGTCGGCGATCGGCGACGGCCTGATGCGGCTCGGCACGAAATACCGGCTGCCGCCGTTGCCCGACGCGGTGTTTTCGCTGACGCCGCCGTTGCCGGGCGAACGCGAGACCGTCGCCCAGGCGCGCGAGGTGCTGTCGCGTCAGCTGCTGATGTAAAACCATGCCGCGCGTCACGCGGCGGCGCGCCCCGACGGGCGCGCCAGGGGGCTACGGGCATGAACGACGACGAACTGAAGAACCAGATGGCCGCGAAGCTGCAGCATGCGCTGGAGCGCGTGGTCGACGAGCGCTCGCTGGTCCACTTCCTGCGCGTGCTCGGCCATGACTGGCACACGGAGCGGCAGCTCGAGGCCGACGCGCCGCTGTCGCCGTATGCCCACGCGGCGCTCGGCTGGGAAAACCGTTCGATCGGCGAATACCTGGAAGCGATGATCGATTGGGCCGAGGCGTCGGAAGAGGGGCTGCGCGACTACGACGTGCCCGAGAACCCATGGCGGCGCATCGCCGACATCCTGTTCGCCGGGAAAATCTACGAATAACGCGGCCCGGGCGATTCACGCACGCCGCTTTCTACTCGGCGACTTCACCGTCCGCATACGCACGCAACCCGTTGGCCAGTGCATCGAACACGGCCCGGCAGCGCGGGCTTGTCCGCAGGTCTTCGTGCATCACGACCCAGGTTTCCAGCCGCATCGCGGGCCCATCCGGCAGCACGCGCACGAGCCGCGCGTCGCGTTTCGCGAGCGCCGTCTGGCAGAAGCCGATCCCGTAGCCGGCGCGGATCATCGCAAGCTGCGCGAGATTGCTGTCGGTGCGCAGCGCGAACGCGTCGCGCTTCCACATCGGCATGCCGCGCCCCGCGGAGCGGATGAACGGCGTGACCGTATCGAAGCCGATCAGCGCGTGGTGCGCGAGCGCGTCGATTGTCGCGGGCGCGCCGTGGTGCGCCAGGTAATCGTCGCGCGCATACAGCCCGACCTCGATTTCGCCGACGCGCCGCGCGACGAGCGCGTCCTGCGCGGGCGGCGCCATCCGGACCGCGATATCGGCCTCGCGCTTCAGCACGTCCTGAATGCGGTCGGTCGGCACCAGTTCGATCACGAGCCCAGGATGGTCGCGCCGCAATTGCGCGAGCATCGGCGGCAGCACCTCGACGGCGATCACGTCGCTGGCCGAGATCCGCACGATGCCGCGCACGCCGGCGCCATGGCTGGCCGCCGCCCGCTCGAACGCGGCCGCCGCGCTGCGCAGCGCCTCCGCATGGCCGCGCAGCGCGAGCGCGGCCTCGGTCGGCAGCAGGCCCGACGGCGAGCGCGTGAACAGCGTCTGGCCGAACGCGGCTTCGAGCGCCGCGACATGGCGGCCGGCCGTCGGCTGCGTGATGCCGAGCGTGCGCGCCGCGCCGGACAGCGAGCCTTCCGTCAGCACCGCGAGGAAGGTGCGGTAGCGTTCCCAGTTCAGATCGGTGGTCATGCATAAATGTATAGCCGATCCATTGGGCTAGGCAATTCCTTGATAGTCGCCGGCGCGCAAGAATGCGTGTCGTGATGGTTCCATTCAAGGAGAGCGGCAATGACGATCGACGCAGGCGGGACGCAACGGCAGGCACTCGTGCTCGGCGCGAGCGGCGGAATCGGCGGGGAAGTCGCGCGGCAGTTGCGCGACGCGGGCTGGCAGGTGCGTGCGCTCAAGCGCGGGCTCGATGCCGAGGTCGTGGAGCGCGACGGCATCGCATGGATGCGCGGCGACGCGCTGGATCGCGATGCGGTCGTGCGCGCCGCACGCGGCTGCGGCGTGATCGTGCATGCGGTGAACCCGCCCGGATACCGGAACTGGGCCACCCAGGTGCTGCCGATGATCGACAACACGATCGCGGCGGCCCGGGCCGCGCAGGCGACCGTCGTGCTGCCGGGCACGGTCTACAACTTCGGCGCCGATGCGTTTCCGGTGCTGCGGGAAGATGCGCCGCAGCATCCGGCCACCCGCAAGGGCGCGATTCGCGTCGAGCTGGAGCGGCGGCTGCAGGACGCGAGCGCGCACGGCGTGCGGGCGATCGTCGTGCGCGCCGGCGATTTCTTCGGGCCGCAGCTCGGCAACAGCTGGTTCTCTCAGGGGCTGATCAAGCCGGGGCGGCCCGTCGCGGCCATCAGCGTGCCGAGCCGCGGCGTCGGCCATCAATGGTCGTATGTGCCGGACGTGGCCCGCGTGATGGTCGAACTGATCGAGCGGAGCGAGACGCTGGAGCCATTCGCGCGATTTCATCTGGGCGGGCATTGGGATGAGGACGGCATGCAGATGGCGCGGGCCGTGCAACGCGTTGCGCAGCGGCACGGCATGCGGCCGGCGCTGCGCGATTTTCCGTGGTGGCTCGTGTGGGTGGCCGCGCCGTTCGTCACGACGCTGCGCGAATTGCTCGAGATGCGTTACCTGTGGCGCGAACCGGTCCGGATGGACAACGCGCGCGTGATCGCGGTGCTCGGCCGCGAGCCGGTGACGCCGCTCGATACCGCGGTGGAGGCGACGCTGGCGGGGCTCGGGTGTCTCGGGTGAGCAAGGAAGGTAGCCCAGGCTGCGCCCCGGGCGCGGAAACGCGTCACGGCGAACCGAAGAACGCCCCGGGCCACAATTCTCCACATACCCGCGTGCGTCCGATGCGCATCATGTCGGTCAACACCGACAAGGAGGAAACGGGGGCGCGATGGGGTATTTCGGATGGAAAACGTCGGTTGCGGGGGCAATCATGTTCACACTGAGCGGGTGTACCAACCTGGCAGGGTTGCTGTACTGCGACAGCGCGCAGTTCAACTTTCCGGACTATCACTGCTTCGAGTCGTACAGGTAGAAACGGGCGCAACGGCCGAAAGCCGTCGTGCCCGTGTCCGTGTCCCGTGCGGTTTTCCGCTCGCCGTTACGCGACGACCGGCAACACCTCGACGGCATAGCGATGCGCGAGGCTGCGTCCGAGCACCGGATCGTGCAGTTCCATCTCGAATGCATCGCCGTCGCCCATCGCCGCGATCGCGCCGTGCACGGCGACCGTGCCGCCATACATCGCGCAGCGTGCGGGCATCGTGCGGCGATCGTCGAACCGCTGCCACAGCACGTCGGGCGCGAGCAGGCCGCTGACCGCGCCGTGCTGGTACGCGAGCCGTTCGCCGTCGCGCGCGATCAGCCACGAACGCATCTCGAGCGCATCCCAGTGATCGGCGACATCCGCATGTCGCCATGCGTCGCGGCCGAGCGGCTTCGCGCACACCTGCTTCGACACGGCGACGCCGTACGCTTCGACTTCGCGATCCGTGTGATCGGAGCCGACCGTGACCAGCGTGCCGGCCGGGCTGTCGACCAGCACGCATTCGATCTCGCCACCCGAGCGCGCGCCGAGCACGCCGATCGACAGCGCCTGCGTGAGCAGCGTGGACGACACGCGATAGAAGCACGGCGTGGTCGACGGCGGCGCGACGCCGAGCGCCGCGAGTTCGTCGATGTGCGCGCGGATCGCGGCCGGATCTCGGCCGGCCCAGCCGGCGATCACGACGCGTTCGACGTCGACGTCGACGGCGGCCGGCGGGCCTTGCAGGGAAATCACGTTGAACGACAGGGTTGGCATGCGGATATCCGTTTGAAGTGCGAAGGAACGAACCGGCTGGCGGCGGCGCTCAATCCTCGAGCGGCCGGTGCGCGGTCTCGCGCGCGACGACGAGTGCGATCGACGTGACGACGAGCGCAGCGGTGACGTACAGCGACACGGCCGTCGTCGTGCCCGTCTGCCGGAACAGCGTGGCGATCACGAGCGGCGCGAAGCCGCCGCCGACGATGCCGGCGAGCGTGTACGCGAGCGACGCGCCCGCATAGCGCACGCGCGTCGGGAACTGTTCGGTCACGAACGCGCCCTGCGGGCCGTACATCACCGCATGGATCACGAGGCCGATCGCGACGGCCGCGACGATCGCCGCGGGGCGCGCCGAATCGAGCAGCGCGAAGAACGCGAACGCCCACACGATGCCGGCGAGCGCGCCGGCGAGATACACGGGCCGACGGCCGAAACGGTCCGACAGCGCGCCGAAGAACGGCACCGCGAGTGCGTTGCAGGCCGTGCCGATCATCACGGCCGTCAGCGCGACGGGGCGCGACAGGTGCAGCACGGTCGTCACGTAGGTCAGCGTGAACACGACGATCAGCGCATACAGCACGTCCGAACCGATCCGCGAGCCGCCCGCGATCAGCAGGCGCTTCCAGTGGTACTTCAGCACGTCGGCGACGGGCACTTCGGCGGTCGCGTGCGATTCGGCGAGCTGCTCGAACTGCGGCGTTTCGTCGACGCCGCGCCGCAGCCAGAAGCCGAACACGACGAGCAGCGCGCTGGCCGCGAACGGCACGCGCCAGCCCCACGACAGGAAGGTGTCGGACGTGGTGGACAGCGTGACGAGCGCGATGCAGCCGGTGCCGAGCAGCGTGCCGAACGACGGGCCGATCTGCGTCCACGATGCGGACAGCCCGCGCCGTTTCTGGTCGCCGTGCTCGACCGACAGCAGCACCGCGCCGGCCCATTCGCCGCCGAGCGCGACGCCCTGCACGAAGCGCAGCGCGACGAGCAGGATCGGGCTCAGGATGCCGGCCTGCGCATAGGTCGGCAGCGCGCCCATCAGCGCGGTCGTCACGCCCATCAACACGAGCGTGAGCATCAGCACCGCGCGGCGGCCGATGCGGTCGCCGAGGTTGCCGAACACGAAGCCGCCGAGCGGGCGCGACACGTAGCCAACCGCATAGGTCGAGAACGCGAGGATCGTGCCGGCCAGCGGATCGACCGACGGAAAGAACAGATGGTTGAAAACGAGCGCGGCGAGCGTGTTGTAGATCGTGAAGTCGTACCACTCGAGCGACGTGCCGATCATGCTCGCGGTCGCGAGTCGGCTGTTGCGGACACGGCGGGGCGCGTGGGCGGCGGGCTGGGCGAGAGTGCTCATGGTATCGGGCAGGTCGTGACGTAGGACGGGATGAAGCGCGGGGCCGGTGTCGGCGTCCGGCGTTCAGGCAGGCAGGGCGGCAGCGCTGGCCGGTTCGGCGTCGGTGTCGCGTCGCCGGGCAGGCAGCGGCGCGGCGGCGCGCCACAGCAGGTCGAAGGTGCGCACGTCGTCGTGCCCGGCGAGTGCGGCGGCGACGCGACGCGTGGCCGCTGCGTCGCTGCCTTCGATCAGCACGAGCGCATCGGCGGCCGGGCGAGCGGCCGCCGCGGCGCCGATCGGCGCGGACAGGTCCGGTGACGTGCGGAAGAGCCGCGCGGCGTGGATGCCCGGTTCGTGCAGCGCGGCGTCGAAGCGCTCGCGCAGGTGCGGCACGTCGATGCGGTCCGGCGGCAGCACAAACAGCGCGAGATGCGCGCCTTCGCCGTCGCCGGCCTCGATCGTCAGCTCGCCGACGCGCCGCTGCGTGCCCGTCATGCGCTCGAAGTTCGCGAGCGACCACGCGGTCTGCTGCGTGAACGCGCGCCGGTACGCGTCGCCCCGGAACACGTCGAGCGCCTCCGTTACGTACAGCGCGAGGTACCGGCGCGGGCCGCCGTCGGTCGCACGAAACCGCCGCGCATGCGTGAAGCCGGGAATCGCGACACGCTCCTGCATGTGCTCGCGGTCGTACCACGCGTTGAAATCGGCTTCGTGCGCGGGGTCGATATCCGTCCAGACGCAAAGCTGGCCGTGCGGAAGGGAAAGGCGGGTCATCGCGGGGTTCCTCGTGACGGGGGTGTCAGGAACCGCAGTGTCCCGAAGACGGGCCGCGCCCGTCCAACAAGAAAACAAATTCGCGGTGAACAGGTTTTCTTATGAGCGGCGCGGGCGGCGTTTTGCGGCGGGTGTGGCAGGCGAGGCGGCTTTCGCCGTGCGTTTCGTTTTGGCCGACGTGTTCGTTTTTGTGGCGGTTGCCTTGCGCGTGGGCGCTGCGTCGGCGCGATCGGGGGCGGCCGGCTTCGCGAGGTTCGCGGCGGCCGCCATCGCGCGCGCGACTTCGCTCGCGAGTTCCGCGATACGCGCGGCGACCGGCAGCCCCTGGCTGCGGTACGTCGCGACGAGCGGCAGCGCCGGGAATTCGGGCTCGACGTCGAGCAGTTCGAGCGTGCCTTCGTGCAGTTCGCGCCCGATGATCGCGGGCGGCAGCGCGGCCACGCCGAAGCCGTCGGCGACGAGGCGGATCATCGCGGCGACCGACGTGATGCAGTTGATGCTGGCCGGCCGTTCGACGGCCGCGAACAGCCGCTCGATCGTCGCGTGCGGCCCCGAGTGGCGCGAGAAGCTGATGATCGGAAACCCGGCCAGACGCGCGACGTCGAGCGGCTGGCCGCCGAGCCCGAGGCGCGGGCTCGCGGCCCAGCGCACCGGGAATTCGCACAGCGGCAGGTTCGTGAAGTCCGGCCCCGGCACCGGGTCGGTCTGCAGAATCAGGTCGACGCCGTCGGTACTGAGCAGGCGGATCAGGTGCAGCGTCGTGTCGCTCGTGATCTCGACGTCGAGGCGCGGATAGCGCTCGCGCAGTTGCGCCATCAGCGCGGGGAACCAGCTGTGCACGATCGATTCGATCACGCCGATCCGGATCAGGCCCGCGTCGCTCGCCGCGTCGATGTCGCGCCGCATTTCGCCGTCGAGCCGCACGATCCGCTCCGCGTAGGCCAGCATGCGCCGGCCCGCGGGGGTGAGCGTGGCCGAGCGCGTGTTGCGGTCGAACAGGCGCACGTCGAACGCTTCCTCGAGCGACGCGATGCGGCTCGACACGGCCGCCTGCGTCGTGTGCAGTTTCTCGGCCGTGAGCCGGAAGTTTTCCAGCTTCGCGAGCCAGACGAAGGTTTCCAGAAACCGGATGTTCATCGAATTCCGAACGGTGAGGCGGTGCCGCGCCAGGCGGCGGATCGGGACGATGTTAATGGATTCGGGAGCGGGCCGGCACGCGCGACGCCTTCCGGCGGCGTCAAAGCCGGTCGAACGCGAGCGTCGGCACGTCGACGACCGTCGCGCCGCCGTCCGCGACGAGCGTCGCGCCGGTCACGAACGATGCGTCCGGCGACGCGAGGAATTCGCAGACGGCCGCAATCTCGTCGGGATCGGCCGCGCGCCGCAGCGGCACGTCGACGCTGACGCGGGCGTACGCATCGCCGAGCGAATCGCCGTGCGCGGCCATCAGCGGTTCCATTTCCGCATCGGCCATCGGCGTGCGGACCCAGCCGGGGCAGACGGCGTTCGCCCGCACGCCGTGCGGGCCGTAGTCGCGTGCGAGCGATCGCGCAAGCCCGAGCAGCGCGTGCTTGCCGACCGTGTAGCCGCATACGCCGGGGCCGGCCGCGAGCGCGGCGATCGACGCGACCAGCACGATATTGCCGCGCTGCGCGATCAGGTCGGGCAGGCACGCGCGCGCGCTGACGAACGCGGTGTCGAGGTTCGCGTGCATCGCGTCGCGCCACTGCGCGTCGTCGGTTTCGTTCGCGCGGCCGATGCCGTGGCCGCCCGCGCATGCGACGAGTGCATCGACGCGGCCGAAGCGTTCGGCGATGCGCGGCAGGAAGCCGGCCCAGTCGGCGGTGCCGGCGGCGTCGCCCGCGAGCGCGAGGCCGCCCGTTTCGGCGGCGAGCGCGTCGAGTGGCGCCGGGCGGCGGCCGATCAGCACGACGCGGTCGCCGCGACGGGCGAAGCGGCGCGCGCACGCGGCGCCGATACCGGTGCCTGCGCCGGTGATCGCGATCGTGCGGGGTGGCGGGTGCGTCATGTCGTTCTCCGGAAAGGGGGCGTTCCGGCCACTTTATGCGGCGCGGGCGTGCACCGGTATCCGCCGAAAGGATGAACGCGGGTCGTCCGGACGGCCGGGCGCGGCGGCCGAGTACTTTCCAAAACCGAAAGGAGCCTGGAGGAGTGAGCGCTGCACAAGAGAGCCAGCCCAGACCCTCGCTCAGGCTCCTGTTCCACTGGAAAGCGCCGACATTGCTCATTTTGCAAAGGCTGACGATGTCCGCCGCCGAATCGCTCTATCCTCCACATTTTTGCGATAAGCCGCGAAAGCCCGGCAAAATAGCGCGAGCGGGCGAGCGGGCGAGCGGGCGAGCGCAGCGGCGCTCGGCGCGTCGGCGCGTCGGCCGACCGGTTCCGTCGTACGAATGGAGCGGCAGGCGGGATCGGCGCGAGCGGGCGTCCGATGCGCAGGCATCGCGTCCGCCGACGGCTCGTGTCGCCACGGCATATCGCCCGGTTGCGCGCTGGCGCGGCCGGACCATCGACAAAAGAACAGGGAGGGGCCGGCAATGAGGCTGGACGACGAAAGAGAAAGCGCCAACGTCGAGGATCGACGGGGCGCCGGCGGGTTCGGCGGCGGGCGCGCGACGATCGGCATCGGTACGATCGTGGTCGCGCTGGCCGCATCGTATTTCTTCGGGATCGACCCGCGCGTCGTGCTCGAAGGCGCGTCGGCGCTGCAGGGGCGCCAGCAGCAGGCGCAGCCCGCGCCGACCCAGCGCCAGGGCGCAGCGGCGAACGATCCCGGTGCGGTGTTCACGCGCAAGGTGCTCGGCAATATCGAACGCACGTGGACGGGCGTGTTCAACACGCAGCTGCACGCGCAATACGAACCGCCGAAGCTCGTGATGTTCACGAACTCGACGCCGACCGCGTGCGGCACCGGCCAGACCGCGATGGGGCCGTTCTACTGCCCGGGCGACCGCAACGTGTATATCGATCTCGGCTTCTACGACGAGTTGCGCAAGCGTTTCGGCGCGGGCGGCGATTTCGCGCAGGCCTACGTGATCGCGCACGAAGTCGGCCATCACGTGCAGAACCTGCTCGGCATTGCCGACAAGGTCGACGCCGCGCGCCGGCGCTCGAGCCAGGCGCGCGCGAATGCGCTGTCGGTGCGGATGGAGTTGCAGGCCGACTGCTTTGCCGGCGTGTGGGCGAACAACGCGCAGCGCGCGAACCAGCGGCTGATGGAACCGGGCGATTTCGAGCAGGGGCTGAAGGCCGCCGCGGCGATCGGCGACGACCGGCTGCAGCAGCAAGGGCAGGGCTACGTCGTGCCCGAAAGCTTCACGCACGGCACCAGCGAGCAGCGCGTGTACTGGTTGCGGCGCGGGATGGAGTCGGGCGAGGTGAGCGCCTGCGACACGTTCGCCGCGAACGCACGCTGACGTTGACGTACCTGGGGCGTTCGCGCACGTCGAGGGCGGTCGTGCGTGAACCTCCGTTGCGGTGGCCCGGTCGCGCGTCGGGCGCTACTTGCACCAGACCTTCGCCTGATCCGCTTCAGGCAAGCTGTCCGGGTGATCCAGGCAGATCACTGCCGCGCCCGGATAACGAACGACACCCCGGGCAAACCGGCACCGTCAGTAGACCGCCGGAACGCCGGGCGGGCGGTGCTTGAAGCGTCGATGCACCCAGTAATACTGTTCCGGAAATCGCAAGATCTGCGCCTCGAGAAACGCGTTCATTCTCCGTGCATCGGTCGTGTCGCTTTCGGACGGGAAATCGCTGAGCGGCTCGAAGATGGTCAGCTTGTATCCCTTGAAATTCGGCAGCACCTCCGTCACGAACGGTACTACCCGCGCATGGCCCAGGGTTGCAAGCCGCGAGACGGAGGTCAGCGTGCAGGCGGGAACGCCGAAGAACGGGACGAACACGGAGTTGTCGATGCCGTGATCCATGTCCGCCGCGAGCATGACCGGTTTGCCGGCGCGAAGTATTCCCAGGATCTTTCTGGCGCTCGTGGAACGTTCGATCATCTCCGCGCCGAATCTGCCGCGTTGTCGCTTTGCGAGGTCGCAGAGACGCGCGTTCGACATGCGTGTGTACAGCGCCGCGACAGGAAACTGCATCGAGTACAGCATGCATCCGACCTCGATGCCCACGAAGTGGAACCCCATGAAGATGGTCGGTGGCGCATCCTTGTCTTCGAGATCGATCCTGCTGTCGATCTGGACGATATTCCTTATTGCCTGCGCACTGCCGAACCACTGAATGCCGCGTTCGAGATAGCTGCGGACAACCTGCCGAAAATGATTCTTCGCAAGATCGTTGTACTCACGTTCGGTCTTTTCCGGGAAGCAAAGGCGCAGGTTGACGAATACGATATGTTTGCGGCGGCTCGGAAGCGCATATAAGGCTGCCCCGAGGACACTGCCAAGCCTGGCGACCAATGGGTACGGCAGGACCGAGAAAGCGCGCAGCAGCGTGACGACGAGGGCGTGACCGAGTTGTTTCAAGAATTTTTCCTGAGCACCATGCGGGAATGTTGCCGTTCGCTAACGACGAACGTCCATTGAGGGGAATGACGGAAGCAGCGTCGTCGCTTTGGCGCGCCAGGTCGCGGCGCCGCGCCGCGGGATAGAAAATCGCCTCTGGACGGAATTTCCCGTCCTGGTCGACGCGATGGCTGGTGAGATGAAGGTGGATGCCTCGAAGCGACAACGAGGAGTTCGCCGCGAGCGAGCGCATTATCACATGCTTGGTCGGGTGTCCTGTCTTGTTTTTGTCTGCTCGCCGATCATTTCCCGCCGGTCGGATACCGGCAGCGACCGGGCCGCTCGCGGCTGCTTCCCGGGTGGCTGACGTGAGCGGAGGCAGTCACTTCGGGCGATCGGCGCGGCGATTTGCCGATTCGGGCTCACGGACGCGTGGCCGCCGCGCGTAGGCTGGCCCGGTTTTCGTCGCATTTGCCCGTCCGCCGATACCGTTCATGCCGAGCCTCCCCCTCCCTGCCGATTCGGACGCCGCCGACTGGCGGCGCGCGCTGCGCGCATGCGTGGACGCGTTCGACGCGTTCGCGAGCCCGTCCGCGATCGTGTTCTACCGGCTCGACGCGAGCGGTGAACCGGCCGATTTCGAGCTGTTCGGGATGCCGGAGTCGATGCATCGGACCTATGTTGCCCGCTACCGGATGCTCGATCCGCTGCATCCGTCGCGCTGCGCCGTGGGCGTCGGTGCGGTCGTTACGCTCGCATCGCAATTGCCTGACGAAAGGCGTGAAGCGTCCGCGTACTGGACCCGTTTCCTGCGGCGGCACGACGTGGCGGACGTCGTCGAGATCTGGCTGCGCGACGCGGGCCGGACGGTGGGGGCGTTCTCGTTGCTGCGCTTCGGGAGCGGCGCAGCGGGCGGCGGCGTGGCCGGGAATGGCATGGCAGGCCGGTTCGCGCCCGGCGAGATCGACGCGCTCGCGCGGCTGCAGCCGGTCGCCGAAGCCGCGCTGACCCCGCTGCTGCGCGCGCGGCGCGGAATTCACCGGATCGGCTGCGAAGAGCGGCTGACGTACCGCGAGGAGCAGATCGCGCGCCTCGTGCGCGACGGCCGCTCGAACAAGGAGATCGCACGCGATCTCGCCCTTGGCCAGCCAACCATCAAGACTCACCTGATGCGCATGTACCGCAAGCTCGGCGTGTCGAATCGCACGGAGCTGGTCGGGGCGTTGTTTCTGTAATCGTTTCGTAAGCTATCCGACCTGCCCGCGGCGATATCGAGCCGGTTGCCGGCCTCGATCGGACGGGGTTCGAACCCGGTCCTCTCAGCGTCCCACGCGCTGCCAATTTGCGCTCACCGGGCGCGATCGCCCGTCGATACAGTGGTCCGACGCCCGCGTGCCTCACCGGCACGCGGTCCAGCCACGACAATCAACGAGACGCCCATGAGCAACACGAACTTCGTCGCCGTCAGCGACACCGTGCGCACCTTCGTTGCGCGCGATTTCGGCCTCTTCATCGATGGTGCAATGCAGCCCGCGCACGCGGCCGCGCGGCTCGACGTGTACGACCCCGCCACGGGCGAGCGGCTCGCGACCGTCGCCGATGCGGACGCACACGACGTCGACCGCGCGGTCGCCAGCGCGAAACACGCGTTCGACGCGCGCGTCTGGAGCGGGTTGCGGCCGGCCGACCGCGAACGCATCCTGCTGAAACTCGCGGACCTGATCGAAGCCGACGCCGAAACGCTCGCGCAACTCGAAACGCTGAACCAGGGCAAGTCGATTCACGTGTCGCGCGCGATCGAAGTCGGCGCGAGCGTCGAATACGTGCGCTACATGGCCGGCTGGGCGACCAAGATCACCGGCCAGACGCTCGACGTGTCGATCCCGTTCCCGCCCGGCACGCGCTATACGGCCTATACGCGCAAGGAGCCCGTCGGCGTGGTCGCCGCGATCGTGCCGTGGAATTTCCCTCTGATGATCGCGGTGTGGAAGCTGATTCCCGCGCTGGCGGCCGGCTGCACGATCGTGCTGAAGCCGTCGCCGGAAACGCCGCTCACCGCGCTGCGCCTGGCCGAGCTCGCGCGCGAAGCCGGCGTGCCGCCCGGTGTGTTCAACGTCGTCACGGGCGGGCGCGTCTGCGGCGCGGCGCTCGCGAGTCACCCGTCGGTCGCGAAGATCTCGTTCACGGGGTCGACCGCGACCGGCAAGCTGGTCGGCGCGGCGGCCGTGCAGAACATGACGCGCTTCTCGCTCGAACTCGGCGGCAAGAACCCGATCGTGATGCTCGACGACGTCGACGTCGCGCAGGCGCTCGACGGGGTGGCGGCCGGCGCATTCTTCAATCAGGGGCAGGTATGCGCGGCCGCGTCGCGCATCTACGTGCATCGCAGCAAGTTCGCGCAACTCGCCGACGGTCTCGCGGGCGTCGCGCAGTCGATGAAGCTCGGCGCGGGCCTCGACACCACCGCGCAGATCAATCCGCTGGTCTCCGCGCACCATCGCGACAAGGTCGTCGAGCACATCGAAGGCGCGCGCCGCGCGGGCCTCACGTTCCTCGCGGGCGGCACGCCGGCCGACGATCTGCCCGGCTATTACGTGAAGCCGGCCGTGATCGCCGACCCGCACCCGGACAGCGCGATCGTGCGCGACGAGGTGTTCGGCCCGGTGATCGTCGTCGTGCCGTTCGACGACGCGGCCGACGCGGTGCGCCTCGCGAACGCGTCGCCGTACGGCCTCGCCGCGAGCATCTGGAGCAACGACCTGAAACGCGTGATGAACCTCGTGCCGCGGATCGAGGCCGGCACCGTGTGGGTGAACTGCCATATCCCGCTCGATCCGTCGATGCCGTTCGGCGGCTACAAGCAATCGGGCATCGGCCGCGAATTCGGCCAGTACGCGATCGAAGGCTTCACCGAAACCAAATCCGTCTGCATCGCGCACTGACGCGCGACGCTCGAACCCGAACGAACCCGAACGAACCCGAACGAACCCGATTCGATCCGACAGTGGAGATTGCAATGAGCTACAACGAAGCAAAGTTCTGGCACCCGATGCTGCACCCGAACGAAATGAAGCAGCGCAAGCCGATCCGCATCGTGCGCGGCGACGGCTGCTACGTATTCGACGAGGAGGGGCGCAAGCTCGTCGACGGCGTCGCGGGCCTGTGGAACGTGAACGTCGGCCACAACCGCCAGGAAGTGAAGGACGCGATCGTGCGTCAGCTCGACGAGCTCGAATACTTCCAGCTGTTCGACGGCATTTCGCATCCGCGGGCCGAGGAGCTGTCGAAGAAGCTGATCGACATGCTCGAACCGGAAGGGATGCGCCGCGTGCTGTACAGCTCGGGCGGCTCCGATTCGATCGAGACCGCGCTGAAGATCGCGCGCCAGTACTGGAAGGTGCGCGGGCAGGCCGATCGCACGAAGTTCATCTCGCTGAAGCAGGGTTATCACGGCACGCATTTCGGCGGCGCGTCGGTGAACGGCAACACGGTGTTCCGCCGCAACTACGAACCGAACCTGCCCGGCTGCTTCCACGTCGAGACGCCGTGGCTGTACCGCAACCCGTTCACGCGGGATCCGGAGGAACTCGGCCGGATCTGCGCGGAGATGCTGGAGCGCGAGATCCAGTTCCAGAGCCCGGACACCGTCGCCGCGTTCATCGCGGAGCCGATCCAGGGCGCGGGCGGCGTGATCGTGCCGCCGGCCAACTACTGGCCGCTGGTGCGCGAGGTGTGCGACCGCTACGGCGTGCTGCTGATCGCCGACGAGGTCGTGACGGGGTTCGGCCGCAGCGGCAGCCTGTTCGGTAGCCGCGGCTGGGGTGTGCGCCCGGACATCATGTGTCTCGCCAAGGGCATTTCGTCGGGTTACGTGCCGCTCGGCGCGACGGTCGTGAACGCGCGGATCGAGGACGCGTTCGCCGCGAATGCCGATTTCGGCGGGGCGATCATGCACGGCTACACGTACGCCGGCCACCCGGTTGCATGCGCGGCCGCGATCGCGAGCCTCGACATCGTCGTGAAGGAAGACCTGCCGGCGAATGCGGCGAAGCAGGGCGCGTATCTGCTCGAGGCGCTGCAGCCGTTCGCGGAACGCTTCGCGGCGGTCGGCGAGGTGCGCGGCAAGGGGCTGATGCTCGCGCTCGATCTCGTCGCGAACAAGGACACCCGCGAGCCGATCGATCCGCTGTCGGGCTATGCGAACGCGGTCGCGGAAGTCGCGCGCGAGAACGGCGTGCTGGTGCGTCCGGTCGGCACGAAGATCATCCTGTCGCCGCCGCTCGTGATCCAGCGCGAACAGCTCGACCGGATCGTCGACGCGCTCGCGGCCGGCTTCGAGGCAGTACCGTTCGCATGACGGCGTGACCGCTCGACGGCAAACCCGCGGCGGCGGGTAAACGCCATCGCGGGTTTGCCGATTTGCGCTATGACTGGATTATTTTGCCTGCGTATTTTTTCGACATCGGATCACGGTGTGATCGACAGGGGGCCCGGGTCTCGCAGTGCTGACGCACCGCCCGGGGCCGACCGCGAAGCATCTGGCCCCGGCCGCTGACGAAGCGCCGGTTCAGGCCAACCAACGAAGGAGACAACGATGTCGGGATGGTCGGGAATGACCGGCGCCGCGGGCGATACGTCCGCCGGCTCGCCGGCTGAAGCGGGCGGCGGCGCCGCATTGAAGGCGGGCGCCGTCGGTTTTCCGACCGCGCTGGCGAGCGCCGTCGGCCTCATCATGGCGAGCCCGGTGATCCTCACCGCGACGTCGGGCTTCGGGATGGGCGGCTGGGCGTTCGCGGTCGCGATGATCATCGCGTTCGTGATGATGCAGGCGCAGGCGACCACGTTCTCCGAAGCCGCCGCGATGCTGCCGACGGCCGGCTCGGTTTACGATTACCTGTCGTGCGGGCTCGGCCGCTTCTGGGCGATCACCGGCACGATTTCCGCGTATTTCCTTGTGCACGTGTTCGCCGGCACGGCGGAGACGATCCTGAGCGGCATCATGGCGCTCGTGAACTTCGAATCGCTGAACGCCGCGTTCGAGAAGCACAACAGTTCGTGGCTCGTCGGCGTCGGCCTCGTGGTCACGTTCGCGATCACCAACATCGTCGGCATCAAGGTGTTCAGCAAGCTCGAGATCGTGCTGACGGCCGGCATGTGGCTGTCGCTGATGATCTTCGGGATCCTCGGGCTCGCGGCCGCGCCGGCCGTGCATCTCGACGGCTGGTTCGGCGGCTCGGAAGTCGGCACGTCGATCCCGGCCGTGCTGTCGCTGGTCGGGATGGCGATGTTCATGTTCGTCGGCTGCGAGTTCGTCACGCCGCTCGCGCCGGAAATGAAGGCGCCGGGCCGCACGATCCCGCGCGCGATGTCGATCGGCCTCGTCGGCGTCGCGATCTGCATGTTCCTGTACGGCGCGGCGATCCGCCGCCAGGTCGCGAACGTGCCGGTGAGCGCCGACGGCCTCACGCACCTGCTCGACACGCCCGGCGCGATTCCCGCGTTCGCGCTGCAGGTGCTCGGGCCATTCGGCCGCGTGTGGTTCGGCATCGCGTTCCTGTGCGCGGGCGCCGCGACGATCAACACGCTGATGGCCGGGCTGCCGCGGATTCTGTACGGGATGGCGATCGACGGCGCGCTGCCGCGCTGCTTCGCGTACCTGCATCCGCGTTTCAAGACGCCGGTGGTCGGCATCGTCGCGTCGGCGATCGTGCCGATCTTCCATGCGTGGCTGATCAACGGCAATCTCGACAGCATCCTGCATCTCGTGCTCGCCGCGACCTGCGCGTGGGGTACCGCGTACCTGCTCGTCACCGCGTCGGTCGTGATGCTGCGTATCCGCCGCCCGGACCTGCCGCGCCCGTATCGATCGCCGTGGTTCCCGCTGCCGCAGATCGTGTCGAGCGTCGGCATCGTGCTCGCGATCTGGTACATCACGCCGCCGGGAATGAACGCGCGCGACATCTACGTGCCGTTCGGCGCGATGCTCGGGCTCACAGCGCTGTATGCGCTGTTCTGGACGCTCGTCGTGCAGCGCCGGCATCCGTTCAAGCCGGTGCCGGTGGAGGACGTGCTGCGCAACGAGCACGTCGCGTCGTGAAGGCCGTACTCGCCCGGTGGCGCGCGGCGCCCGATGCGCCGCCGCCCGGTCACCGTCCCGGCGCGATCGCCGCGCGCGTGCTCGCCGATCTGCGGGCCGTGCGCGATGCCGAGGGTGTCGGCGGCGTCGGCGGCGTCGGCGTCGGTGGCGCCACGGCGCGGCTGTCGAACGGCGTGCGCGTGAGCCTCGACGAGCGCGTCGAGCGCCAGTTCCTGATGCATACGGTCAGCGTGAAGGTGACGGCGGCCGCCGACGGCCCGACCGCGCAGGGCAGCGCGCGCGTGCGACAGACCGGCTGGCTGCGTCGCACCGGCATCGATGCGGTACCGGTGCCCGGATGCGACCCTCTCTTCACCGACACGCTGGCCGCGCTGGTCGCCGAGCCGGCGCTCGTCGACGCGCTGCGGCCGCTGCACCTGACCGACTGCGCGATCGACGCGCGCGACGGCCGCTGGACGCTCGCGATCGTGCCGTTCGGCGGTAGCGAGGTCGTGAACCGGATGCCATCGTTTCGCCGCTATGTCAGGCTGATCGACGAACAGGCCGCCGCGCTGTCGGCGGCCTGTCTTGCATTCGAAACCGCACTACGCAGGATTTTGCGAGGGTAAGCTATGGCGATGCGCGCCGTGCGAACCCGGCGGCCGCATCCAGTACCCAAGGGTTTTACCGGAGACGCCGATGCTGTTCCAGTCACGCTCACACGAAGACGTGCACGATCACGGGCTCGCGATCGCGGGCTGGCATCAGGTCTACCGTCAGATGACCCCCGGCCGCTTCAAGGGCACCGTCACGCAGGTGCTGTACGACGATTTCCACTTCTTCCGCGAGACGACCAACCGGCGTGTCGCGCAAACCGGGCTCGCGCCGCTCGGGCGCACGTCGCTCGCGGTGCCGCTGTCCGTACCGCTCGCCGGTACGTTCCAGGGGCAGCCGGTCGACGGCTATGCGCTGCTCGCGCTGCGCGCCGGCGAGGATTTCGAATTCCACACGCCGGAAGGGATGGGGCTCGTCGGGATCAGCGCGGCGTCCGACATGGTCGACGAGCTGTGCGAAGCCGAATTCGGCGCGGCCGCCGCGCGCAGGCTGCGGCACGTGACGCGGCTGTCCGATGCGCAGGGCGTCGCGCTCGGCGTGCGGCTGTCGGCGCTGATCGACGATGCCCAGCGCAACCCGGGCTGCCTCGAATATGCGGCCACCCGCAGGATGTTTCGCGACGCGATGCTCGGCATGTTCCTCGATGCGCTCGAACAGGGCATCGGCGTCGAGCGCCGCGACATCACGTACGCCACCTACAGCGATATCGTGAGCCGCTGCGAGAAGCATCTGCGCGAACGCCCCGAGGAACCCGTCACCGTGCTCGAACTGTGCCGCGCGCTGCGCTGCAGCCGCCGCACGCTGCAAACGAGCTTTCAACGCGTGGCCGACGTCACGCCGGTCGGCTACCTGCGCACGATCCGGCTGAACGCGGTGCGTCGCCTGCTGCGCACGACGCCGGTGCAGCAGCTCGGCGTCGGCGAAGCCGCCGCGAGCTGGGGCTTCACGCACCTCGGTTATTTCGCGCGCGAGTATCGCGACCTGTTCGGCGAGCTGCCGTCGCAAACCCTGCGTCCCGAATGACCTGCTCGCGCCGCGACGGCGCCGCCGTATCGCCCGTCCTCCTCACCGTTTGCTGATTTGGGATAGAGGTCCGGAATTTTCGCTGGATAAAGTCCTGCCACCCATATCGACAACACCATCGATTTGCACTGCGAACCGATGAACATTGAGGGGCGGGACATGAAGAACGGACGACGACTGACCGCGGCCGCGGCAGCGGCCATGCTGGGTTGCCTGCACGCGCACGCGCAGACTTCGGGGAGCGTGACGCTGTACGGCACCGTGGACACCGGCATTATCTACTCGACCAACCAGCAGTTCATGCGCACCGACGGCAGCACGGGCGGCGGCCATGCGTGGCAGATGGGCGGCGGCAACCTTGTGCCGTCGCGCTTCGGCTTCCAGGGCGCCGAGCCGCTCGGCGGCGGCCTGAATGCGGTATTCACGCTCGAGCAGCAGTTCCTGTCGGCGAGCGGGCAGGCGCTGCAGGGCGGCACCGCATTCAGCCGGCAGGCATGGGTCGGGCTGCGCCAGGACGGGGTCGGCACGCTCGGCCTCGGCCGGCAATACGACTCGTACACCGACATGCTCGGTGCGTACGTGTCGAGCAACAACTGGGCGACGCCGTACGGCTCGCATCTCGGCGACGTCGACAACCTGAATGCCGCATTCAACTTCAACAACGCGGTGAAATTCACCAGCGCCGATTTCAACGGGCTCACGTTCGGCGGCACGTTCAGCTTCGGCGGGCAGGCCGGCGATTTTTCCGCGAAGCGCGGCTATGCGGTGGCTGCGACGTACACGCGTGCGCCGGTGGCGTTCTCGGTCGGCTATCTCGACCTGCATCAGCCGCTCGACGCGGCGCTCGGCGGCGCGAGCGGCTATATCGGCGATTTCGCGTGCAGCAACCCCGGCGCGATGTATTGCCTGCTGCAGGATGCCGGCTCGATGCGCGCGTTCGGCGCGGGTGGGTCGGTCACGTTCGGCGCGGCGACGCTCGCGCTGACCTACACGCATACGCGTCTGGGCGACAGCCGTTATTTCTCGACCGCCGCGCAGCCGCGCACGCAGGCGTTCACGTTCGACATCGGCGAGCTGAACGTCACGTACATGTTCACGCCGGCGCTGCAAGGCGGCGTCGCGTACATCTTCAACGCCGCGCATACGGACGGGCGCGGCACGACGCGGTTCCACCAGCTGAACGTCGGCACGAACTACAGCCTGTCGAAGCGCACGGCGCTGTATGCGGTCGCGATCGGACAGATCGCGAGTGGCACGGGGCTGGGCACCGATGCGGACGGCAACGCGACGAACTATGCGCAGATTCCGGTGCTCGCGAACAGCAATTCGAGCCGCCAACTGGCGGTGATGGCCGGGATTCGTGTGAACTTTTGACTTGAACGGCGGGCGGGGGCACGCCGGTCGCGTGCCGTCGTGCGGTCTTCATGCGCGTGGGCGGCATCGGGCGATTGATGGAAAGCCTTGCTTGAAAAAAACCATCCGTATGCTTGACTGAATGGACCCGGATTGACGGAATGCGCGCATCAGGTTGCCCGGCTTGCGGCTTGCCACAATACCTTCACGGTCTGCGTGAACAATGGCGACGCTTCAGGCGACCTGGCCTGTCGCCGGCGTTGCACACGTGTGAAACGCATGACTGTTCCGCTCCATACGCCGATCGAGAGAGACCCATGACCTTGCTGAGCCGCCTGCGCGCGCTGTCCGCCGCCCTTGCGCTGTCCTTCGCCGCCACGCACGCCGTGGCCGCCGATCTCGTCATCGCAGGCCGCGACGACATCTACGGCAAGGGGCTGGCCGACGCCGTCGCCGGCTTCAACAAGCTGCACCCGGGCACCGAGATCGAACTCCTCAAGCTGCCGAACGCGAACCTGTACCAGAAGCTCAAGCTGTCGATGCGCGAAGGCACCGGCGCCTACGACCTCGTGATGATGGACGACACGTGGGCGCCCGAATTCATCGGCAACGGCTGGCTGAAGCCGCTGCCCGCATCGTTCGCGGACGCCGATCTCGTGCCGTCCGCCGTCGCGCTCGGCCGCAATGCGGCTGGCGCGCTGTACGCGTTGCCGATCGTCGGCAACGTCGAGATGTTCGCGTACCGCAAGGATCTGCTCGCGAAGTACAAGCTGCAACCGCCGCGCAACTGGGACGACGTGCTGAAGATCGCGCAGACCGTCGGCGGCGCGGACAAGAGCGTGTCGGGCGTCGTGTTCCGCGGCACGAAAGGCAACCCGGTCGTCACGGGCTTCCTGCCGATCCTGTGGGCGTACGGCGGCGACGTGTTCGACCATGCCGGCAACGTGACGATCGATTCGCGCGAAGCGCAGGCCGCCCTGAAGACGTTCCTCGCGCTGAAGGCGTTCGCGCCGAAGGACGTCGACGTGTACGGCGCGGCCGAAGTGCGCGACGCATTGCAGCGCGGCACGGCCGCGCAGTCGATCGAGGTGTGGCCTGCGTGGGTGCCGGCGCTCGACGATCCGAAGCAGTCGCGCGTGGTCGGGCAGATCGCGCTGCAGCCGCCGCCGGGGCAGACCGCGGGCCCGGCGCCGATGCTCGGCATCTGGCAGATGGGCATTCCGAAGGACGCGCCGCACGCGAAGCTCGCGCAGGATTTCCTCGCTTACCTGAGCGCGCGCGATACGCAGACGCGCCTCGCCGGCATCGGCATTCCGCCGACGCGCCGCAGCGTCTTCAACGATCCGGCGCTGGTGCGCCAGTATCGCTGGTATCCCGATCAACTGAAGGCGCTCGAGGCCGGCCGCGCGCGGCCGCGCGTGAAGGACTGGCAGCAGGTCGAGAGCATTCTCGGCGCTCAGTTGCAGCTCGCATTGACGGGGCAGGCCGCGCCCGATGCCGCGCTGCGCCAGGCGCAGCAGAAGATCGCGCAGGCGACGGCCGCGGCCGGCAAGTGACCGCGCACGTCAATCCGTCGGCCAGGGAGGCCGCATGAAAGCGTTCGGCCGCGGCCTGCCGTTCGTCGCGCTGCTCGGGCCGGCGCTGCTGGTGCTCGCCGCGCTTGCGCTGTATCCGGTCGCGCAGGTGCTGATCGACTCGTTCTGCCGGGTCGATTACTCGGCCGGCCGCCGCGCGTTCGCGGGGCTGGCGAACTATCGCGCGGTGCTCGCCGACGACGCGTTCACGGCCGGCTTCGGCAACACGCTGCGCTTCACGATCGTCGCATCGCTCGCCGAAGTCGCGCTCGGTTTCGGCCTCGCGCTGCTGTTCGTGCGCGCGTTTCCGGGGCGGCGTATCGCGCTGCCGCTCGCGATCCTGCCGATGATGCTGTCCACGCTCGTGTGCTCGGCGATCTGGCGCAACTGGCTGAACTTCGACGGGTTCCTGAACGCGCTGCTCGCGGCGTTCGGCGTCGACGGCGTGCGCTGGCTGTCCGATCCGCACCTCGCGCTATGGTCGCTCGCGCTCGTCGACGTGTGGCAGTGGACGCCGATGGCGTTCCTGATCGTGCTGGCCGGGCTGCAGTCGATCCCGCAGGAACTGTACGAAGCCGCACGCACCGACGGCGCGAGCGAGTGGCAGTGCCTGCGCGACATCACGCTGCCGCTCGCGGCGCCGCAGATCGGCCTCGCGCTGCTGCTGCGCTCGATCGACACGTTCAAGCTGTTCGACAAGGTCTATGCGCTGACGGGCGGCGGCCCCGGCAATGCGACGCAGACGCTGTCGACCTACATTTACGACACGGGCTTCCGCTTCTTCAACGTCGGGCCGGCGAGTGCCGCGTCGGTGCTGATGCTCGCGGCATCCGCGCTGCTGGTCTCGGGGTACGTATGGCAGACGGTTCGCAAGCGGCGCGCATGACGACGCAATCGGCGGGCATCTCGCGCGCACGAACGGGCGCGGTACTCGGTCACGCGATGCCGTGGGCGCTGCGCGTCGTCGCGCTCGCGCTATTGCTGCTGCCGTGCCTGTGGATGGCCGGCGCGGCCTTCATGCCGACACTCGAACGCCTCGATCATCCGTTGCGGATCTGGCCTGCCGCACCGACCGTCGAGCATTTTGTGTCGGTGTGGTCCAACGGCATCGGCGCGCCGCTCGCCAATTCGCTGCTGGTCGGCTTCGGCACGACGCTGCTCGCGCTGGCGCTCGCGTTTCCGGCCGCGTACGCGCTCGTGCGGCTGCGGTTTCCGGCGCGGCTCGACCTGCTGTTCCTGGTGCTCGTGCTGGCGTTGAAGCTGATGCCGCCGATCACGATCGCGGTGCCGCTGTTCGCGCTCGCGAAGCGGCTGCACCTGCTCGATTCGACGCTCGGCCTGATGCTCGCGTATCAAATCTACGCACTGCCGATGGCGATCTGGATGCTGCTCGCGTTCGTGCGCGACGTACCGATCGAATACGAGGAAGCGGCGTGCATCGATGGCGCGGGGCTCGCGCGGCGGCTCGTGCAGATCGTGCTGCCGCTGTGCGCGCCGGGGCTGATCGCGACCGCGATCTTCGTGTTCATCGCGGCCTGGAACGAATTTCTGATCGCGCTGCTGTTCGTGTCGACGCCGAGCCGCTTCACGCTGCCGCTCGCGATTGCCGGCTACGTGACGGAGAACGGCATCGACTGGGGCGACCTGATGAGCGCGGGGCTGATGGCGTCGCTGCCCACGCTCGCCGTGGCCGGCTATGTGCAGCGCTACCTGTTGCGCGGGTTCGCGGGCGGGTTGAAGTGACGCGCGGCGCGGCCGCGCCCGGTCCGGCGTCGTTACGCGCAACTGTCCCGCACCACCTGCGTGACCGGTACGACGCACGTGCGCGACGGGCCGTCGAACGTCTGCATCCGGTCGGCGAGCAGGTCGATCGCCGCGTGCGCGAGGCCGCGCGTGTCCTGCCGCAGCGTCGTCAGCCGATACGCATCGTATTCGGCGGCGGGGATGTCGTCGAAGCCGATCACGCGCAGATCCTCCGGCACGCGCAAGCCGAATTCGCCGCGCGCGACGTCGATCACGCCGAGCGCGAGCAGGTCGGACGAGCAGAACACGCCGTCGGGCCGCTCGCCGGTCGCGAACAGTTGCCGCGCGGCGTCGATCCCGCTGGCGTGGGTGTCGGACGGCGTGTCGAGCACGCGTACGAGCGTCGCGTCGAACGCGTCGCGTTGCCCGATCGCCTGCTCGAACGCCACGGCGCGCGACCGCGCGCTGTAGCTCGCGCCGCGCGGCCCGACGAACGCGAGCCGGCGCGCGCCGGCCCGCACGAGCCGCTGCGCGGCATGGGCGGCGCCCGCCGCGTTGTCGCTCACGACCACATCCGCGCCCGGCAGGTTCGCTTCGCGGTTGATCATCACGACCGGAATCCGGTGTTCGAGATACTGCTGCGCGACCGACAGCGGCGGCGATGCGGACGTCATCACGAGGCCCGCGATCCGGTAGCTCAGCAGTTGTTCGAGCGATTGCCGCACCTGGCGCGGATCTTCCGCATTGGTCACGAGCGGCGTGAACGCGCGCTGCCCGAGCGCGGCCATCAGGTCCGACAGCAGCCGCGCGCGGAACGGGTTCTCGAACCCGGCCGTCACGACGCCGATCATGCTGCTGCGCTGCGTGATCATGTCGCGCGCGATCAGGTTGACCTGGTAGCCCAGCGCACGCGCGGCGACCATCACGCGCTCACGTGTTTGCGGTGCGATGCTTGCCGCCGGCGAGAACGCGCGCGACACTGCTGAACGCGAGACGCCGGCCCGCGCCGCGACGTCCGCCGCGGTGACCCACGGTTTTCTTTCCTTGTCATTCATCGATTCATGATCCCTTCGAGCCACGATACGTGCATGCCGCCTGCCGACTGGATGTCGGCGCTCGACGACGCGCGGCTGCTGCATACGCTGACCCTACCGGGCAGCCATGACACCTGTGCGTATACGGTCGACGATCGGCTGGTGCGCACGCAGCGAGCGCCGCTCGATGCGCAGCTCGCACATGGCGTGCGGCTGCTCGACATCCGCTGCCGGCACGTGCGCGATGCATTCGACATCCATCATGGCGGCATCGCGCTCGGCATGACGTTCGACGACGTGCTGGCAACCTGTACGCGCTTTCTCGATACGCATCCGCGCGAATGCATCGTGATGTCGGTGAAGGACGAGTGGCCGGCGCAGGCGTGCACGCGCGGTTTCGATGCGACGTTCGACGCGCATCGCGCGCGGCATCCGCGGCTGCGCTGGCATGCCGGCGGCGCGCTGCCGACGCTCGGCGACGTGCGCGGCGCGGTCGTGCTGTTGCGGCGCTTTCGCAGCGGCCGGCCGCTCGGCATCGACCTGACCGCGTGGCCCGACAACGCGACGTTTACGATCGACCATCCGGACGGTGCATTCGTGATTCAGGACGAATATCGCGTGCCGGTGGCCGCGTCGATCGCGTGGAAGTGGCGCGCGATCGACGCGTTGCTGACGCATCTGCCGTTGCCGGACAGCGGCCGCTGGGCGCTCAGTTTCTGCAGCGGAACGGGGATGGGGGCGAATCCGTCGGTGGTCGCATTCGGCGATGGCCGCGTGCAGGGCATTCATGCGCGACTGGCCGAGCGCTTGCGCGAGCAGCGCGGCCCGTACGGCGCGGTGCTGCTCGATTTCTGCGACGACGACGACTGGGCGCTGGTGCGTGCGCTGATCGAATGCAACGATCATGTGCCGGCGCCGGGCACGTGGCGCAAGGCGTTTCGCTGTTAGTTAGCGAAGATTCGCGTTGAAGAATGCGAGTGCCTTCGCGTCGAACGAGGCGTGGAACGCGGTGCGATCGAATCCCTTTGCGTCCGTGCAGATGTCGGGCGCGTCGTGGGCCAGTTGTTCGGGGCACGGCGCGAGAAACGCGAAATGCGCGGAATTCGGCACGACGTGGAAGTCAGGCCGTTGCGGCAGCAGCGCGGCCAGCGCGGGGGCCGTGTCCGGCTCCACGCCGTCGCCGCCTGCCTCGGACGCCCAGAGCTGGATCGGTGCATGCACGTCCTTTAGCGTATCGGCCGTCGGGAATTCGTCGAGCGGATCGGCGAGCACGTAGGCCTTGATGCGCGGGTCGTGCGTCAGCGGCGCCTTCGGCAGGTCGCCGGCCCAGATCTGCTTGCAGATCGGCCAGGTCGGGTCAGGGCAGGCGACCGGCGCGTGTGCGAAATCCGGATTGCCGCCGGCGAGTACGAGGCCCGTATACCCGCCGCGCGAAAAGCCGAAGAAACCGACGCGCGCCCGGTCGATGTGCGCGGCATCCGGCGCGTGATCGAGCATGTAGTCCACCAGGCGCTTGATATCGGCCGGCCGCTCGACGAAGTCCTGCAGGTCGGTCGCGCGGCTCATGTCGGAGAACGTGTCGCCCGGATGGTTGATCGCCGCGATGACGAAGCCTGCATTGGCGAGCGTTTCGGCCAGATCGTGGTGGCCGAGGAATGTGCCGCCATGACCGTGCGAGATCACGACGAGCGGAAGCTTGTCGCCGGCGGTCGGGCAGTCGCGACGTCCTTTCAGTGTGTAAGGGCCGACCGTGAGCGTTTGCATCGCCTCCGCGCACGGCGTCCACACGATCGCACGCAACTCGGGGCCGGATGCATCGGCGGGGATCCGGACGAACTTGACACCGGCCGCGTGCGCGACCGTGGCGGACAGGCAGAGCAGGACAGTCGATAGCCAGGTTTTCATGTCGATTCCCGAGGCGACGGACAAACGGAGGCGCGATGCGCGCCGCCCGGCGGCTTACCGCGTCGCGATCGCCACCGCGGCGCCGGCCATCGCGGTCGCGCTCGTGCGGTTCGCGATCCGCTTCGCGCGTGCCGAGGTGAGCAACGCACGCGCACGCGACGCGAGCAGCGACCAGAAGCAGTCGGCGAGAATCAGGATCGCCAACATCGTGCCGACGAGTTCGGCCCACGCGACGATGCCGACGTGCGTCAGATCGACGATCGTCGGCAGCAGCGCAAGATAGAACAGCATGATCTTCGGGTTGCCGAGCGTGACCAGCATGCCCGCGACGAACATGCGCCACGGCGACTGGCCGCGCGGCAGGTCGTCCCCACCCGTATCGGTCGGCGCGCTCCACATCTTCCACGCGAGGAACAGCAGGTATGCGACGCCGAGCAGCTTGAGCACGATCAGGCCCGTTGCGAACGTGCGCACGAACGCGGACAGCCCCGCGACCGCGAGCGTGAGCCACAGCGCTTCGCCGAGCCACATGGCGGCGAGGAACGGCAGCACGTCGCGCACGCCGTTCGTCAGCACGCGCGCGACGAGCGCGGCGACGCTCGGGCCGGGCGTGCCGGCCGTGACGAGCAGTGCGAAGGCGAAGACGGCGAGTGCGGACAACGTCATGACGGACCTCGTGGATCGGGCGTTCGAAATCGTTCGAAACGATACGTATGAAGTTTCGATTATAGTGACGGCCGTTCCAGACCGCCTGCCCGAATTGCCGTCATGCCTGCATCGATCCTGATTCGCCCCGCCACGCGGGAAGACGCGGCCGCGATGGCCGCCGTGGAAGTCGCCGCCGCGCAGCGGTTTCGCACGATCGGCATGGATGATATCGCCGACGGCGAGCCCACCGATGCGGCCGCCGTGCTGGTGCGGATCGACGACGGTCGCGCGTATGTCGCGGTCGATCCGCACGGCACGTGCATCGGATTCGCCTTCTACCGGCTGCTCGATGCGCAGCGGTTGTATCTGGAGGAACTGGACGTCGCGCCGTCGCATGCCGGACAGCGGATTGGCGCACGTCTCATCGAACGTGTGATGGCGCACGCGGCGCGGGAGCATATCGAGCAGGCGGTGCTGTCGACGTTCCGCGACGCGCCATGGAACGCGCCTTACTACGCACGCCTCGGTTTCCGGATCATCGACGATGCGGCGCTCGACGACGCGCTGCGTGCGATCCGCGCGCACCACGTCGCGCTCGGTCTCGACGAAACGCGGCGCGTATTCATGCGTGCGGACGTGCACGCCTGAGCACGCGCCGTCGTGCCGTCAGGCCGCGTCGCTCAGCGCCGGGTAGTCGGTGTAGCCTGTTTCGCCTTCCGCGTAGAACGTCTCTGGCACCGGCTTGTTGAGCGGCGCACCGATTTCGAGGCGGCGCGGCAGGTCCGGGTTCGCGATGAACAGCTTGCCCCAGGCGATCGCGTCGGCGCTGCCGTTCGCGAGCGCGGCCTGCGCGGTATCGAGCGTGAACTGCTCGTTCGCGATCAGCGGGCCGCCGAACGCTTCCTTCAGGCGCGGGCTCAAGTGGTCGCCCGAATACGATTCGCGCGTGAAGATGAACGCGATCTTGCGGCGGCCGAGTTCGCGCGCGACATAACCGAACGTTGCCGCCGGATCGGAGTCGCCCATCGTATGCGCGTCGCCGCGCGGTGCGAGGTGCACGCCGACCCGGCCGGCGCCCCACACGTCGATCGCCGCGTCGACCACTTCGAGCATCAGGCGGGCGCGATTCTCGATCGGGCCGCCGTACGCATCGGTGCGGTGATTGGTGCTGTCCTGCAGGAACTGGTCGAGCAGGTAGCCGTTCGCGCCGTGAATCTCCACGCCGTCGAAGCCCGCTGCCTTCGCGTTCTCGGCGCCCTTGCGGTACGCGGCGACGATGCCCGGAATTTCGTCGAGTTCGAGCGCGCGCGGCGTCACGTACGGACGCTGCGGACGCACGAGGCTCACGTGGCCGCCCGCGGCGATCGCGCTCGGCGCGACCGGCAGGTCGCCGTTCAGGAACATCGGATCGGAGATCCGGCCGACGTGCCAGAGTTGCAGCACGATGCGCCCCCCCGCCGCGTGCACGGCCTGCGTGATCTGCTTCCAGCCTTCGACTTGCTCGTCGGACCAGATGCCGGGCGTGTCGGCATAGCCGACGCCTTGCGGCGTGACCGACGTCGCTTCGGTAATGATCAGGCCGGCCGATGCGCGCTCGGCGTAGTAGCGCGCCATCAGCGCGTTCGGCACGCGCGCCGCGCCCGCACGGGAGCGGGTGAGCGGCGCCATCACGATGCGGTTCGGCAGGGTCAGGTCGCCGAGGGTAACGGGATCGAACAGTGTGGGCATGGCAAATAACCTCTTCACGAAAGGCGGGGAAGCCATCGCGTCATGTGCGATGGCGCCCCGCATGGCCGGTTCGGCCGTTGGCTAGAGTTCGCGGCGCAGGGCGTCGAGAAATGCGTCGATGACGGCCTCGTTGCGCCGGAAGAACGCCCATTGGCCGATCCGCGTCGACGTCACGAGCCCCGCGCGCTGCAGCGTGGCGAGGTGCGCGGAGACGGTCGACTGCGACAGCCCGCAGCGCGCGTCGATCTGGCCCGCGCAGACACCGTGTTCGTACGGCAGCGTCTGCTGCGGAAAATGCTCGCCGGGCGTTTTCAGCCAGACGAGGATCTCCCGGCGCACGGGGTTCGAGAGCGCTTTCAGGATCGCGTCGATGTCGAGTTCGGTCGGCATGGAAAGGGTGGGTGTTTCGATCAGGCAAACGGGTATCGTCGATGGGCGAATCTTATATCGTATTTCTACGATATGCTTGAAAGCACTGTCGGCAATGGGGTTGATAGCGTGCGGCGATCGCGGGGACGGATCAACGGCGGGCGAAGCGCGTTCCACGTGGCCGCCGGTTTCAGGCCATCTCGTCGACGATTCCCTATCGCCACCCGCGTAACATACGTGCCATCGCGCTTTGCATATGGAGTCGTTCATGCCTGTTCGGGCCGTCATATTCGATTTCGACCTGACGCTGGCGGATTCGTCCGCCGCGATCATCGCGTGCACTGAATATGCGCTGCATCAGCTCGGAGCCGCCGGCCCGACACCCGCGCGGATCGGCGCCGTGATCGGACTGCCGCTGCCGGACATGTTCCGTTCGTTGACGGGAGACACCGGTGCGGCGCGGGCCGATGCGTTCGCGCGGCATTTCGTGGCGCGCGCCGACGAGATCATGGTGCCCGGCACCCGTATTTATCCCGAAGTGCCGCCGCTGCTTGCGGCGTTACGCGAGCAAGGGCTCGCCATCGCGATTGTGTCGTCCAAGTTTCGCTACCGGATCGAGGCGATTCTCGAACGCAATGGCTTGCAATCGTTTGTCGACGTGCTGATCGGCGGGGAAGACGTGCAGCGCCACAAGCCGGACCCGGAAGGGCTCGTGCAGGCACTGGCGCGGCTGGGCTTGCCGGCTGGGGCGGCGATCTACGTCGGCGACCACGCGGTGGACGCGCAGGCGGCCGATCGCGCCGGCGTGCCGTTCGTCGGCGCGGTGAGCGGCATGACGTCGTTCGACGCGTGGGCGCGCGCCGGCAAGCAGGCGGTGCCGACGCATATCGGCGAACTGGCCGGCATCGTGCAGCGGATGCAGCGTCGAGCGGGCGAAGCGTGCGCCGACGCCGAACCGGGGGCGCAACCGGCCGGCTGACCCGTTTTCCGTAACGGGCGACACCGAGCGACGGATTCTGTGACCATCGCCGTTCAAGTCATATCCGCCACCCGAGCCGCCGCCATGTCCGTCATTTCCGTCATTTCCGTCGCCTTTGCCCGCATCCGACGCTCGCGTGCGTTGCCGGATGCTCGTGCCCTGTCATTCGCCGTTCCGCTCGCGGTAGCCTGGGCCGCGGCCGGCATGCTGGCCGGCGCGCAGCCGGCCGCAGCCGCCACGCCCACGCAGCGCGAACGTCTCGAAGCGCCGGTCAAGGCCGTCGCCGACCAGCGCGTGACCGTCGACACGCCGCAGGGCCGTGCGGAGCTGCCCGTCTACGCCGACCATCCGCTCGACCAGGCCGCGCCCGACGTCACGCGCGTGTTCATCGTGATTCACGGCACGCTCCGTAACGCCGACGCGTACTACGCATCGGGGCGCAAGGTCGTCGAAAAGGCCGGTGCGACCGGCGCGGGCACGATGGTGGTCGCGCCGCAGTTCCTGACACGCGCCGATACGCGGGCGTTTTCGTTGGATGCATCGACGCTCGCGTGGACGCAGGAAGGATGGAAGGGCGGCGAACCGGCGCGCGAGCCGGGCCCGATCAGCTCGTTCACGGCGCTCGACGCGTTGCTCGCGCATTTCGCCGACCGCGGCCTGTATCCGTCGTTGTCGACGGTCGTCGTGATCGGCCACTCTGCCGGCGCGCAGTTGTTGCAGCGTTATGCGGTGGCCGGGCGCGAAGGCGACGCGCTCGCGCGCACCGGCATTGCCGTGCGCTACGTGGTCGCGAACCCGTCGAGTTACCTGTATTTCGACGACGAACGGCCGAATGCCGAGGCCCTTGCAGGCGGCCCCTGTCCGCGCGCGACCGAATGGAAGTACGGGCTGAAGTCGGCGCCGCCGTACGTTGCGTCGCAGGACGTGCGCGATCTCGAAACGCGCTACGTCGCGCGTCATGTCGTGTACCTGCTCGGGCAGGCCGACACGAATCCATACACGCATTTCATCGACCGCTCGTGCGCGGCGATGGCGCAGGGGCCGTACCGGCTGGCGCGCGGGCTCGCCTATTTCGATTACCTGAAGAAGCGGCATCCGGACGATCTCGCGCAGCAGGTCGTCGAAGTGCCGGGTGTCGGGCATGACGGCCTCGGCATGTTCACGTCCGCTTGCGGGCTGGCCGTGTTGTTCGGGCAGGCGTTGCCGCAGTCGTGTCCGGTCGTCGCCGGCACCGCGCCGGAGCTGCGCGCAGCGGGGCAGTGAGCCCGCGTGCAAGGCTCGCCCGTGACGAAAAGCGATCGACCGGAAAATGCACGCATCGTGGGCGGCTCCGTTCACCTCGCGGGCGAACGGGACGACGGCCTTCGCAGGCGGCTGCCGCCCGTCGTTCGCTCGCGCGTGTCGCGGCGGGCCGCGTCATTCGACGGTGATCGTCTCCTTCATGTACGGATGAATCCCGCAGAACACCTTGTAGACGCCCGGCTTGTCGAAGCGGAACGCGTACGTCTCGTCCTGGTCGAGCGCCTTCGAATGAAAGATGCCCGCGTCGTTGACGACGGTGTGCGGCTCCGCGTCGAGGTTCTTCCACGTGATGGTCGTGCCGGCCTTGATCGTAGTCGACATCGGCGAAAACATGAAATTGCGGATCGTCACGAGCGGGCCGTCGGGGCCCTGCGCGAATGCGGCGAGCGGCGTGCCGGCGGCCGCGCCGCACAGGATCAGCACCGCGATGACTCGAGATGGCTTGAAGCGGATCATGTCGGTCTCCTCGTATCGATCACGCGAGCGTCGCATCGTGCAGCGACGACGCGACCGGATGGCCGGCGAATTCGACGGTCGTCACGCCGAGCATCGACGGCAGCCGGTCGTGCGGCACCGTGAGCGGGACGGGGCCCGGGCCGTTGCCGGCAGTCGGTTGCGGGAACGCGGTCGAGCGGGCGGTATGAAACGTCACGTTGCCCTCGACCTTCGACACGATCTGATGGATGTGTCCGTTCAGGACGGTGACCGAGCCGAAGCGGCGCAGTAGCGCCATCGTCTGCGGTGCGTCGCCCGTGCCCCAGCCCCACGGTTCGTAGATGGTCCACATCGGCATGTGCGAGAACACGACGATCGGCGTGCTCGACGAGCGGCCTTTCAGGTCCTGCGCGAGCCACGCAAGCTGCTCGTCGCCGAAGCTGCCGAGCCCGTTCGGCTTGAAGTGCATCACGTTGACGAGGCCGATGAAGTGCACGCCCGCATGGTCGAAGCTGTAATAGCCGCGATTGTCCGACGCCTTGCCGAAGCGGCCGAAATATTCGGCGCCCGAACTGTCGGTGACGTCGTGTTCGCCGGGCACCGTATGCAGTTCCGGCACGCGCAGCGCGGACAGCAACTGCGACGCGTGGTCGAATTCCTCCGGCTTCGAGAGGTGCGTGATGTCGCCGGTATGGATCGTCAGCGCGGGCAGCGCGGGCATCCCGTTGACGAGGTCGATCGTCTGCTTCAGCGTGGCCGACACGTCGGGATTCGCGTCCTTGTTGAAGCCGATGTGCGTATCGCTGATCTGCACGAACAGCGGCCGGCCCGCGTCGGCCGGGCGCGCGTCGCCGGTCTGCGCGAGCGCGAGGTCGAACGGGGTGAGGATGCCGCCCGACAGCGTGAACAGCGTGCCGAGCCCACCGAAGGCCATGCACTGCAGGGCCTTGCGGCGCGACGGGCGGGTGGGGGTCGATGAAGACATGTAAGCCTCGCATTCGTGTGACGAAACCGGACGGCCGGATCGTCCTGGAATAAGCCGGCGCTTTCGCATGCGATACCGGCGAGGCGGCGGATTTATTCCCGGCCGTTGCGAGATCGAACCCTCGTGTTGGCGCCCGACGGGGCGATGCGCGACGCCCGCCGGACGACCTGTCAATGTCCTGTAAGTGACACGTCACATTTGCGTCACGACCGCCCGATAGCCTCCCACTCCGAATCACCTCTCCGGAGCCCTTCATGCCGAGCCTCGCGGCAACGGACACGGTCGGTGCGGTCGGTCACCGCACGCGCACCTTCAGCCTCGCGCTGTTTTTTCTGATCATTGCCCGCGGCATCGCCCATGTCGGCATGCGTCCCGGCGTCGATTTCCGCTTCGTCAAGGAAGGCTCGGTGCTGCCGTTCGCGCGATCGGCCATCTCCTGCCGGGCACTGCACGGGCTGACCTGATTCGCACCGTGGGTGCGACGCCCGGCCGCGCGGCACGCGGCCGGACCCATCGATTTTCAATTCGACACAAGACGCTACCGATGGATATCCGTTTCGATCCGAACCGCACCGCGAACGCCTCGGCGTGGCGCGTGCTGCCCAACCGCTGGGATGCCGTCGCGTTTCCGCTGATCATCTGCGTGCTGGCGATGGCGATCGTCGGTTTTCACCAGACGATGGCGCCGATCGGCGTGCTGCAGACTCAGAAGATCTCGCTGGATCCGTCGAACCTGCCCGAATACGCGCTGCGCACCACGCTGCGGATGCTCGCCGCGATGGTCGCGTCGCTTACGTTCACGCTCGCCTACGGCACGCTCGCCGCCAAGAGCCGCCGCGCGGGCATGGTGCTGATCCCGATCCTCGACATCCTGCAGTCGGTGCCGGTGCTCGGCTACATCTCGTTTACGGTCACGTTCTTCCTTGCGCTGTTTCCGGGGCGTGTGCTCGGTGCGGAGCTGGCCGCGATCTTCGCGATCTTCACGAGCCAGGCGTGGAACATGACGTTCAGCTTCTATCAGTCGCTGCGCACGGTGCCGCGCGACTTGAGCGAAGTGTCGCGCGGCTTCCATCTGACGTCGTGGCAGCGCTTCTGGAAGCTCGAGGTGCCGTTCTCGATGCCGGGCCTGATCTGGAACATGATGATGTCGATGTCGGGCGGCTGGTTCTTCGTCGTCGCATCGGAGGCGATCACGGTCGGCAACCAGACGATCACGTTGCCGGGCATCGGCGCGTATCTCGCGCAGGCGATCGCGGACAAGAATCTCGGCGCGGTCGGCTGGGTGATCGTCGCGATGTCGGTCGTGATCCTCGCCTACGACCAGTTCCTGTTTCGCCCGCTCGTCGCGTGGGCCGACAAGTTCCGGATGGAGAACACCGCGTCGGGTGATGCGCCGCAATCCTGGCTGCTCGACATGATGCGTCGCACGCATCTGATCCATCAGTTGCTCGTGCCGGCCGGCTGGCTGCTGTCGCAGGCCGCGCGGATTCCGCTGCGCGTGCCGGCGTCGAAGGGCACGCGGGTGCGCGGCGCATCGGCGCGCCGGTCGTCGCGCATCGGCGACGTCGTGTGGGGCGCGTTCGTGATCCTGCTGACGGTGTACGTCGTGTGGCGCGTCGTCAGCTTCGTCGCGACCGGCGTGACGATGGCCGAGGTCGGCCACGTGCTGGTGCTCGGGCTCGTCACGCTGCTGCGCGTGCTGGTACTGATCGCGATCGCCTCCGTGATCTGGGTGCCGCTCGGCGTGCTGATCGGGCTGCGCCCGAAGCTCGCCGAGAAGATCCAGCCGCTCGCGCAGTTCCTCGCCGCGTTCCCGGCGAACCTGCTGTTTCCGGTGTTCGTGATCGTGATCGTCCGTTTTCATCTGAACGCGGACATCTGGCTGTCGCCGCTGATCGTGCTCGGCACGCAGTGGTACATCCTGTTCAACGTGATTGCCGGTGCGATGTCCTATCCGAACGATTACAAGGAAGCGACGAAGAATTTCCGCATCCGCGGCTGGCAGTGGTGGCGCCAGGCGATCCTGCCCGGCATCTTCCCGTACTACGTGACGGGCGCGATCACCGCATCGGGCGGCGCGTGGAACGCGAGCATCGTGTCCGAGTTCGTGCAGTGGGGCGACACGAAGGTCGTCGCGCACGGTCTTGGCTCGTATATCGCGCAAACGACCGCCGCCGGCGATTTCCCGAAGATCATCCTCGGCATCGCCGTGATGTCCCTGTTCGTTACCTTGTTCAACCGCCTGCTGTGGCGTCCGATGTACGCCTATGCGGAATCCCGGCTCCGTCTCGATTGAGAGTAAGCGCGATGCAAAATTCGACCGTTATCAACGCCCCCGTCAAGACGTCCCAGCCGCTGCAGCCGCCCCGGCTCGGTGAAGAAATCCTGCGCGTCGAGCACGTGAACCGCGGCTTCAACAAGACGCAGGGCGAACTGCTCGTGCTCGACGACGCGAACCTGTCGCTGCGCGAAGGCGAGATCGTCGGCCTGCTCGGCCGGTCGGGCTCGGGCAAGTCGACGCTGCTGCGCATCATCGCCGGGCTGATCGAGCCGACCGGCGGCGAAGTGACCTATCTCGGCCAGCCGTTGCGCGGCCCGGCCGAGGGCGTCGCGATGGTGTTCCAGACCTTCGCGCTGTTTCCGTGGCTCACCGTGCTGCAGAACGTGGAAGCCGGGCTGGAGGCCCTCGGCGTCGGCGCGCGCGAGCGGCGCGAACGCGCGCTGGCCGCGATCGACCTGATCGGTCTCGACGGCTTCGAGAACGCGTATCCGCGCGAGCTGTCGGGCGGGATGCGTCAGCGCGTCGGCTTTGCGCGCGCGCTCGTCGTCGATCCGACCATCCTGCTGATGGACGAGCCGTTCTCCGCGCTCGACGTGCTGACCGCCGAAACGCTGCGTACCGACCTGCTCGATCTGTGGACGCAGGGCCGCATGCCGATCAAGTCGGTGCTGATCGTCACGCACAACATCGAGGAAGCGGTGTTCATGTGCGACCGGATCCTCGTGCTGTCGTCGAACCCGGGCCGCGTGATCGCCGAGATCAAGGTGCCGTTCAAGCACCCGCGCAACCGGCTCGACACCGATTTCCGCAAGCTCGTCGACGACATCTACGCGAAGATGACCGCACGCCAGACCGGCGAGGCGACGAAGAAGGGGCTCGAGCTCGGCAGCTGGATGCCGCGCGTGTCGACCAACCTGATGGCCGGCCTGATCGAGACGCTCGCGATGGCGCCGTACCATGGCCGCGCGGACATGCCGGAAATCGCGCGCACGCTGCATCTGGAAGTCGACGAGCTGTTTCCGATCGTGGAAGTGCTGCAGCACCTCGGCTTCGCGGACGTGCGCGAAGGCGACGTGTTCCTGACGCCGCCCGCGCGCGTGTTCGCGGAATTCGGCACGCAGGAGCGCAAGCTGATGTTCGCCGATCACCTGCTGAAGCACGTGCCGCTCGCCGCCCGGATCAGGAAAGTGCTGAACGAGCGTCCGGGTCACCGTGCGCCGCGCGTGCGCTTCGAGCAGGAGCTGGAGGATTTTCTGTCCGACGAAGCGGCCGAGGAAACGCTCGACGCGGTGATCGACTGGGGGCGGTACGGGGAGGTCTTTTCGTACAACGACAAGACGGAAGTGTTCAGCCTGGAGGATGTCGAGAGTTGAGATCCAGGCCCGAATGGCGACCACGCGTCATTCGGGCAGATCGCGCTGGCTGGTATCCCACTCGATCCCGCCCGCGTTGAGCTGCTCGATCTTCTCCATCCGCTGCCGCGCCAGTTCCGGCAGCCGGTTCGTCACGCCGATCACCAGCGCTTCGGCGAGTGCCAGCGCCGGCACGTTGGTCTGCAGCATCGCGAAAGGGCGGCTCTGGATCCGCAGCACGATCTCCGCGAATTCGCCGATCGGCGAGCGCCATTCGTCGGTGATCAGCAGGATCCGGGCGCCCAGCCGATGCGCGGCCTGCGCGAAGCGAATGCTGTCCTTCTGATAGCGGCGAAAGTCGAAGATCACGAGCAGATCGTTGCGCCCCATGTCGGCCAGCGCGACGGAGGCGAGATTCACGTTCGGCTCGACGTACTGCACGTGCGGCCGCGCATAGGCCAGCGTGAACGAGAACAGCGACGCGAGCGGCGCCGTGTAGCGCCCGCCGCCGCAGAAGACGCGCACGTCCGGATCGGCCAGCACCGCCACCGCTGCGTCGAACGCGGCCGCGTCGAGCCCTTCGATCGTGGTCGCGAGCGATTCGGACAGCCGCTGGAAAATCGCCGCATGGCTCTCGCGCATGCCCGTTTCCGAGTGGAATGCATCCATCCGCGCGAGCGGCGAATTCATCGCGGTGTCGATCTCGTCGTGCAGCGCCTGCTGGAACGACGAGTAGTTCGGAAAGCCGATCCGGACGACGAAGCGGAACACGGTCGGGTCGCTGACTTCCGCCTGCTTCGCAAACTGCGCGATGGGGCCCAGCCCGAGACTCGGATAGCGATCCAGCAACGCCTGCGCGACCTTCTGTTCCGACGGCGTGAAGCTATTCATCTGGGATAACAGCAACGCCCTGATGCTCGTCCCCATCGGCCCTCCGGCTCTCTATCTGAATTGAACGATCAAACGGCAGACGGGCGTCTGCCGGCAACTGCACGCATGTTAGCCGATTGACGTGCGGCGGGCCGCGTCCGGTCCGAAATTAGAGGGACGCATCATCAGGCCAACGACTCCGTTCATATATGTAATAAATCGAACACTCCTCGACGGGCGCATCGAGACTTCTTCGCCTTGATTTTCAGTGATTACCCTAGTTTTTGACGCAAAAAAGCGAATGTTATGATCGCGGCCTTGCGGAAATGTATCGTTTATTACATGCCGGCTTGGCGGTGTCGATACGCAATGGCGCGGCCGCGCATCCCGGCATGGACCGTTTATTCGTCTGGAGGATTCCGTCATGAGGCGGCTCGTAGTACTCACCCTGTTGTCCGCGATGAGCGTGTGCGCGTTCGCCGCGTCGGACCCGGCGGTCGAAGCGAAGAACGGCATGGTCGTGTCGTCGCAGCACTTTGCGTCGCAGATCGGCGTCGACATCCTCAAGGAAGGCGGCAACGCGGTGGACGCGGCGGTGGCCGTCGGCTATGCGCAGGCCGTGACCAATTCGTGCTGCGGCAACATCGGCGGCGGCGGCTTCATGACCCTCCACCTGGCCGACGGCCGCGACCGCTTCATCAATTTCCGCGAGACCGCACCGGCCGCGGCGTCCGCGAACATGTATCTCGATGCGGCGGGCAATGTCATTCCGGACCAGAGCCTGTACGGCTATCGCGCGGTCGGCGTGCCGGGCACGGTGGCCGGCCTCGATCTCGCGCAGCGCAAGTACGGGAAGCTGACGCGCAAGCAGGTGATGGCGCCGGCGATCCGGCTGGCGCGCGACGGCTTCGTGCTGACGCGCGGCGATACCGACATCCTCGACACGACGGTCGAGCGCTTCAGGAAGGACCCGGAAGCCGCGCGCATCTTCCTGCACCCGGACGGCACGGCGCTGCAGCCGGGCGACCGCCTGGTGCAGAAGGATCTGGCCCGCACGCTCGAACGCATCGCGGAGCAGGGGCCCGACGCGTTCTATCACGGCGAGATCCCGAAGATCGTCGAGGCGGCGGCCCGGCGCGGCGGCGGCGTGATCACGGCGGCCGATTTCGCGTCCTATCGCGCGCAGGACATGGCGCCGCTGACGTGCACGTATCGCGGCTACGAGTTCGTGTCGGCGCCGCCGCCGAGTTCGGGCGGCGTGACGATGTGCGAGACGCTGAACATCCTCGAAGGGTATGACCTGCGCAAGCTCGGCTACCACTCGGCCGCGGCGGTCCACTATATGACCGAAGCGATGCGCCATGCGTACGAAGACCGCAACACGCTGCTCGGCGATCCGGACTTCATCGACAACCCGGTCGCGAAGCTGACGAGCAAGGAGTACGCGGCGCAGATCCGCAAAAGCATCCATGCCGATACGGCGACGCCGTCGGTCGACGTGCAGCCCGGTGTCGGCGTGCACGAGAAGCCGGAAACGACGCATTACTCGATCGTCGACCACGACGGCAACGCGGTGTCGACGACCTATACGGTCAACGGCCGCTTCGGCGCCGTGGTCATCGCGCCGGGCACGGGCTTCTTCCTGAACGACGAGATGGACGACTTCACCGTGAAGGTCGGCGCGCAGAACCTGTTCGGCCTCGTACAGGGCACGCGCAATTCGATCGCGCCGGGCAAGCGTCCGCTGTCGTCGATGGCGCCGACCATCGTGAAGAAGGACGGCAAGGTGTTCATGGTGGTCGGTTCGCCGGGCGGTTCGCGCATCATCACGATCACGCTGCAGACCGTGCTGAACGTGATCGACTACGGGATGACGCCGCAGGACGCGGTCGCCGCGCCGCGCATTCATCACCAGTGGCTGCCCGATGCGGTCTATTACGAAACCTACGGCCTGTCGCCCGACACGCTCGCGATCCTGGGCAACATGGGCTACAAGATGGTCGAGCAGACGCCGTGGGGTGCCGCCGAGCTGATCATGGTCGGCCTGCCGGGCACCGAAGCGGCGAGCCGCCAGAGTTCCGGCAACGATTCGTCCGTGTCCGGCAACGTGCGTGTCGGCTTCATCTACGGCTACAACGACCCGCGCCGTCCGGCCGGCTCGGCGATCGGCTACTGAGCCGACCGTTCCATGCCGAGTCGCTGCCGCCGGCGTTCGCGTTGCCGCGAATGCCGGTGCGGCGGCAGCGCGTCCGCCCGCGGACATCCGTGTGGGCCCGAGCGGCACGGCACGCGTGCCTTTCTTCCTTCAACTTCATCGCCGTGCGGCGAATTCCGTCATGAACAAACGAATGTCTGCGGCAGGCTGGATCCTGCTCGCGATGGCAGCCGGCATCCTGATCGGCTACCTGATCTACACGCAGCTTCCGGACAAGCAGTCGGCCGCTGAAATCGCCGGCTACATCTCGCTCGTCTCCGACGTGTTCCTGCGGCTGATCAAGATGGTGATCGGCCCGCTGGTGTTCTCGACGCTAGTCGTCGGCATCGCGCACATGGGCGATGCGTCGTCGGTCGGGCGCGTGTTCGTGAAGGCGCTCGGCTGGTTCGTCACCGCGTCGCTGATCTCGCTGCTGCTGGGCCTGCTGATGGCGAACCTGCTGCGGCCGGGCGAGAACCTCGGCCTGCCGCTGCCGGACATCGGCGCGTCCGCGCATCTCGCGACGTCCAAGTTCACGCTGAAGGATTTCGTCGGCCACATGGTGCCGAAGTCGATCGCCGAGGCGATGGCGAACAACGAGATCCTGCAGATCGTCGTGTTCTCGATGTTCTTCGGCGTCGCGCTCGCCGCACTCGGCGAACGCGGCAAGATCCTGGTCGCCGCGATCGATCAGCTCGCGCACGTGATGCTGAAGATCACCGGCTACGTGATGAAGCTCGCGCCGCTCGCGGTGATGGCCGCGATGGCGTCGACCGTCGCGGTCAACGGGTTGTCGATCCTGCTGAAGTTCGCGGTGTTCATGGGCGACTTCTACGTGAGCCTCGTGCTGCTGTGGGCCACGCTCGTCGCGGCCGGGCTGCTGTTCCTCGGCCGCCGCGTATTCAAGCTGCTCGTGCTGATCAAGGAGGCGTTCATGCTGTCGTTCGCGACGGCCAGCTCCGAAGCCGCGTATCCGAAGATCCTCGACGCGCTCGACCGTTTCGGCGTGCGGCGCAAGATCTCGAGCTTCGTGATGCCGATGGGCTATTCGTTCAATCTCGACGGCTCGATGATGTACTGCACGTTCGCGTCGCTGTTCATCGCGCAGGCCTACAACATCCACCTGTCGCTCGGCACGCAGATCACGATGCTGCTGATCCTGATGCTGACGTCGAAGGGGATGGCCGGCGTGCCGCGCGCGTCGCTCGTCGTGATCGCGGCCACGCTGCACCAGTTCAATATCCCGGAAGCCGGGCTGCTGCTGATTCTCGGCGTCGACACGTTCCTCGACATGGGCCGCTCGGCCACGAACGCGGTGGGCAACTCGATCGCCAGCGCGGTGGTCGCGAAGTGGGAAGGCGAGTTGATGTCGGAGTCCGAAGCGAGCGCCCATGCCGCGCACCTCGATGCGGAACTCGAACGGCAGAACGGCGATCCGGCCTATGGCGCCGGTCAGGCCACGTCGACCTGACGGTCAGGCTGCCAGGGCATCGTCGATGCACGCCGCGAGCACCATCGCGGCGGCATTGCCCGGCGCCGAGCCGAGCAGTTGCGGCGCATAGACGCTGTCGCCGATCTCGATCGATCGCCCCGACAGCGCGCACACGCCGCGCTTGCGCGTCGTGAACAGGCGCCACTTCTGGTAGCCGTAGTGCCCGGTGCAGGCGTCGCACCACGAGATCATCACGGTGTCGGCCGTGGGTCGTTCGAGCACGCTGATGGTCGGCTTGCTCGTCGCGTCCCACGACGGCAGCCGGTCGCGCGTGACGCTGCGCCGCCGTGGCCCGCTCCACGAGACGGACGGCATGTCGAAGCTGCCGATTGCGGCGACGGTCATGAGCCAGGGCGCTGCACGGTTGTTCATGTGTCTGTTCCTCGAAACGTTACGCGGTGCCGCGACGCGCGGCATCACGACAGGCGGATGCGCGGCTGCACCCAGCCGTTGATCCGTTCGGCGATCCACAGCAAGGTCGCCTTGGAGAAACCGTGCAGCGCCTGCTGGTGCCGCCGGTAGAGCATCAGGTGGCTGAACTGCGCGAAGCGTCCCTGGATGAAGCCGCCGCGGAAGAACCCGAACTGCCCGAGCGTGCCGAACGCGTCGTAGTCGCTGATCGACACCAGCGCGCCGAAATCGTGGAACGCGAACGGCGGAATCGGCGTGCCGTCGAGCCACGCGGGCAAGTGCTTCGCGAGATGCTCGGCCTGCTGCGTCGCGACCTGCGCGGTCGGCGGCAGCGGCCGTTCGTGGCCGTCGGGCAGCAGGCTCCCGCAATCGCCGATCGCGAACACGTGCTCGTCGCCGGTCGCCTGCAGCGTGGGGCCGACGACGATCTGGTTCGCGCGGTTCGTGTCTAGCCCGCCCAGCGCCTGCATGAAATCGGGCGCCTTCACGCCGGCCGCCCAGACCATCAGATCCGCTTCGGCGAACGAACCGTCGCCGTAGTGGAAACCGTTCGCGTCGGCCGACGTGACGCGCGTCGACGTCAGCACGCGAAAGCCGATCTGTTCGAGCCGCCGCTCGGCCGACGCGGAAATCCGCGCCGGAAACGCGTTGAGGATGCGCGGGCCGCTTTCGAGCAGCGTGAGTTGCAGCCGCTCGCGCACGGTTTCGTCACCGTACGCCTGGGCCACTTCCAGCAAACGGCTCAGCTCCGCCGCGAGTTCCACGCCCGTCGCGCCCGCGCCGACGATCGCGACGCGAAATGGCTCGTCGCGCGCGATGCTGCGGAACACGCGCATCCGCAACGCCTCGTTGAAGGTCTCCGCCTGCTGCTGGCTGTCGATGAAGTAGCAGTGCTCGCTTACGCCGGGCACGCCGAAATCGTTGGCCTGGCTGCCGAGCGCGAGGATCAGCACGTCGTATTCGAGTTCGCGTGCGTCGATCACCACGTTGCCGTCCTGCGAGCGGATCTCGCCGAGCTGCACGCGGCGGCGCGCGCGATCGAGCCCCTTCAGTTCACCGGGCTGGTACGTGTAGCCGTGATCGCGGGCGTGGGCGAGGAAGATCACTTGTTGCTGCTGGACGTCGCGCGTGCCGGCCGCGATCGTGTGCAGCATCGGCTTCCAGATGTGCGTGGGACTCCGGTCGACGACCGTGATCTGCGCCCGCCCGGACCGGCCGAGACGTTCGCCCAGACGGGTCGCGAACTGCAGCCCGGCGATCCCGCCGCCGACGATGACGATGCGTGTAGGGGTTGTCATGAATAAATCATCAAGTGATGAATAATGTATGATCCTAGCGCTTCCCGGCTCCGCGTGTCAACGGAGCGGGGCGGGCCGCCCGCTTCCGGTACCTGAAACCGGGGTACCGGGCACGGACATTCGAATCGTTCAAGGAGCAGGAAAGACGTGGCAGAAGTCACTGAGCGCGTGCCGCCGAAGCGGCGTACGCGCGGACGGCCGCTGGCGGATGCGTCCGTCGGTCCGGACCTGATATTGCGGGCCGCGCGCCGCACGTTCGCGAAGCGCGGCTACGACGCGACGAGCGTGCGCGAAGTCGCGCGCGAACTGGGCATCGACGCGGCGCTGATCGCCCATCACTTCGGTACGAAGGAAACGTTGTGGCTGGCGGTCGTCGAGCAGATCGTCGAACTGGCCGAACCGATGTTCGACGCGCTGCGCGCGTTGCGCGCGTCGTCGCTGCCGCATCGCGACCGCGTGCGGCGCGCGCTCGAGCTGTGCGTCGATCACGAATTCGCGGAGCCGGATATCGGCATGTTCTTCTCGACGGCGGCGACCGAGGAGGGCGGGCGGCTCGATCGGCTGCAGGAGCGGATCGTGCGCCCGTATCACGACGCGATGTGGCCGCTGCTGGCGGACGCGGTCGAGGCCGGCGCGATCCGCCCGGTCGATCCGAACGTGCTGTTCTTCATGATCGCGAGCGCCGTGGGCATGACGGTGTCGTACAGCCACATGATGCTGGAGTTCACGTCGCTGCCGACGCGGCCGGACGCATTCCGGCAGGCCGTGCTCGGCGTCGTGTTCAACTTCCTCGGCGACTGAGCGCCGCGCGCGCGTTGCGCGCGGTCACGTCGCGGCAACCAGCCCCAGTTCGCGCACCGCGTTGCGCGCGGTCTCGCGCAGCGCATCGACGAGCGGCGACGGCGTACGGTACGCGAGCGCCAGTTCGTACGCGAGCGGGCTGCCCGCATCCTTCAGTTCGCAGAACGTAATGCCTTGCGGCTGCATCGGCACGAACAGGCGCGGCATCAGTGCGATGCCGATGCCGCCCGCGACGGCTGGCGCGTTGGGTGATACCGCGCGCACGGCCTGCGCGTCATTCGGAATCGGTTGGCGGCTTGTCGCCGAGCCAGCGCCGCGCGCCGGGCCCGTTGCGGCCCGCGCGGTCTTCCGGGTTGGTCAGCTTGCAGCGTTTCAGCGACAGGCAGCCGCAGCCGATGCATTCGTCGAGATTGATATAGAGCCGCTGCAACTCCTCGATCCGGCTCGCGACGCGCTGCTTCCAGCCGCGCGACAGCCGCTGCCAGTCCTTGTTGCTCGGTGCGGTGTCCTCGGGCAGGCTGACGAGCTGTTCGGCGATTTCGTCGAGCGAATAGCCGATCTTCTGCGCGAACACGATGAACGCGATCAGCCGCAGCACCGCACGCGAATAGTGGCGATGGCTCGAGCCGTTGCGATGCGACTTGATCAACCCGCGCATCTCGTAGAAGCGCAGCGTCGACGCCGGCACGCCGCTGCGCGCGGCCACTTCGCGGATCGACATCAGCGGCCATTGCGGGGTTTCCTGGATACCCATGACGCCCTCCGAGAAAGCTTGACTTCAAGTTAACTTCAACTTTTATGCTACGCGGCAGTTTAACCCGTCGCGAGGCATCATGCTCTCCTTTTCCCTACGCAGGACGCCGCCTTTGGGCGCCGCCTGTGCCCTGTTGCTGGCGTTGTCGGGTTGTCACGACGGCAAAGGCCCATCGTCGGCCCATCCTCTTCCAGAAGTCGGCGTCGCCACCGTCGCGCCGCGTACCGTCCGCCTCGCGGACGAATTCAACGGACGCGTCGAAGCGGTCGACGCGGTCGATCTGCGGCCGCGCGTGAGCGGCTATCTGCAACGTGTCGCGTACAAGGAGGGCGACGTGGTCGCGCAAGGCGCGCTGCTGTTCGAAATCGATCCGCGCCCGTACCGGATCGCGCTCGACCGTGCGAATGCACAGCAGCAGCGTGCCCGTGCGGCCGCGAGCCTTGCGAACGTGCAACTCAAGCGCGTGCAGACGCTGATCGATGCGCACGCGACGTCGCAGGAAGAGCTCGACAACGCGCGCGCGACTGCCGAACAGGCGCGCGCCGATCTGCAGGCGGCCGATGCGGCCGTTGCCGACGCGAAGCTCAATCTCGGTTTCACCGAAGTGCGCGCGCCGATCGCGGGCCGCGTCGGCCGCGCGGTTGCGACCGTCGGCAACCTCGCGCGTGCGGACGACACGCTGCTGACGACCGTCGTGTCGCAGGATCCGGTCTACGTGTATTTCGATTGCGACGAGCAGAGCTACCTGCGCTACAACGCGCGGCGCGCCGATCCGACACATCGCGCGATCGGCGCCGATCCGGTGCGCATCGGCCTCGCGAACGAGACGGGCTTCCCGCATGCGGGCACCGTCGATTTCCTCGACAACCGGCTCGATCCGCAGACCGGCACGATCCGCGCACGCGTGCGGCTGCCGAATGCGGACCATACGTTCACGCCGGGCCTGTATGCGCGCGTGCAGCTCGTCAGCGGCCGCGACCAGGACGCGTTGCTGGTTGACGACAAGGCCGTGCTGACCGACCAGGACCGCAAGTACGTGTACGTGATCGGCTCGGGCGACAAGGCGCTGCGCCGCGACGTGACGATCGGCCGCGAACTCGACGGCGAGCGGATCGTCGAGAAGGGGCTGCAGGCGGGCGACCGCGTGGTCGTCGACGGCGTGCAGCGCATCTACTATCCGGGCGCGCAGGTGAAGCCGAAGGCGCTGCCCGCGCGCGCCGATGCGGGCAGCGCGACGCAGGCGGTCGCCGATGCCGGCACGCCTGCCGCGCAATGACGGGAGCGATACGATGGATTTCTCCCGATTCTTCATCGACCGGCCGATCTTCGCGGTCGTGCTGTCGATCGTCATCTTCGCGATCGGCCTGATCTCGATCCCGATGCTGCCGGCCGGCGAATACCCGGAAGTCGTGCCGCCGAGCGTCGTCGTGCGTGCAACGTACCCGGGCGCGAATCCGAAGGAAATCGCCGAATCGGTGGCCGAGCCGCTGGAAGAGGCGATCAACGGCGTCGAAGGCATCATGTACATGAAGTCGGTCGCCGGGTCGGACGGCAGCCTGCAGGTCGTCGTCACGTTCCTGCAGGGCGTCGATCCCGACACGGCCGCCGTGCGCGTGCAGAACCGCGTGAGCCAGGCGCTGTCGCGCCTGCCCGACGAGGTGCGCCAGTACGGCGTGACCACGCAGAAGCAGTCGCCGACGCCGCTGATGTACGTGAGCCTCTATTCGCCGGACAACAGCCGCGATTCGCTGTACCTGCGCAACTACCTGACGCTGCACGTGAAGGACGAACTGTCGCGGCTCACCGGCATCGGCGACGTCGGCGTGTACGCCTCCGGCGATTACGCGATGCGGCTGTGGCTCGACCCGAACCGGCTCGCGTCGCGCGGGTTGACCGCGAGCGACGTGATCGCGGCCGTGCGCGAGCAGAACGTGCAGGTGTCGGCCGGCCAGCTCGGCGCGGAGCCGTCGCCGAAGAAAAACGACTTCCTCGTGTCGATCAACGTGCGCGGCCGCCTGCGCACGGTGCAGGAATTCAGCGACATCGTGCTGCGCAACGGCGACGACGGCCAGGTCGTGAAGCTGTCCGACGTCGCGCGCATCGAGCTCGGCGCGGGCGACTACACGCTGCGCTCGTATTTCAACGACAAGCACTCGGCCGTGGTCGGCATCTTCCTGTCGCCGGGCGCGAACGCGCTCGACGTCGCGAAGGCCGTGTACGCGAAGCTCGACGAGCTGTCGAAGCGCTTCCCGCCCGGCGTCGCGTACCGCCCCGTGTGGGACCCGACGGTATTCGTGCGCGAATCGATCCGCGCGGTGCAGCACACGCTGATCGAAGCGGTCGTGCTGGTCGTGCTCGTCGTGATCCTGTTCCTGCAAACGTGGCGCGCGTCGATCATTCCGCTCGTCGCGGTGCCGGTGTCGGTGGTCGGCACGTTCGCATGGCTCTACCTGCTCGGCTACTCGATCAACACGCTGACGCTGTTCGGGCTCGTGCTCGCGATCGGGATCGTGGTCGACGATGCGATCGTCGTCGTCGAGAACGTCGAGCGCAACATCGCTCGGGGGCTGAGCCCGCGCGATGCCGCGCACCAGGCCATGCGCGAGGTGTCGGGGCCGATCGTCGCGATCGCGCTCGTGCTGTGCGCGGTGTTCGTGCCGATGGCGTTCATGTCGGGCGTCACGGGCCAGTTCTACAAGCAGTTCGCGGTGACGATCGCGATCTCGACGGTGATCTCCGCGATCAACTCGTTGACGCTGTCGCCGGCGCTCGCCGCGAAGCTGCTGCGTCCGCACGGCGCACCGAAGGATGCGTTGACGCGTGCGCTCGATCGCGCATTCGGCTGGCTGTTCCATCCGTTCAACCGCTTCTTCGAACGCAGCTCCGATCGCTATCACGGCGTCGTCGCGCGCACGCTGAAGCGGCGCGGCGTGGTGTTCGCGGTCTATGCGGCGCTGCTCGCGGCGACCGCATTGCTGTTCAACGCGGTGCCGGGCGGCTTCATCCCGGTGCAGGACAAGCTGTACCTGTTCGCGGGCGCGAAGCTGCCGGAAGGCGCGTCGCTCGCGCGCACCAGCGCGGTGACCGAGCAGATGACGAAGATCGCGCTCGGCACCGACGGCGTCGAGATGGTGCCGGCGTTCGCCGGGCTGAACGCGCTGCAGGGCGTGAACACGCCGAACATCACGAACTCGTACGTGATCCTGAAGCCGTTCGACCAGCGTCATCGCAGTGCCGCGCAGATCAACGCGGATCTGAACGCGCGCTTCGCGGCCATCGACGGCGGCATCACCTATGCGCTGATGCCGCCGCCGATCCAGGGTCTCGGCAACGGCTCGGGCTACTCGCTGTACCTGGAGGATCGCGGCGGGCTCGGCTACGGCGAATTGCAGAAGGCGCTCGTCGCGTTTCAGGCCGCGGTCGCGAAGACGCCGGGGATGAGCTACCCCGTCAGCTCGTACCAGGCGAACATCCCGCAGCTCGAGGTGAAGGTCGACCGGCTCAAGGCGAAGGCGCAGGGCGTCGCGCTGACCGATCTGTTCAATACGTTGCAGGTCTATCTCGGCTCGATGTACGTGAACGACTTCAACGTGTTCGGGCGCGTGTATCGCGTGATGGCGCAAGCGGATGCCGGCCACCGGCAGACGGCCGCCGACATCGCGAACCTGCGCACGCGCAACGCGAAGGGCGAGATGGTGCCGATCGGCTCGATGGTGACGGTCGGGCCCGCGTACGGTCCGGACCCGGTCGTTCGCTACAACGGCTATCCGGCCGCCGACCTGATCGGCGATGCCGATCCGAAGGCGATGTCGTCGTCGCAGGCGATCGCGAAGCTGCAGCAGATCGCGAAAGACGTGCTGCCGCCGGGCATCACGCTCGAATGGACCGATCTCAGCTACCAGCAGGTCACGCAGAGCAACGCGGCGCTCGTCGTATTCCCGCTGGCCGTGATGCTGGTGTTCCTGGTGCTCGCGTCGCTGTACGAGAGCTGGACGCTGCCGCTCGCGGTGATCCTGATCGTGCCCGTGTGCATGTGCGCGGCGCTGTTCGGCGTGTGGCTGTCCGGCGGCGACAACAACGTGTTCGTGCAGGTCGGTCTGGTCGTGCTGATGGGGCTGGCGTGCAAGAACGCGATCCTGATCGTCGAATTCGCGCGCGAGCTCGAGATCCAGGGCAAGGGCGCGGTCGAGGCAGCGCTCGAAGCATGCAAGCTGCGGCTGCGTCCGATCGTGATGACGTCGGTCGCGTTCATCGCGGGCTCGGTGCCGCTGCTGATCGGCAGCGGCGCGGGCAGCGAGGTGCGGGCGGCCACCGGCGTCACCGTGTTCGCCGGGATGCTGGGCGTCACGCTGTTCGGGCTGTTCCTCACCCCTGTGTTCTATGTGGCGATCCGCAAGCTCGCGGGCGGCACGCCGGCCGTCTGGCGCGAACAGCACGGCACCCTCGAAGGAGAAAACCGATGAGCGCCGCTTTCCGTCTTTCCGCGCTCGCGATGTCGGTGGCGCTCGCCGCATGCGCGGTCGGCCCCGATTTCAAACGGCCCGACACGGCCACCGCCGCGCGGTTCGCGCGCGACGCGAAACCGGCGACCCAGCCCGACGCGACGCCAGTCGACATGCCGCCCGACGCGTCGGCCGACGCCGATGCCACGTTCTGGCGCGGGTTCGGCGATCCGGTGCTGACACGGTTGATCGATACGGCGCTCGCGGCGAACCAGGACTTGCAGGTCGCCGTGTCGCGCTACGACGCATCCAACGCGCTGCTGTCGCAGGCGACGTTCGACCGCTATCCGACGATCACCGCGAGCGGCCGGATCGGCCATCAGTTGATGAGCAAGGATCAGGCGTTCGGCGCGCCGCGCAGCCAGCGCGATGCGCCGACGTCGAGCGTCGGGATCAATGCCGCGTGGGAACTCGACCTGTTCGGCCGCGTGCGCCGCTCGATCGAGTCGCAGCGCGCGGAAACGGCGGCCAGCGCGGCCGACGTACGCGCGGTGCGCGTCGCGATCGCGGCGGAGGTCGCGAGTACCTACGTCGATCTGCGCGGCTCGCAGGAGCGGTTGCGGATCGCCCGCGAGAACGCCGACAACCAGAAGCAGACGCTCGCACTGATCAATGCGCGCGTCGGCGCGGGTCGAGGCTCCGAACTCGATGCGGCGCGAGCACGCGCGCAGTACGAATCGACGACCTCGCGGATCGCCGTGTACGAAGCCGCCATCGGCGTCGACGAGCATCGACTCGCGGTGTTGACCGGGCAGACGCCGGATGCGCTGATCGGCCGGTTCGACCTGCCGAAGGCGGCCGCGCCGGCGGGTACGCCCGTCCCGCTGCCGGCGCTCGCGGCCGACATCGATCCCGGCACGCCGGGCGACCTGCTGCGCCGCCGCCCCGATGTCGCGGCCGCCGAGGCGCGGCTGCATGCGGCGACCGCGCGCGTCGGCGTCGCGACCGCCGACCTGTTCCCGCGCTTCACGCTGTCCGGGCTGCTCGGCAGCGCGACGAGCAGCTACGGGTTCTTCCGAGCGGGCAGCGACACGAATCTGATCGCGCTCGGCATCGACTGGTCGTTCCTCGACGTCGGCCGTGTGCGTGCGCGGATCGCCGCGAGCGATGCGGAAGCGGCCGGCCAGCTTGCGCAGTACCGGCAGACCGTACTCGGCGCGCTGGAGGAAACCGAGAACGCGCTGCTGCGTGTCGCCCGCACGCGTGACGAGACCGCGCATCTCGTGCGCGCGGCCGACGACAGCGCCCGCGCCGCGCAGCTCGCGCAGACGCGCTTCTCGGCCGGCGCGATCGACTACTACGAAGTGCTCGACGCGCAGCGGACGCTGCTGCAGGCGCAGGATGCGGCGGCCGACGGGCGGATACGCAGCGCGGCGTCGACGGTCGCGCTGTACAAGGCGCTCGCGGGCGGCTGGCCGTCGGGCACGGGGCAGGGTGCGCAAGGTCCGCTCGCCCAGTCGGGGAAGTAGCGCGAGCAGTGCGGCGCGGCGTATCTCGCGTCGTCGCGATATTCGATCGCCGACATTGCGGCGTTTGCGTGGCTGCGCACGGCGGCCGAGCTCGATCTCGACGTTGCCGGCTTTTCGCACGTCGAGCGCTGGTTTGCCGATATCGCCGCGCGGCCGGCCGTTCAACGGGGCCTGATTGCCTGCCGCACGCCGACGGCCGAGGCGACGCACTGACATCGGATCGCCCGCGCCGCCTGGGCCGTGATCGCGACAAAGCGCGCGCTTCGTGCCATCCAACGGACGAGAACGCCGCATGCGGGCGGCGTGCGGAGCCGTGCGGTGCGGTGCCCCGACGCGATACGTGCGCGAGCTGAAAAGCGGGCGAAGCGCTCGACGCGTTACCGCGCGTTCGGCCCCTTGACCGTCAACCGGCAGACGGTCGCGAGCGCGAGCAGGTTCGGGTCTCGCTGGCGGCGATGCAGGAAGCTCAGGCCGAAGGTCTGGCGGATCGTCGCTCCGGCGAGCGGTACGAGCGTGATCCGATGCGCGAACAGGTCGCGCACGCGGCCGGGCAGCAGCGAACAGCCGACGCCGCCCGACACGAGGTTGATCAGCGAGAAGATGTCGCCCACCCGCATCACGACGTTCGGCGTGACGCCGGCCGCGCGGAACGCCTCCGTGAAACCGTGGTGCGTCGCGAAGCCTTCGCCGAGCGACACGAACGGCTCGGCGCCGCATGCGTGGAGATCGACCGCATCGCATTGCGCATACGGCGAATCGACCGGGGCGGCGAAGAACATCTCGTCCTCGAACAGCGCGATCGATTCGATCTCGGCGTCCGGTTCGGGCAACGCCATCAGCGTGGCGTCGATCGCGCCGTGCCTGAGCTTGTCGAGCAGGTCGGCGTTCGAGCCGAGCACGAGTTCGGCCTGCAAGTCGGGGCGGCGCTCCTTCAGCGCGATCACGACTTCGGGCACGGTGCGGATCGTCAGCGAATACAGCGAGCCGATCTTCAACTGGCCCGCGCCATAGCCGGCCGCCTCGCGCGTCGAACGGATCCCGGCCGTCATCGTCTTGAGCACTTCGCCCGCGACTTCGGCGAGCACTTGCGCGGCGTCGGTCGGAATCAGGTTCCGCCCTTCGTGGCGGAACAGCGCGCAGTGTATCCCTTCCTCGAGCGTATGCAGCGCACGATGCACGCTGACCGTGCTGATGCCCAGCGCCTCGGCCGCCTTCGCGAGGCTGCCGGCTTCCATGAACGCGAGCAGCACTTCGAGCTTGCGAAACGTGATCTCTTCGTTGATGCGGTTGCGCATGATACGAACGACGGGAAGGGCGGTCGACGATTCTGCCGCAGAACCGCGGCCTCAACAATGAGCGAATGACCGGGGTTTCGCGCGGCGATGCCTGCGGAAACAACATTTAATCTCCGGCTAATCATCTGCCGCGGGCATTGATTGATGCCGGTTTTCGGCGTCCCTATGATCGATTCACGCCGATCGTGCGCGGGAAGGGAGGGTCCGTCGTGCCCGTCCCGCATCGGTGGCGACGCGAACAGCCGGGCCGCCCATACCCGTCACCGAGGGCGCACGCATGCGGCGCGGCACCACGAAACTGCGGGAGACAAGCATGCGCGACTCACGTCGGAATTCGCGACAGCGGCAGGTGATTGCCGCCGTCGTCGGCAATACCCTCGAGTGGTACGACTTCATCGTTTACGGGTTCTTCTCCGGCATCATCGCGCGGGTGTTCTTTCCCGCCGAGAGCCAGTACGCGTCGCTGCTGATGTCGCTCGCGACGTTCGGCGTCGGCTTCTTCATGCGTCCGGTAGGCGGCATCCTGCTCGGGCTCTATGCGGACCGCAAGGGCCGCAAGGCCGCGATGCAGCTCATCATCCTGCTGATGACGCTGTCGATCGCGCTGATCACGTTCGCGCCATCGTACGCGGCGATCGGCCCGGCGGCGCCGGTCGTGATCGTCGTCGCGCGGCTGCTGCAGGGTTTCGCCACCGGCGGCGAATATGCAAGCGCGACTGCGTTTCTCGTCGAAAGCGCACCCGCGCACCGGCGCGGGCTGTACGGATCGTGGCAGCTGATCGGCCAGTGCCTCGCGGTGTTCTCGGGCGCCGCGCTGGGCGCGTGGGCCACGCAGTCGCTGTCGGAGGCAGCGCTGCACAGCTGGGGCTGGCGCGTGCCGTTCGCGCTCGGCCTGCTGATCGGGCCGGTCGGGCTCTGGATCCGCCGGCACATGGAGGAGACGGAAGCATTTCTCGATGCGGGCAAGTCGACGCTCGAGCCGCCGGCGAGCGTGTCGCGCGTGCTACGCGACAACCTGCGCGGCGTACTGGTGTCGATGGGGCAGACGATCACCGGTACGGCCGTGTTCTACGTGATGCTCGTGAACATGCCGACGTTCGTGCACAAGACCTTCGGGCTGCCGCTCGACCAGGTGTTCAAGGTGCAGATGGTGGCGGTCGTGCTGCTGACGGTGACGATTCCGGTTGCGGCGATCGTTTCCGATCGTGTCGGCCGGCGGCCTGTCCTGATCGCGGGTACGTTCGCGCTGCTGACGGTCACGTATCCGCTGTTCTCGTGGCTGGCCGCGGCGCCGGGCATCGGACGCCTGCTGGTGATGCAACTCGTGATCTGCGCGATCATCGGCATCTGTTACGGCCCTGCACCGACCACGCTGGCCGAGCAGTTCGCGACCCGTTCGCGCTCGACCGGCATCGCGCTGGCGTACAACGTCGCGGTGATGGTATTCGGCGGCTTCGCGCCGTTCATCGTCACGTGGCTGACGCGTGTGAGCGGGTCGCCCGTCGCGCCCGCGTGGTACGTGCTGTTCGCGGCGTCGTTCGGGCTGCTCGCCAGCGTGTTCATGCACGACGGTGCGCCGTGCGTGGTCGCGCGCCGGCAGTTTCAGGGCGAGCCGCTGAGCGTCAAATAGCGGCCGCACGGCCGGGACGGCGATCCGTCGGCGCGCGCCGCATGCGGGGTATCGCGCGAGCCGATACTCAGCATCGCGGCCGGCGGCCTACCGCGGCCGCCGCCCGGTCATGACGCTTGGGCGATCGTCCACTCTGTCCGGAAGGTCGCCATGTCCCGGCTCGACTACAAACTGCTCGGCCCCTGCCTGCTCGCCATCGCGCTCGACGCGACGGGGTTCGGGCTCGTTTATCCGATGATGTCCGCCATCTTCGGCGATCCGCACGCGGGCATCCTGCCGGCCGACGCCGGCGCGCACGCGCGCAATTTCTGTCTCGGTCTCGGCTACGGGATCTATCCGCTGTGCATGTTCTTCGGCTCGTCGCTGATGGGTGAGCTGTCCGATCGCTACGGCCGCCGTCGGATCCTGCTGCTGTGCGTGCTGGGCCTCGCGCTCGGCTACGCGATGATGGCGGCCGGTGCGTGGCATGCCAGCGTCGCGCTGCTGCTGGCCGGCCGCGGGCTCACCGGCCTGATGGCCGGCTGCCAGGGCATCGCGCAGGCGGCCATCACCGATCTCAGCACGCCCGACACGAAGGCGCACAACATGAGCATCATGTCGCTCGCGTTCAGTGCGGGCGTGATCGTTGGCCCGGTGCTCGGCGGCGTCACGTCCGACCGCACGATCTCGCCGCTGTTCGATTACGGCACGCCGTTCGCGCTGGTCGCCGTGCTGTCGCTGATCTGCGCGTGCTGGACCTGGGCGTCGTATCGGGATTGCGTCGCGCCGCGCAACGATACGCGCATCGATCCGCTGCTGCCGCTGCGGATCATCGGCGAGGACGCGCGCCAGCGCGACGTCGCGTTCCTGTCGGTGGTGTTCTTCCTGATGCAGGTCGGCTACGGGCTCTACCTGCAGACCATCATGTTGCTGTTGCAGGCGAAATTCGGCTATACGAGCGCGCGGCTCGGGCTGTTCAGCGGCGTGATCGGCATCTGCTTCGTGTTCGGCTTGTTGTGCGTCGTGCGGTTGATGCTGCGCGTGTGGCGCGTGATCGAGATCGCGAAGACGGGCCTGCTCGTGGCCGGCCTTGGCCAGATCCTGTCCGCACTGTTTCCGCACGAACCGGTGCTGTGGGCGCTCGCGATGGTCGTCGGCTGTTTCGACATGGTTGCGTACACGACGATGTATACGGCGTTTTCCGATGCCGTCGGCGACGATCGGCAGGGTTGGGCGCTCGGCGTCGCGGGCTCGGTGATGGCGCTCGCGTGGGTCGTGACGGGCGCGCTGACGAACCTGCTGCCCGTATTCGGCGAAATCGGGCTGCTGCTGATCGGCGGCGCGGGTTTCCTGCTCAGCTTCGCGATGATGGTCGCGTACGGCCGCACGCGGCCGGGCGCGCGAATGGCCGTGCCGTCGTAGGCGGCGCGCATGCACGTTGGCCCGATCCTGTCGGACGTTGTCCCGCGCGCCGCTGTCGCGTCACGCCGTGCGGCCCGACACTGGCGCGTCGCGGCCCGGGGAGGTTTCGGGCCGCGTCCGGCGGCGCCGGAAGGCCCGGCGCGCCGTTCCGCCAATGTGCCAACCGAGAGGGCATGCCATGCAACATCCGACCATCCGTACCCTGGCCGGCGCGAGCGCGCCGACGTCCATCGCCGCCGCCTGCACCGCGCTGCTGGTGATCGATTTCCAGAACGAATACTTCAGTGGCCGCCTGCCGATTCCGGACGGGCCGCGTGCGCTGGGCAATGCGCAACGCGTGATCGCGTTCGCCGACCGCGCGGGCATTCCGGTGTTCCACGTCCAGCACGTCGGTACGGCCGACAGCCCGATCTTTGCCGACGGCAGCGACGGCTTCCGCTTTCATGCGGACCTGCAGCCGGCGCCCGCTCACGCGGTCGTGAAGAAAACGTCGGTGAGCGTATTCCCGACGACGGACCTCGATGCGCGGCTGAAGGCCGCCGGTATCGACACGCTGATCGTCACCGGCCTGATGACGCATGCGTGCGTGGCCGGCGCGGCACGCGATGCGGTGCCGCTCGGCTATGCGGTGATCGTCGTCGACGATGCCTGTGCGACGCGCGACCTCGACGTCGCGGACGGCGGCACGGTGCCGCACCGCGACCTCCATCGTGCGACGCTGGCCGCACTGTCGGACACGTTCGGCGACGTGCTGACCACCGAGCAGGTGCTGGCGCTCGACGTCGCGTGACGGCGGCCCGGTTCGCGCGTCGGACGGCGCAGCCGGGCGCGGCGTACACGGCTTCGCCGCGCAAGCACGTTTCGATCACGCGGGCTTGCGCGAACGTGCCGCGCGCCGGCCGCGCGCATCAGAACATCGTATTCCGGTTCGCGGACGTTTCGGGTACCGGCTGAATCACGTCCCAGTGTTCGACGATCTTGCCGTCCTTCACGCCGAAGATGTCGACCACCGCTTCGCCGCGATCGCCCGAACGCTCGATCGCATGCACGTGCAGATAGACGAGATCGCCGTCGGCCGCGCTGCGGACGATGCGCGCGCGATGCCGGGTTCTTCTGGAACGCGCCGACGAAGTACGACACGAACGGCTTCTTGCCGTCCGGCACGTGCGGGTTGTGCTGTTTGTAGTCGTCCGCGACGACGGCGGCGGCCTCGACTGCTTCATGCCGGTTGAAGAAGCGGTCGTAGAACGTCAGCACGAGCTGGCGGTTGGCTTCCTCGGCGGCCAGGTCGCGTGCGGCCGGGCCGGCGGCCAGCGCAGCCGTCGATGTGGCCAGCAAAACGAATGCGGCAACGGCGCGAACGGGGGAGCGGGACGATGACATGTAGCGTTTTCCTTGTCTGACGATACGTGGAGGGATGTGCGAGCGGCCGCGGGTGGCGCCGGTTCTCTCGTGCGGCTCGGCTCCGGACCTAAATCGGCCGGAGCCGAGCCGCTGCTCACCGCCACGAACCGTCGACGTAGACCCACACCGGCCCCTGGCGACGCCAGTAGCCGGGCACCCAGCGGCGCCCGGGGCGCCGTGCGACCCAGCGGCCGGACACCCATATATAGCGGCCGCGCTGCCAGCGCCAGTAGCCGTCCGTCCATATATAGCCGTGCGGCCGGGGTGGCGGCGGGCGACGGTCGTGGCGTGCCGCCGGCGGCGCGAAGCCGGGGCGATCCGCGTAGGGCGGGCCGCCGGGAACGCGGTTCGGGCCGGACGGCCGGTACACGGG
>NZ_PREY01000039.1:0-66136 GCF_002959955.1 Burkholderia sp. BE12 | reverse complement strand
CGTCGCCCGCGACGATCGCGTTCGCCGCCAGCATCACGGCCTTCAGGCCCGAGCCGCACACCTTGTTGATCGTCATCCCCGGCACCGCGCTCGGCAGCCCCGCCTTGATCAGCGACTGCCGCGCCGGATTCTGCCCCGAGCCGGCCGTCAGCACCTGGCCCATGATCACTTCGCTGACCTGCTCGGGCTTCACGCCCGCACGCTCCAGCACCGCGCGGATCACCGTCGCGCCCAGTTCGGGCGCCGCGATCTTCGCCAGCGAGCCGCCGAATTTGCCGACCGCGGTCCGTGCGGCCGATACGATCACTACATCCGTCATTTCCCTGTCCTCCAGGCCCGCACGACACGGCGCATCGTTACCGACCCTGTTAAAAAAACTGCGGTGCGCCGGACAGCGTGCGCCGCTGTCCGGTTTTCGTCAATCGCGCTGCAACACGTAGCGCCCGGGCGCCGGCTCGATCACCGGGAATTGCGCGGAACCCGGCTGGGCCGGCGGCGCGACCTTGCGGCCGCCGTACGCGTCGAGCCACTCGACCCACGTAGTCCACCAGCTTCCCGGCTGCTCGGTCGCCGCGGCGAACCAGTCGTCCGCGGATTCGGGCAGCTCGTCGTTGACCCAGTAGCTGCGCTTTTTCTTCGCCGGCGGATTGATCACGCCCGCGATGTGTCCCGACGCGCCGAGCACGAACTTCAGCGGGCCCGACAGGATCGACGTCGATGCGTAGGCCGTCTGCCACGGCACGATGTGATCCTCGCGCGAACCGTAGATGAAGGTCGGCACGTCGACCAGCGACAGGTCGACCGACTCGCCACACACGGTCAGCGCACCCGGCTCGCGCAGCTTGTTTTCGAGATAGGTATGGCGCAGGTACCACGCGTACATCGGGCCCGGCAGGCTCGTCGAATCGCTGTTCCAGTACAGCAGGTCGAACGGCGCGGGCGTACGGCCCTTCAGGTAGTTGTCGACGACGTAGTTCCACACGAGATCGTTCGGCCGCAGGAACGAGAACGTGTTCGCGAACTCGACGCCGCGCATCAGCCCCGGTTGCGTACCGTTCTTGCCGCCGATGGTCTGCTCGCGCATCTGCACGTGCGCCTCGTCGACGAACACGTCGAGGATGCCCGTGTCGGTGAAGTCGAGCATCGCGGTGAGCAGCGTCATCGACGCGGCCGGGTGCTCGCCGCGCGCGGCGAGCACCGCGAGCGCGGTCGCGAGCATCGTGCCGCCGACGCAGAAGCCGAGCGTGTTGATCTGCTCGCGGCCGCTGACCTGCTGCACGGCGTCGATCGCCGCGAGCAGCCCTTCGTTCATGTAGTCGTCCCACGTCTTGTGCGCGACCGATGCGTCCGCGTTGCGCCACGACACGAGGAACACCTGATGGCCGTTCGACAGCGCGTGCGCGACGAGCGAATTCTCGGGTTGCAGGTCGAGGATGTAGAACTTGTTGATGCACGGCGGGACGATCAGCAGCGGCCGCTCGAACACCTTGTCCGTCTTCGGCGTGTACTGGATCAGCTGCATCAGGTCGTTCTCGTACACGACCGCGCCTTCGGTACACCCGAGGTTCTTGCCGACCACGAACTGCGATTCGTCGGTCTGCGAAATCTTGCCGCGCTGCAGGTCGCCGAGCAGGTTCATCATCCCCTGCCGCAGGCTTTCGCCCTGCGTTTCGAGAATCGATTTCTGTGCGTCGGGATTGAGTGCGAGGAAATTGCTCGGCGCGGCGGCGGCCGTCCATTGCTGGACCGTGAAACGGATGCGCTCGCGCGTCTTCGGATCGGTCTGAAGCGCGTCGGCCAGCTCCTGCAGATAGCGCGCGTTGAGCAGATACCAGGCGGCCGCGAAGGCATGCGCGGGCGATGACTTCCACGCGTCGCCGCTGAAGCGGCGGTCTTTCAACTCCGGCGACTCGAGCTTCGCGGCGGCCGCCTGCTGCATCAGCGTCATGCAGTCGCGCGCGTAGTCGGCCTGCAATGCCTGGAGCCGTTCCGGCGGAATCGCGGCGACCGGCAGCTTCAGCCCCGCGAACGGCGACGCCATCGCGCCGAGGTCGGGCATCGACGGCATCTGGAACGGAAACGACGTCGGGAACTGGAATGTCGCGAACGGGTTGACGGAGGCCGATGCCGTCGCGGCGCGCGCCGGGTCGGCAAAACCGCGCCACGCGTTCAACCACGACTCGAACATCTGCTGCATCGGCTGGGCGGCCGGATCGAAACCGGTACTGCCCGCGGAAGTGCCCGCATGAGCGGACGTCGACGAATTTTTCGATGCTGTCATTACCTGCCTTACCGGTGATTCGTGAGCGTCAATCGTGAAATCCTGCTCGCGCGCGGCGCGCCGGCTGCGAGCCGGGCCGTCATGCTCTGGAGAGGCGTCTCCAGATTCTGCCGCAGTGCGGTATTTTTATCATTATCGTTTTCCCCATGTGAAGCGTCCGGTCAAACCACTGAACATTTCCGCACGGAGATAATCCGCGCACGACAGACGGGACAAGGGTTTCGGTGAAACATAAAACATTTTGCTTGACTTGACCTCGGGATTTTTCATTCAGTCGCGCATGCACCGCCGCATTGCCGCGCCAATATCGAGATAACCCGATTTCGCGGCGCAACAAAGCCGGCGCGCATGCGCATGCGATCAATCGGCCAGCCAGATTGCCGCGGCCATGCGGCCCGTCACGCGGTCGCGCCGATACGAATAGAAGCGTGCGCGTTCGGCGACCGTGCAGGCCGTCCCGCCGCTCACGTGCACCACGCCCGCACGCGCGAGTCGCAGCCGCGCGAGCGCGTACAGATCGGCAAGAAACTTGCCGGGCGCGCCGTCGATCGCGACGAACGCATGACGGGTTTCATCATGCTCCGACTGCGGAGCCGTGTCGAGAAACGCGTCGCGCACGTCGGCGCCCACCTCGAACGCCTGCGGGCCGATCGCCGGCCCGAGATACGCATGCAGCGTATCCGTCGCGCCGCCCGCGAGCGCCGCGACGCGCGCGGCCGTCTGCTCGACGATGCCGGCCGCGAGCCCGCGCCAGCCCGCATGCGCGGCGCCGACCGCGCGGCCCTGCGCGTCGCACAGCAGCACGGGCAGGCAATCGGCCACCATCACCACGCAGACGGCGCCGGCCTGATCCGTGACGCTCGCGTCGGCCTGCACCGGCGCCGTGGCGGCAGGCGCCGCGGCGATCACCTCGTCCGCCCGGACGATCCGCGCGCCGTGAACCTGCTCGAGCCATGCGGCGCTCGACTGGCCAGCGAGGGCGAGCACGCGTGCACGATTGACGGCGACATGGTCGGGATCGTCACCGGTATGCAGGCCGAGATTCATCCCGCCCGGCAGCGCGGCGCCATCCTGCCAGCGCCCGTACGGGCCTTCGCTCACACCGCCGTCGCGCGTCGTGATCAGCGCGCGCACGCGCGGCGACACCCGCCAGTCGGGCCGTACGCAGTCCTGCCACGTCAACGGCGCCAGGTTCGTCATCGGCACTCACTCCTCCTCATCGTCCGGGTACGGCTCGTCGTCGTGATACTCGCCGCCGAAATCGTCATCGTCGTAGACACCGTCGTCGTCGAACTCCTCGTCGCCCTGCCCGAAGCCGAGCGCCGCGACCAGTGCGTTCATGTCGTCCGGCAGCGGGCAGCGCCACTGCATCGCCTTGCCCGTGACCGGATGCACGAGGCCGAGCCGCCACGCATGCAGCGCCTGTCGTGCGAACCCGTCCGGCAGCGGCGCGACCGAACGCTTGCCGCGCGCCCGCCCGTAGACCGGATCGCCGAGCAGCGGATGCCCGGCGTGCGCGCAGTGCACGCGGATCTGATGCGTGCGGCCGGTTTCGAGATCGCACTGAATCGCCGAAACCGGCTGACGTTGCCACAGGCATGTGTCAACCGTACGGAAATGCGTACGCGCGGGCTTGCCCGACGCGCCGGTGACCACGGCCATGCGCGTGCGCTCGCGCGGGTCGCGGCCGATCGGCGCGTCGATCGTGCCCTCCTCGGGCATCGTGCCCCACACGAGCGCGAAATAGCGGCGCTTCACCGTGCGGGCCTGCAACTGGCGCACGAGGTCCGTCTGCGCGGCCAGCGTGCGGGCGACCACCATCAGGCCGGACGTTTCCTTGTCGAGCCGGTGGACGATCCCCGCGCGCGGCAGGCCGGCCGCCGCGTCGCCGTAGCGATGCAGCAGACCGTTGAGGATCGTGCCGCTCCAGTTGCCGGCGGCCGGATGCACGACGAGACCGGCCGGCTTGTTGATGACGACGAGCGCGTCGTCCTCATAGATCACGTCGAGCGGCACGGGCTCCGGCGTGAACGCGAGCTGCTCGGGCAGCAGATCGGGCACGAGCTCGATCTTTGCGCCGAGCGGCACGGGCTGGCGGATCTTCGCCGGCGCGCCGTCGACGAGCACGCGCTGCGCCTCGATCCAGCTCTGCAGGCGGCTGCGCGAGAATTCGGGGAACAGTTGGGCGAGCGCCTTGTCGAGACGTTCGCCGGCGAGCGACAGCGGCACTTCGACGATGCGCGGCGCCTCATCGGCCGCCACGGACGGCACAACGGGGGGGTGCAACACGTCGCCGGCCAGATCGTCGTCGAGGGAATCCCCCGACGCAGCGTCGGCGGGCCGATCGCTTGGGCTATAATCTTCGCGATTTGGTGTGCCCGGCTGGGCATTCTGCGAACTTGAACGGGTCATTTAGACTGGGTCACCGAGACTTGAAGCTAGGACATGCGAGCATGATGAATTCGACCAAACGTACGGCCAGAACCGTCGCCGCCCGGGCTGCGGCGGTAGCGGCCGTGGCCCTCATCGCCGGCTGCCACGGCTTGCCGCAGAAGCAGGACGAGACGGCTACCTGGTCGAACAACAAATTATACTCAGAGGCCCAGGACGCACTGTCCGGCGGCGACTGGGGCAAGTGCGCGAAATATTTCGAATCGCTGCAAGGCCGCGATCCGTTCGGCCATTTCGCGCAACAGGCACAGATCAACGTTGCATACTGCAACTGGAAGGACAACGAAGCGGCAGCCGCCGACCAGGCCGTCGACCGCTTCATCCAGCTCCACCCCGATCATCCGGATATCCCGTACGCGTACTACCTGAAGGGGATGATCCACTTCAACGACGATCTCGGCCTGTTCGGGCGCTTCTCCGGCCAGGACATGAGCGAACGCGATCCGCAGGCGCTGCGCGAATCGTACGATGCGTTCAAGGTCGTCGTCGATCGCTTCCCGAAGAGCAAGTACGCGCCCGATGCGGCCGCGCGGATGCGCTACATCGTCAACGCGCTCGCGTCGCACGAAGTGCATGCGGCCGACTACTACTATCGCCGCGGCGCGTATGTCGCGGCGATCAACCGCGCCCAGCTTGCGATCAAGGACTACAAGGGCGCGCCGGCGATCGAGGATGCGCTGCACATCATGATCCTGTCGTACGGCAAGCTGAACCAGCCGGAACTCGCCGAGGACACCAAGCGCGTGCTCGCGGGCACGTTCCCCGACAGCCCGTACGTGACGGGCCATTCGCGCCCCGGCGCGAAGAAGTCGTGGTGGCAGTTCTGAAGCACGGCGCGATGTAACATCGTTGCGCACACAAAAAACCCGGCCATCGAGCCGGGTTTTTTCATTGGCGCCGCATTCGGGCGGCGCCACGGCGTTACGCGGCAAGCGCCGCGCGTGCGGTCACGCGCCCTTGTCCGCGCGGTGCTCGTCGAAGAAATCCTGCACGACCGCGATCTCGCGCGTGCGCTTGAACGGCGGCAGGCTTTGCCAGATCCGGCGCCCGTAAGGCTTGTCGACGAGCCGCGTGTCGCAGATCATCAGCACGCCGCGATCCGTCTCCGCACGAATCAACCGGCCCGCGCCCTGCTTCAGCGTGATCACGGCCTGCGGCAGCTGATGCACGGCGAACGGGCTCAGCCCCTTCTTCGTCAACGCATCGAGCCGCGCGGCCAGCACCGGATCGTCCGGCGGCGCGAACGGCAGCTTGTCGATCACGACCAGCGACAATGCATCGCCGCGCACATCGACGCCTTCCCAGAAACTCTGGCTGCCGACCAGGATCGCATTGCCGTACGCGCGGAAGCGGTCGAGCAGCTCGGTGCGGCTTGCGTCGCCCTGCACGAGCAGCGGCGTGTTCCAGCCGCGCGATTCGATCACGTCGCGCAGCTTCGACGCGATCCGGTCGACCGCGCGCAGCGTCGTGCACAGCATGAACACGCCGCCGCCGGATGCCTCGATCGCCGGCAGCGCGGCATCGAAGACGGCGTCGGTAAAGGCCGGCGAGGACGGCTGCGGCAGGTTGCGCGGCACGTACAGCAGCCCCTGCGACTGGTAATCGAACGGGCTGGCGAGCGTCATCGAACGACGCGAGCTGAGGCCCATCTGCGCCGCGTAGTGCGTGAAATCGCCGCGCACCGACAACGTCGCCGACGTGAACACCCATGCACGCGGCACGCCCGCACGCTGCTTCGCGAAAATCGGCGCGACCGACAGCGGCGTTTCATGGAGCTGGACGGTATGCGCAAACACCTCGACCCATCGCACCTTCTCGTTCGGATCGCCGTCGGACGCCGCCTTGTCGCCGGCCGCCGCCGCGTCGGCCTTCGCAGCCGCTTCCGCCGCGCCGGGCGCGACCCAGCCCGCCAGCAGGTCCTGGAGCTCGCGGGCGCGCCGCAGGCATGCGCCGAGCGATTCCGCGCGCTCGGCCTGGCTCGCGAGCGCCGATGCGAGCGCATCGAGCGCCACGTCGAGCGCGTCGAGCGCACCGAACATCGGGTGATCGTCGCCGAGCTGGGCGAGCGACATGCGCACGATCTGGTCGTTCGCGAACGCGAGACGCAAGTCGCGCGCCGCGCGCTCGAGATCACCGCCGAGCTTCACCCACTCGACCGCGTCGCGCGCATGGCTCAGGCCTTCGGCCACCGTGTCGCGCGCGAGCTCGAGGATCTGCGTCGTCGACAGCGTCTCGCCGAAGAATAGCGTCGCCGTCTCCGGCAACTGGTGCGCTTCGTCGAAGATGATCGTGTTCGCGTTCGGCAGCAGTTCGGCCATCCCCGTGTCGCGCAGCATGATGTCCGCGAAGAACAGGTGATGGTTGACCACGACGACGTCTGCCTGCTGGGCCTCGCGCCGCGCCTGCATCACGAAGCATTCCTTGTAGTGCGGGCATTCCTGGCCGAGGCAGTTGTCGCGCGTCGACGTGACCATCGACCACACGGGCGCCGTTTCCGGCACGCTCGCGAGTTCGGCCTTGTCGCCGCTCTTCGTGAGTTTCGCGAAGCGGACGATTTCCTGCAGATACGCGGTATCCTGCCGCGACGGCAGCCGGCCGTTGTCGGCCGTGCGTTGCAGGTAGTAATGGCACAGGTAGTTCGAGCGTCCCTTGAGCATCGCGACCGTCACCGGCACCGCGAGCGCGTTGCGCACGGTCGGGATGTCGCGCTGGAACAGCTGGTCCTGCAGGTGCTTCGTGCCGGTCGACACGATCACCTTGCCGCCCCACAACATTGCAGGCACGAGATACGCGTAGGTCTTGCCGGTACCCGTGCCGGCCTCGACGATCAGCGTGTTGTCGCCTGCGTCGTTGTCGGATTCGGCTGCCGCCGCGTCGTCCGCGGCCGGGCCGGCCGCCTTGTCGCCGTCGCCGAGGCGGCGCGCCGGACGCTTGCGGGTTTCGAAGATCTCGGGCTCGGGCATCCGGCGTGCGGACGCTTCCATCGCCGACGCGACCGCGCGCGCCATCTCGATCTGCGACGTACGCGGCCGATAGCCGTCGAGCACGCGCGCCAGCAACCCGCCTTCGCCGAAGATCGTGTCGAGTTCGTCGACGCGCTTGCGGCTCAGCTCGAAAGTGCCGTCGGGCGCACGAACGCGCCCGGCGGGCGTCGTATCACGCCGGGCGTCGGGGGTGGCTTCAAGCGGTGAATTCAAGGCAAGCGTTCCTGTGTCCAGCGCCCGAGCGGCGCCGGCGCTTGCCAGGCCGCGCTCAGGCGCGCTTATCCGGTTCGAGCTGCGATTGCAGCAAAATGATTTTGTCCTTGGCCGCCAGCTTTTCCTTCTTCAGCCGGTGCAGCGTGATGTCGTCGATGTCGGAGTGCCCTTCTTTCAGCTCGATCTCCCGAGCGAGCTGCTGGTGCTGCTCCTGCAATGCAGCCAAACGGTTGTGCAATTCCTGCTGCTGTTCCGTGTGACGGTTTTGCATACCTGCCTCCTCATCGAAGCAGCGCGACGGCTGGCGTGCCGACGCGCCCGAGACTGATCCCGATCAATTCAACACGTTACTGCCCCTGCTGTTGCTGCTTGGCCTTCTCGGCCGCTTCCTGCTGACGCCGCTCGACATCGGCCTTGTGCTGCGCGGCTTCCTTCTGCTTCTGCTCGTAGCGCGTGGCGTTGTCCGCCCGCTCCTGCGCCTTCTGCGCCGCCTGCTGGTGCGCCTGGTCGAGCTTGCGCTGGAAATCCGCCTGCTTCTGGTCGTATGCCTGCTTGCTCGCCGCGCGCTGCGGGCCTTCCGCACCGCGCTGCGCCTGCTTCAATGCATTCTGCTCCTGCTTGTCGCGGAATGCAGCCGCGTTGGCCGCGTCGTTCGCCGCCCGCTGCGGCGCTTCCGCCGCATTCTGGGCCTGCTTCAGCGCCTGCTGCTGGTCGCGCTGCTGCGCCCGCACCGCGCGCTGCTCGTCGTTGAGCGCGAGCTGCTCCTGGCGAATGCTCGCCCGCTCCTCGCGCATCTGGTCGCGCGCCTTGCCGAGACAGTGGTTGACGAAGAACGTGCTGTAACAATCGTGCTCCGCCACTGCATAACGATAATCGTTTTCCGCGGAGCGTTGATTGAGCACTTTTTGACGGGCGTCGAAATCCGGGGTGGCCGAGGCCGCAACGGGCGCGGACGCAGCGGCGTCCGGCGCGCTGGCGCCCGAAGCCTGCGCGAATGCGCCGGAAGGCCCGGCAGACAAAGCGGCGGCGAGCGCTGCGCCGAGCGCGACGAGAGAAATGCGGGAAGTTGGCAACGTCGTAGGAAAGCTGCGGGACATGTGTCAAATTCTATCACCCCCGGCTGGACGCTCCGCCATTTATGGCAAAATGCCCCGCTTCATTCACCCGCGGCCTCTGGCCCGCCGGGCCCGCCGGGCAGCCCGCCGCGCCGGGCTTGCCGGCCCGCGCCGCGATTTCAGCAGGCAGACAGACCATCCACGACATGACGGAAACCGTAGCACTCAAGATCGTACAGCGCATCGCCACCGAACTGTCCGTCCAGCCGCGCCAGGTCGCGGCGGCCGTGCAACTCCTCGACGAAGGCTCGACCGTTCCGTTCATTGCCCGGTACCGCAAGGAAGTGACCGGCAACCTGGACGACACGCAGTTGCGCCAGCTCGAGGAACGCCTCCTGTACCTGCGCGAGCTCGAGGATCGCCGCGCCGCGATCCTGTCGAGCATCGACGAACAGGGCAAGCTGACCGACGAACTGCGTGCCGCGATCGACGCGGCCGACAGCAAGCAGGTGCTCGAGGATCTTTATCTGCCGTACAAGCCGAAGCGCCGCACGCGTGCGCAGATCGCCCGCGAGGCCGGCCTCGAGCCGCTCGCGCAGGCGCTGCTCGCGAATCCGCTGCTCGACCCGCAGACCGAGGCGGCTGCGTACGTCGACGCCGACAAGGGCGTCGCCGACGTGAAGGCCGCGCTCGACGGCGCGCGCGACATCCTGTCCGAACAGTTCGGCGAGACGGCGGAGCTGCTCGGCAAGCTGCGCGACTACCTGCACAACCAGGGCGTCGTGTCGTCGGCCGTGGTCGAGGGCAAGGAAAGCGAGGAAGGCGAGAAATTCCGCGACTATTACGACTACGCGGAAACGATCAAGACCGTGCCGTCGCACCGCGCACTCGCGCTGTTCCGCGGCCGCAACGCGGGCGTGCTGACGGTCAAGCTCGGCCTCGGCGAAGAACTCGACGCGCAGGTGCCGCATCCCGGCGAGGCGATGATCGCGCGCCATTTCGGCATCGCGAACCAGAATCGCCCGGCCGACAAATGGCTGTCCGACGTCTGCCGCTGGTGCTGGCGCGTGAAGGTGCAGCCGCATATCGAAAACGAACTGCTCACGCAACTGCGCGAAACGGCCGAAACCGAAGCGATCCGCGTGTTCGCGCGCAACCTGAACGACCTGCTGCTGGCCGCACCGGCCGGCCCGAAGGCCGTGATCGGTCTCGACCCCGGCCTGCGCACCGGCGTGAAGGTCGCGGTCGTCGACCGCACCGGCAAGGTGCTCGCGACCGACACGATCTACCCGCACGAACCGCGCCGCGACTGGGACGGCTCGCTCGCGAAACTCGCGCGCATCGCCGCGCAAACTCAAGCCGAACTGATCAGCATCGGCAACGGCACCGCGTCGCGTGAAACCGACAAGCTCGCGAGCGAACTGATCGCGAAGCACCCGGAGCTGCGCCTGCAGAAGATCGTCGTGTCGGAAGCCGGCGCGTCGGTCTACTCGGCGTCCGAGCTCGCCGCGAAGGAATTCCCCGAAATGGACGTGTCGCTGCGCGGCGCGGTGTCGATCGCGCGCCGCCTGCAGGACCCGCTCGCCGAGCTCGTGAAGATCGAGCCGAAGGCGATCGGCGTCGGCCAGTACCAGCACGACGTGAACCAGCGTGAACTCGCCCGCTCGCTCGATGCGGTCGTCGAGGACTGCGTGAACGCGGTCGGCGTCGACGCGAACACGGCGTCGGCCCCGCTGCTCGCCCGTGTGTCGGGCCTGAACGCGACGCTCGCGCGCAACATCGTCGACTATCGCGACGCGAACGGCCCGTTCCCGTCGCGCGAGCACCTGCGCAAGGTGCCGCGCCTCGGCGACAAGACCTTCGAACAGGCCGCCGGCTTCCTGCGCATCAACGGCGGCGAGAATCCGCTCGACCGCTCGTCGGTGCACCCGGAAGCGTATCCGGTCGTCGAACGGATGCTCGCGAAGATCAACAAGCGCATCGACGACGTGCTCGGCAACCGCGAAGCGCTGTCGGGCCTGTCGCCGACGGAATTCGTCGACGAACGTTTCGGTCTGCCGACCGTGCGCGACATCCTGGCCGAACTGGAGAAGCCGGGCCGCGATCCACGCCCGGAATTCAAGACGGCCACGTTCCGCGAAGGCGTCGAGAAGGTCTCGGATCTCGTGCCGGGCATGACGCTCGAAGGTGTCGTGACGAACGTGGCCGCATTCGGCGCGTTCGTGGATATCGGCGTGCACCAGGACGGCCTCGTCCACGTGTCCGCGATGTCGACGAAGTTCATCAAGGATCCTCACGAAGTCGTGAAGGCCGGCCAGGTCGTCAAGGTGAAGGTGATCGACGTCGACGTGAAGCGCCAGCGCATTGCGCTGACGATGCGCCTCGACGACGACGCGGCAGCACCCGGCATGTCGTCGCGCGGCGGCCAGGATCGCGGCAACGCCGGGCGCGGCGCCGCCCGTCCGCAGCGTGCGCGCGAGCCGGAACCGGCCGGCGCGATGGCCGCGGCATTCGCGAAGCTGAAGCGCTGAGCAGTCGAAAGCCTCGACGCACAAAAAAACCCGCCGAAAGGCGGGTTTTTCATTGCTTCGGAGAGGCGCGCGGCCTGATTCGGCATGGGCCGCATACGCGGCCCGCTCGCGCCCCGTCAGATCTCGATCTTCGTGCCGAGCTCGACGACGCGGTTCGCCGGAATCGAGAAGAAGTCGGTCGGCTTCGCCGCGTTCTGATGCATCCACGCGAATACGCGCTCGCGCCAGATCGACATCCCGGGCAGATGCGTCGGCACGACCGTTTCGCGCGCGAGGAAGAACGACGTATCCATCAGCTCGAACGTCATGTCGTGCGCGCGGCCGAATTCCTCGAGTACGGCCTTCACGTCCGGCGTCTCGTTGAAACCGTACTCGGCCTTGACGATGTACAGCCCGCCGCCCGCATCGCGCGAACTCAGGCGCTTGTCGTCGCGCACGTAAGGAAAGTCGCGCGTGACGAACGTCAGGAAAATGGTTCGCTCGTGCAGCACCTTGTTGTGCTTGAGGTTGTGCAGCAGGCTGACGGGCACGAGCTTGTCGTTGCCGGTCAGGTAGATCGCGGTGCCCGACACGCGATGCGGCGGATGCGCGAGCAGCCCCTGCAGGAACGGCTCGAGCGGAATGCCGTCGGCGGCCGTGCGCTCCTTGACGATGTGGCGCCCCTTGTACCAGGTCATCAGCAGGAAGAACAGCAGCCCGCCGATGCCGAGCGGCAGCCAGCCGCCCTGCGCGACCTTCAGCAGGTTCGCGCCGAAAAAGCCGAGGTCGATCGCGAGGAACACCGCGATGATCGCGCCGACCAGTATCCGGTTCCAGTTCCACACCTTCACCATCACGACGCATGCGAGCACCGTCGTGATCACCATCGTCGCCGTCACCGCGATGCCGTACGCGGCCGCGAGGTTCTCGGAGCTCTTGAAGCCGACCACGATGCAGAGGATCACGAACAGCAGCAGCCAGTTCACGACCGGCACGTAGATCTGGCCGATCGCGAGTTCCGACGTATGCAGCACCTTCATGCGCGGCACGTAGCCGAGCTGGATCGCCTGCGACGTCAGCGAATAGGCACCCGAGATCACGGCCTGCGACGCGATCACGGTCGCAACCGTCGACAGCACGACGAGCGGCAGCAGCCCCCATTCGGGCGCGAGCAGGAAGAACGGGTTCTCGATCGCCTTCGGGTTCTGGATCAGCAGCGCGCCCTGGCCGAAGTAGTTCAGCACGAGCGACGGCATCACGAGCCCGTATGCAGCGAGGCGAATCGGCTTCGCGCCGAAGTGCCCCATGTCCGCGTAGAGCGCTTCCGCGCCGGTCAGCACCAGCACGACCGAGCCGAGCACGACGTAGGCCTGCAGCAGATGGTCGGCCATGAACGACGCTGCGTAGTACGGATTGATTGCCGCGATGATGCCCGGCACGCGCATGATGTGGTACACGCCGAGCGCGGCGATCACGACGAACCACAGCACCATGATCGGACCGAACAGCTTGCCGACCAACGCGGTGCCGTGACGCTGGATCCAGAACAGCGCGATCAGGATCACGATCGTGATCGGCAGCACGAGGTGCGACAGGTGCGGCGTCGCGATCTCGAGACCTTCGACGGCCGACATCACCGAGATCGCCGGCGTGATCACCGCGTCCCCGTAGAACATGCATGCGCCGAATATCCCGAGCGCCATCAGCGCACCCGCGACGCGGGTTTTCGAGTCGAGCGGCCGCAGCGACAGCGCCATCAGCGCGAGCACGCCGCCTTCGCCGTTGTTGTCCGCCCGCATCACGAACAGCAGGTACTTGACGCCGACCACCAGGACGATCGCCCAGAACAGCAGCGAAATCACGCCGAGAATCGAGCTTTCGGTCAACGGAATGCCGTGCGCGGGGCTGAACGCCTCCTTGAGCGAATACAGCGGGCTGGTGCCGATGTCGCCGAACACGACGCCGATGGCTGCTATCGCTAGCGCCCGCATCGAATGTTGCTGCGTCGAATGCGGCGCGTGTGCTGCGTCGGTCGCGTGGATCGTGTCGTTCATATGAAGCGTAATAATCGGGTCCGGGTCGGACAAAACGAGCGCTATTCTACTCGCGCCCCCGTGAAACGCCGCCCTGCTCTGTTGCCGTGAAACCACGTGATCCACGCTGCGCATGCAATCCGGCGCGAGCTGTGGCAGGGCTGCCATCATAGCCGGGGCGGCGCCGTCTGCCTACCGGATACGCAGCGCACGCCGCGCCGCGCAAACGGTGCCGCAACGAAAAACGGCGCCGCAAGCGGCGCCGTACAAGGCTTTCGTTCGATCGGCCGGACGCTTACGCGCCCGAACCGTCGCGCTGCGCGCGACCGCGCTTGATCCACGCCTCGAGGTTGTGCGGACGAACCGTGTCCCACTCCTCGAACGGCTGATGAATCCACGGATTCGTCGGCAGGAACTGCGTGTGATAGTCGGGCTTGACCTTCGAGCACCCCTTGTACCAGAGCACGGCCGAACGCACGGCCGTCACGGACGGGTAGCGCTCCTTCAGGTGCTCCTGCACGCGCGCGAGCGTGACGCCCGAGTCGACGAGATCGTCGACCAGCAGCACGTTGCCCGCGAGATTGCCGCGCGTCATCGTGATGTATTGCGCGATGTCGAGCTCGCCCTGCTCGGTGCCGGCCGCTTCCCGGTACGAACTCGTCGCGAGGATCGCGAGCGGCACGTCGTAGATGCGCGACAGCTGGTCGCCGACGCGCAGGCCGCCGCGCGCGAGGCACAGGATCTGGTCGAACTTCCAGCCCGAGGCATGCACCTGGAGCGCGAGCAGCTCGATCAGACGGTGATACTCGTCCCAGCCTACCCACAGGTTCTTGTCGTCGTTGCGCGGATCGGTCATCAAGTCTGCCGCCGTCATCGTGATTTGCTGCGTCATCTGGAAATTACACCTTGAACGGATGGCGGAGCAGGATCGTTTCGTCGCGGTCCGGGCCCGTCGACACCATGTCGACCGGCACGCCAGCCACTTCCTGGACGCGGGCGAGGTAGGCCTGCGCGTTCGCCGGCAGCGCGTCCCACGTGTTGATCCCGACGGTGCTTTCCTTCCAGCCGGCGAACGTCTCGTACACCGGTTCGCAACGCGCGACATCGACCGCGCCGCGCGGCAGGATGTCCACGTCCTTGCCGTCGACGTGATAGCCGACGCACAGCTTGACTTCGTCGAGGCCGTCGAGCACGTCGAGCTTCGTCATGCACAGGCCCGACACGCCGTTGATCTGGATCGAGCGGCGCAGCGCAGCCGCATCGAGCCAGCCGGTGCGGCGCGGCCGGCCGGTGACCGAACCGAATTCCTTGCCGACGTTCGCCAGCGTGACGCCGATCTGGTCCTGACGCTGCGGGTTGTCCGCATCGTACAGTTCGCTCGGGAACGGGCCCGAGCCGACGCGCGTGCAATACGCCTTCGTGATGCCGAGGATGTAGTTGAGCTTCTGCGGACCGACGCCCGCGCCGGCCGACGCCGCGCCTGCGACGCAGTTGCTCGACGTGACGAACGGATAGGTGCCGTGGTCGATGTCGAGCAGCGTGCCTTGCGCGCCTTCGAACAGCAGGTTCTGGCCCGCGTTGTTCGCGTCGTACAGGCGGCGCGACACGTCGGCCACCATCGGCTTCAGGCGGTCGGCATAGCCGAGCATCGTGTCGAGCGTGGCCTGGAAATCGACGGCCGCGCCGCCCAGATACTGGGTCAGCACGAAATTGTGGAAATCGAGATTTTCGCGCAGGCGATCGGCGAAGGTCTTCGCATCGAACAGGTCCTGCACGCGCAGCGCGCGGCGGCCGACCTTGTCTTCGTACGCGGGACCGATGCCGCGGCCGGTCGTACCGATCTTGCCCGCGCCCTTGCGCGCTTCGCGCGCCTGGTCGATCGCGATGTGGTACGGCAGGATCAGCGTCGCGGCTTCGGAGATGAACAGGCGGTCGCGCACGTTCACGCCGGCTTCTTCGAGCTCGCCGATTTCCTTGAACAGTGCTTCGGGGGACAGGACGACGCCGTTGCCGATGTAGCAGGCGACGCCTTCACGCATGATGCCCGACGGAATGAGGCGCAAGATCGTTTTCTTGCCGCCGATGATGAGGGTGTGGCCGGCGTTGTGACCGCCCTGGAAACGCACGACGCCCTGAGCGTGGTCCGTCAGCCAGTCGACGATCTTGCCCTTGCCTTCATCACCCCATTGCGTTCCCACGACGACGACATTGCGCCCGGGAGTCACGTTCACTGCGCTGGCAGACATGTTGATTCGTTAGCTGGTTAAAAACGTATTCTACCTATGTTCGCGGGCGATTCCGAATTTTTCCGTTTCACTTCAACGATATGCACGCCGAAGCACGGGCCCGCGAACACCTGTTTATCGGGGTTCGACCACCCATGCGCCGTTGCGCTCGACGAGCGAACGATCGCACGCGAACTCGTCGAGCACGTGGTCGTGCCCCGGCAGCGCCTGGATCACGACCTCGCCCGCATCGCGCAGCGCCGCGACGGCCGCGCCCAGCGCATCGTCCTGCGCCCACGGCGCGAGGATCGCGGTGCCGCGCGCCTCGACCGGCGAAATCCGCGCGAGCTCGCGCAGGTCGAGCGAGAAGCCGGTCGCCGGACGAGCCCGGCCATAGGCCTGCCCCACGTGGTCGTAACGGCCGCCGCGCGCGATCGCGTTCGGCACGCCGTCGATGTATGCGCTGAACATCGCGCCGCTGTGATACGCATAGCCGCGCAGATCGGCGAGATCGATCGCGACCTCGACGCCCTTCGCCTGCGACGCAAGCTGCGCGAGATCGTCGAGCGCCCGCGTGATTTCGGGCAGCACCGGCAGGCGCGTGCGCGCCTCGGCGAGCACGCTCGCGTCGCCGTAGAGGCTCGGCAGCGCGCGCAGCGCGGCACGCGTATCGGCGCCGAGATCGTCGGTGAGTTCGTTCAGCAGCGGCACGTCCTTGCCCGACAGCGCGTCGTACAGCGACTCGCCACGCCCGGCGGCCTGCGCGTCGCGCGCCAGCAGCGCCGCGAGCACGCCCGCGTGACCGAGGTCGAGACGGATGCGCGACAGGCCCGCGAGATGCAGCGCGTCGAGCATCAGTTGCTGAATCTCGAGATCGGCTTCGAGCCCGGCGTGGCCGTAGATTTCGGCGCCGATCTGGATCTGCTCGCGCGTCGCGTGCAGGCCGCGCGGACGCGTATGCATCACGTGGCCCGCGTAGCAGAGGCGCGTCACGCCCTGACGGTTCAACAGGTGCGCGTCGATCCGCGCGACCTGCGGCGTGATGTCCGCGCGCAGGCCGAGCGTGCGGCCCGACAGCTGGTCGACCAGCTTGAAGGTACGCAGGCGCAGATCGGCGCCGCCGCTCGTCAGCAGCGACTCGAGATACTCGAGCAACGGCGGCATCACCATTTCGTAGCCGTACGAACGGAAGCGGTCGAGCAGCCTGCGGCGCAGCTCCTCGATCTTGCGCGCTTCCGACGGCAGTACGTCGGCGATATTCTCGGGAAGTAACCAGGTCGACATCGGTACGGTCCTACGACGGGAAACGGCGCGCGACACGCGCGCCGCGAGTTGAATCGGAACTTCGAAATCGGGCGGAACGAACGGCGGATGCGCCGTCCGGATCGGGGCGCCGGTCAGGTCGCGAGCAGCAGCAGCACGAGCCCGAGCACCATCACGATCAGCCCGCCGATCCGGATATGATGCGGCGGCCGCTCGGCTATTCTACGAAACGTGTCGCGCCAGGCGACGGGAAACACGAAGGGGAACGCCCCCTCGATGATCAGCATCAGCGCTACTGCGAGCAACAACGAGCCAGCCAGGTCCATGCGAGCGACGGCGCCGCTCGACGCGGCGCCCCAAGGTCAATGTTTGCGGGGAGCAGGCGCCGCCGGTGCGGCACCGCCCGTCGGGCTGCGCATGAAGCGGAAGAACTCGCTGTCGGGATCGACGACGATGATGTCGTTGCGCTTGAACGTATTCCGGTAGGCCTGCAGGCTCGCGTAGAACTGATAGAACTGCGGATCGCGACCGAATGCATCGGCGGCGATCGTCGCGGCCTTCGCGTCGCCCTCGCCCTTGATCGTCTGCGCGGACTTGTACGCGTTCGCGAGCACGGCCTGCTGCTCGCGTTCGGCGTCGGCCCTGATCTGCTCGACGTCGGCCGCGCCTTGCGCACGCACCTGGGCCGCCTGATCGCGCAATGCGCCGATCATTCGTTGATAGACGGCGTCCGTCTGCGCGGCCGGCAGGTCGACACGCGTGAGCTGGACGTCGACCACATCGACGCCGAAACCGGCCGCTTTCGCCTTCGCCGCATCGCGAGCCGCATCGGCGATCGCGCGCTGGCCGCCGAGGGCATCGTCGAGCGAGTGCTTGCCGAATGCATCGCCGAGCGCGCTCTTCAGCGTGCCGGACAGCCGCTCGGTCGCCGCCGCCGGGTCGCCGCCCGTCGCGGTGAAATATTTCATCGGATCGCTGATCCGATACTTCACCGCATACGCGACGAGCAGGTCGTGCTTGTCTTCGGTTGCCAGCTGCAGCGGATCGGACGACTCGAGCGATTGCAGGCGCGTGTCGATCAGCGTGGCCGTCTGCAGAGGCGGCGGCAGCTTGAAATGGAGGCCGGGGCCCGCGAGTTCCGGCTGCGTGCCGTCGCGGCCCGACAGCACGGCCGTATGGCGCGGATCGACGGTGAGGACCGTCGACGACGCCGCGAAGGCAACGATCACGATTGCGACGACGAGCGCAATGATTCGGTTCATGTTCTGCGCTCCCCGTTACTTCGTATCGTCTTCACGCGACCGGCTGCGAAACGCGTCGCGCGATCGCAGCACGTCGACGCCCGACGCGGTGGCGGCCGGTGCGGCGCTCGCCGGCGCGGCTGCGGCTGCCGACGGCGCCGTGGCCGCCGGTGCCGACGCCGCATCGGCGGCGGACGCGCCGGTCGAGGTCGCGGCGTTTTGCCGCCCCTGCTCGACGAGCTTGTCGAGCGGCAGGTATACGACGCTGTTGCCGCCCTTGTTGCCGACGAACACCTTCGTCGCGTTCGAATAGATTTCCTGCATCGTCTCGAGGTACATCCGCTCGCGAATGACCGCGGGCGCCTTCGAGTACTGCGCGTAGACCTGCTTGAAGCGGTCCGCGTCGCCTTCGGCTTCCGTGACCACGCGATCGGCATACGCCTTCGCTTCGTCGACGAGCTTCGCCGCATCGCCCTGCGCCTTCGGCAGCAGGTCGCTCGCATACGCCTGCGCGGCGCGCTTCGCGGCCTCGCGCTCGTCGCGCGCCTTCGCGACTTCGGCGTAGGCGGCCTGGGTCTGGTCGGGCGCCGCGACGCTCTGCATCGTGACGGCCGTCACCTCGAGCCCCGACTGGTAGCGGTCGAGATCGCGCTGGATCGCGCTGGAAAGCTGCTCGCGCAGCGCATCGCGGTCCTGGTTCAGCATGTCGGCCGCGCTGCGCGTGCCGACGATCGCGCGCACCGCGGCCTGAGCGGCCTGCGACACGCTGCGCTCGGGATCGACGCTGCGGAACAGATAATCGGTGGCGGAACGGATCCGGTACTGGACGATGAAACGCACGTCGACGATGTCGGCATCGCGCGTCAGCATCGCGGCCTCCTTGACGTTCGCGAGGCGCACGACGTTGTTGCGGCCGATCTCGATCGAGCGGACCTGCGACGTGTCGACGATCTCGTGAGACGCGAACGGATACGGCGCGCGCCAGTGCACGCCCTGGCCGACCGTGCCCGACACCTTGCCGAGCTGCAGCACGACACCCGTCTGGCCTTCCTGCACGACGAACAGCCCGCTGCCCGCATAAACCGCGACCAGCACGCCGATCACGATGCCGACGCCGACCCGTGCGGCCCGGCCGTTGTCGGGACGGAAGCCGTTGCCGCCCTTGCCGCCGAACAGGCCGCTCAAGCGACGGTTGAAGTTACGCCACATCTCGTCGAGATCGGGCGGACCGTCGCCGTCGCCGCCTTGCGGGCGTTTCGATTCGTTCGCGCGGGGGCGGGATCCGTCCTTGCCATTGCCTTCGCCGCGTCCCCAGCGGGGATCGTTGATCGACAGCAAGGCGCGCATCCGCCGCCAGGTACTCCGCTCGTTGTATTCGTTCACCAGAATTTGTTCACCAGATTGGACGCCGGCGAACCGGCCGGGACCGGTTAGCGCCCGTGTTCGGAAATCGTGTGGTCTTCGTGCGGTTCAGCGGACGTGCCATCGAGCGCGTCGGGCAACGTCGCGCTGGAAAGGTGTTCCGCGGAGGCGATTTCGGCGATGGCGGCGCGCAACGTATCAAGACCCTGACCGGTGCGCGCGCTCAAAAAGACGCGCGAAATATTACCATACTCGTCCCGCTCGACCGCGTCGCCGCGGGCCGCCAGCTCGGGCACCGCGTCGATCTTGTTGAACACCAGCACCTGCCGGATCGTGTCCGCGCCGATCTCGTGCAGCACGCCGTTGACCTGCTCGATCTGCTCGAGCCTGACCGCGCTCGACGCATCGACCACATGCAGCAGCAGATCCGCATGGATCGTTTCCTCGAGAGTCGCGCGGAACGCCGCGACGAGCTGGTGAGGCAGCTCGCGGATGAACCCGACCGTATCGGACACGACGATCTGCCCGACCTCGTCGCCGAGATACACGCGCCGCGACGTCGTATCGAGCGTCGCGAACAGCTGGTCGGCCGCGTATGCCTGCGCTTTCGTCAGTGCATTGAACAGCGTCGACTTGCCCGCGTTCGTATAGCCGACGAGCGACACCGACATCGTGCCGCTGCGCGCGCGCTGCCGGCGCTGCGTGCTGTGCTGGCGGCGCAGCCGATCGAGCCGCGACTTCAGCATCTTGATGCGTTCGCCGATCAGCCGGCGGTCGGTTTCGAGCTGGGTTTCGCCGGGGCCGCGCAGGCCGATACCGCCCTTTTGCCGCTCGAGGTGGGTCCACGCGCGAATGAGCCGGGTCGACAGGTACTGAAGCTGCGCGAGTTCGACCTGCAGCTTGCCTTCGTGGCTGCGGGCGCGCTGCGCGAAGATGTCGAGGATCAGGCTCGTGCGATCGATCACGCGCCTGTTAAGCGCTTGCTCCAGATTGCGTTGCTGGGCGGGCGCCAGGGCGTGGTTGAAGATGACGATTTCGACGTTGTGCGCGTCGCAGGCAAGCCGCAGTTCTTCGGCTTTGCCGCTGCCGATGAACATCTTGGCATCGGGACTTGAGCGACGACCCGTGAGGGTGACGGCGGGACGGGCCCCCGCGCTGGAGGCGAGAAGACTGAGTTCTTCGAGACTGGCTTCGAAATCGGTCTTGCCGAAATCGATGCCGACGAGCGCTGCGTTGATCAAATTATCGGGTGTCAAGATAAGGCGGCTGGCATCGGTCGCTCGCGGCGACCGGATGCCGGCCGCTGCAATAGGTTAGGACGAAGCTTCCGCGTCCGGGTGGAAATTCACCGGGCGCGCCGGCACGACCGTCGAGATGGCGTGCTTGTAAACCATCTGGGTCACCGTATTACGGAGCAACACGACGTACTGGTCGAACGATTCAATGTTCCCTTGAAGCTTGATGCCGTTGACGAGGTAGATCGAAACGGGAACGTGCTCTTTGCGCAGTGCGTTCAAAAACGGGTCTTGTAACAATTGCCCTTTGTTGCTCATGGCGTACTCCATCTTTTTTTGCAGGTTGATCTGAATTGGCGGCGAAGAAAAAGAGATCCGGCGCCAATCGCTACACTATAGCCGATTTTGCCTGCCCCGCCCGGGCCCAGGCCATGCGGCCTGGCCGTTGCGGGGCATGCTTCAGCCCTTGTCCGCGTACGGGTTGTTCGACGAACGGAACTCTATGCGCAATGGAGTCCCGGTCAGCGAGAAAGTTTCGCGGAACCGGTTTTCGAGGTAGCGCTTGTAGGTTTCCGTCACCGCGTCGAGCGCGTTGCCGTGGATCACGATGATCGGCGGATTCTGGCCGCCCTGGTGCGCGTAGCGCAGCTTCGGACGCACCGGGCCGCGACGGCGCGGCTGCTGGAACTCGACGGCCTCGATCAGCGCGCGCGTGAGCTTCGGCGTCGGCAGCTTCGTCATCGCCGCCGCGTACGCGTCGTCGACCGAACGCATCAGCGCGCCGATACCCGTCTTCTTCGCGGCCGAAATGAAGTGCGATTTCGCGAAGTCGAGGAATTTCAGCTTGCGGGTCAAATCCGCTTTCGCGCGGTCGCGCGCGTGGTCGTCGAGGCCGTCCCACTTGTTGACGCCGATCACGAGCGCGCGGCCCTGCTCGACGACGAAGCCGGCGATGTGCGCGTCCTGGTCGGAAATGTCCTGCTGCGCATCCAGCAGAAGAATGACGACGTTCGCGTCGGAGATCGATTGCAGCGTCTTCACGACCGAGAACTTCTCGATCGCCTCGAACACCTTGCCGCGACGTCGCAGGCCGGCCGTGTCGATCAGCGTGTATTTCTTGCCGTTACGCTCGAAGTCGACGTAGATCGAATCGCGCGTCGTACCCGGCATGTCGAACGCGATCACGCGGTCTTCGCCGATCAGCGCGTTGACGAGCGTCGACTTGCCGACGTTCGGACGGCCGACGATCGCGATCTTGATGCCGCGCGACGGATCGTCCACGTCCGCTTCCTCGGGCTGGCCCGCGTACGCGACCTCGAGCGCCTCGTTGATCATGTCGGTCACGCCGTCGCCGTGCGCGGCCGAGATCGCGCGCGGATCGCCGAGCCCAAGCTCGTAGAAGTCCGTCGCGACCGCCGTGTACTTCATCCCCTCGGCCTTGTTGACGACCAGGAAGATCGGCCGGCCGGTCTTGCGCAGGTAGTCGGCGATCGACTTGTCCTGCGGCGCGAGCCCGTTACGGCCGTCGACGATGAACACGACGACGTCGGCTTCCTCGACGGCCTGCCGCGTCTGGCGCGCCATTTCGTGCAGGATGCCGTCCTTCGCGACGGGCTCGAAGCCGCCGGTATCGACGACCAGATACGGCCGTTCGCCGACGCGCCCTTCGCCGTAATGGCGATCGCGCGTGAGGCCCGGCAAATCGGCGACCAGCGCATCGCGCGAGCGCGTGAGCCGGTTGAACAGCGTGGATTTCCCCACATTGGGGCGCCCAACGAGGGCAATGACCGGTTTCATCTGAGTTTTCTACGGTGAAGCGCAGCAGCGGGAGGCCCGCTGCTGCGGGCGGCTGCGCTGAATGAAAATATCACGAATTCGCGCCGCGCCGAATGCGCGCGCCGGGCGCGCGTTGCGCGCCGTCGTCTTTCGTCTCGAACTGCCTTTCAAATACCGAGCGGCCGGGAACACCGGCCGCCTTCAAGTCGCGTGGCCGCGGCGCGCGGGACCCGCCCGCCGCGCCACGGCCACGCTGGTTTCCTGCGCGTCAGCGCGGGCGGAACCCGTACAGGCCGCCGTCCTTCGTCTGCACGACGAGTGTATTGCCCGCGAGGACCGGCGCCGCCGTAATCGCGCTGCCGTCGGTCTTCATCCGCGCGATGAAGCTGCCGTCCTCGCGCGACAGGAAGTGCACGAAGCCCTTGTAATCGCCCATCACGACCGCATGCCCGAGCAGGTACGGCACGCCGACGTCGCGGCTCTTCAGCTTGTCGTTGCGCCAGAGCTGGTTGCCCGTGGCCGCGTCGTACGCGGTGACGACCGACCAGTCGTCGCCGCCGGCGACCACCGAATCGTCCTGCGCGAGGCCGCTGCGGCTCGAGAACGGCTTTTCCCACAGCGGACGGCCCGAGTTCGCATCGAAGCAGCCGAGCTGACCCTGGAACGTCACCGCGCAGGCTTCCGCACCCACGAGCGTCGGCGGGCCGCTGACGTCGTTGATGCGCTCGACCTCGGTCACGCCCTTCGGGAACGACACCGGGGTCTGCCAGAACGGCTCGCCCGTCTGCAGGTTGATCGCGACGAGCCCGCCGCCCGGGAAGCCCGCCAGCACGGCCGCGTCGCCCGCGAACGTCATGCCGGCCGACACGCGCAGGTTCAGCGGCACCGCGCGGTTGCGGTAGTTCCACTTCTGCTCGCCCGTCTGCGCGTTGAACGCGATCACCTGGCCGTCGATCGTGCGGACGACCACGAGGCCGTTACCGACGAGCGGCGGCGAGAAGATCTCGCCCTGCACGCTGGTCTTCCACAGCTGCTTGCCGTCCGGGCCCAGCACGAACACGCCGCCCTTCAACGCACCGACCGCGGTCAGGTTGCCGTCGCTGCCGACACCGGCCGACAGGTCCGAACCGACCTTCGAGCGCCAGAGCGTCTGGCCGGTCTTCGCGTCGATCTTCTCGACCGAACCGTTTTCGCCCGCCGCATAGACGGCGTCGCCCACGGCCACCGGCGAGAACAGGTAGCGTCCGGCCTTGCCGACGCTCGCCTTCCAGACCTGTTGCACGTCCATGACGGGCTTGAACTCGGTGAGCGGCGTCGGCACGCGGCGCGCGTCCTTCGACGACGAGCAAGCCGCCAGAGCGAGGACAGCCGCCGCGCAGGCAACGGGCACAGCGTAACGTTTCAGCAAATTCATCGGTTAGCGAAGCAGAGTTAAGAGGTTGAGGGGACCGGGATTCAGCCGCCGAGCGCGTCCAGCTTGAACTGCACGAGCTGGCGCGCAGACTGGTCGTCCTTCGACAGGCCGTCGAGCGCGAGCTTGTAAGCCGCACGCGCATCGTCGGTCTTGCCTTGCGCGGCCAGCAGATCGCCGCGGCGATCGGCCACGAGGCCCTTGAATGCATCGACCGGCGTACCCGACAGCAGCGCGAGGCCCGCATCGTACGCCTTCTCGTCGAGCAGCAGCGACGCGAGGCGCAGCTTCGCGATCTGCTTGTACTCGTCGTCCTTGGCGTGATCGACGGCCCATTGCAGCTGCGCCTTCGCGCCTGCCGCGTCGCCGGCCGCATACAGCGTCTTCGCGGCCGCAAGCGCCGTCATCTGCGCATACGGCGTGCTGCCGAACTTGTCTTCCATGTCGGCAGCCGCGCGGGCCATCGTGGCCTTGTCGTTCGCGGCGGCAGCCTTCTGGACCTGCTCGTACAGCCCGGACGCCTCGGCAGCCTGACGGCGCTGCCAGTAGTTCCAGCCGTTGAAACCGGCCGCGACGACGAGCGCCGCGAGCACGATCCACGTGGTGAGGTTGCCCCAGCGGGCCCACCACGCCTTGAGACTTTCAATCGATTCTTGTTCGTCGTGATAACTCATCGGCGAGCGATTCCTTCCTGTTCAGGCTTTTCTTGTCGAGCGAATGCGAGCGCGATCAGTCGTCGCCGTCTTCGGCGGATGCAACCATCGCATTGATTAGGAATTCGGTCAAGCTTTCGACCGGTACGGTCTGCTGAACGTTCTTTTCCCCTTCCGCACCCGCGCCGCGCAACGCTTTCACGCCCACCGTGCCGTTCGCGACCTCTTCTTCGCCGAAGATCACCGCGAACGCGGCGCCGCTTGCATCGGCCCGCTTCATCTGCGACTTGAAGCTCGCCGGCGCGCCGTCCGCGCTGCAGTGGAAGATCACGTCGAGGCCCGTGTCGCGCAGGCGCTCGGCCGCGATGAACGCCTGTTCGCGCGCGGTTTCGCCCTGATGCACCACGTACACGTCGACGCCTTCCTGCTCGGGCGCCAGATCTTCTTCCTTCAGCAGCTCGAGGATGCGCTCGATGCCCATCGCCCAGCCACACGCGGCGGTCGGCTTGCCGCCGAGCTGCTCGATCAGCGGATCGTAGCGGCCGCCGGCCGCGACCGTGCCCTGCGCGCCGAGCTTGTCGGTCACCCATTCGAACACGGTCAGGTTGTAGTAATCGAGGCCACGCACGAGACGCGGGTTGATCTTGAACGGAATGTTGTTCGCGAGCAGCAGGCGCTGCAGCCCGTCGAAGTGCGCGCGCGATTCGTCGCCCAGGAAGTCGATCAGCTTCGGCGCGTTCTGCGCGATTTCCTGCAGCGCGGGATTCTTCGTGTCGAGCACGCGCAGCGGGTTCGTATACAGGCGGCGCTTTGCGTCCTCGTCGAGCACGTCGGCAAACTGCTCGAGGTACTTGATCAGCTCGACGCGGTGCGCGGCGCGCTCCTCGGCGAGGCCGAGCGAGTTGATCTCGAGCTTGATGCCGGTCAGGCCGAGGTCGTCCCACAGGCGCTGGCACATCATGATGATCTCGGCATCCGCATCGGGACCCGCGAAGCCGAGCGCCTCGACGCCGACCTGGTGGAACTGGCGATAGCGGCCGCGTTGCGGACGCTCGTGACGGAACATCGGGCCGATGTACCACAGGCGCTTCGGGCCGTCGTACAGCATGTTGTGCTCGATCGACGCGCGCACGACGGCCGCGGTGTTTTCCGGGCGCATCGTCAGGTTCTCGCCGTTCAGCGCGTCGGTGAAGCTGTACATCTCCTTCTCGACGATGTCGGTGACTTCGCCGATGCCGCGCGTGAAGAGCTGCGTATGTTCGACGATCGGCGTGCGGATGTTCTGGTAGCCGTACGCGCGCAGCAGCGATTTCACGGTAGCTTCGAAGAATTCCCACAGGCCGGCATCCTGCGGAAGGATGTCGTTCATGCCTTTGACGCCGGTGAGCTTCTCGATCTTGCGTTTCTGTTCGGTCATCGTTCGTGTGTATGGACGAATTAGTTCAGGGCCTCGGTGCGGCCGTAATTGCGTGCGACGTAGTCGCTGACGATCTGCTGGAATTCCTCGGCGATCCGCTCGCCGCGCAGCGTCTTGACCTTCTCGCCGTCGATGAAGACGGGCGCGGCCGGGTTCTCGCCCGAACCCGGCAGGCTGATGCCGATGTTCGCGTGCTTCGATTCGCCCGGGCCGTTGACGATGCAGCCCATCACCGCGACGTTCATCTTCTCGACGCCCGGATATTCCTTGCGCCACGCCGGCATCTGCTCACGCAGGTAGGTCTGGATCTGCATCGCGAGTTCCTGGAACAGCGTGCTCGTCGTGCGGCCGCAGCCCGGGCACGCGATCACCATCGGCGCGAACGAGCGCAGGCCCATCGTCTGGAGGATTTCCTGGCCGACGATCACTTCGCCCGTGCGCGACGCGCCCGGTTCCGGCGTCAGCGAGATGCGGATCGTGTCGCCGATCCCTTCCTGCAGCAGCACGCCGAGCGCCGCCGTCGACGCGACGATTCCCTTCGAGCCCATGCCTGCCTCGGTCAGCCCGAGGTGCAGCGCGAAGCCGCAGCGGCGGCCGAGTTCGCGGTACACGGCGATCAGGTCCTGCACGCCGCTGACCTTGCACGACAGCACGATGCGGTCGCGGCCCAGGCCAAGCTCCACCGCGCGTTCGGCCGAGCCGATCGCCGACTGGATCAGCGCCTCGTACATCACGCTTTGCGCGTCCCAAGGCTGCGCGCGCGCGCCGTTCTCGTCCATCATGCGTGCGAGCAGATCCTGGTCGAGGCTGCCCCAGTTCACGCCGATCCGCACCGGCTTGTCGTACTTCGCCGCGGCTTCGATCATCTGCGCAAACTGCGTGTCGCGCTTCGCGCCCTGACCGACGTTGCCGGGGTTGATCCGGTACTTCGACAGCGACTCCGCGCAGCCCGGGTAGTCGCGCAGCAGCAGGTGGCCGTTGTAGTGGAAATCGCCGACGAGCGGCACGCTCACGCCCATCCGGTCGAGCTGCTCGCGAATCGCCGGCACCGCGGCCGCGGCTTCGGGCGTGTTGACCGTGATGCGCACCAGTTCGGAGCCCGCGTTCGCGAGTTCCTTGATCTGGATCGCCGTGCCGATCGCATCGGCCGTGTCGGTATTCGTCATCGACTGCACGCGCACCGGTGCGTCGCCGCCGATCGTCACGAGTTGCCCGCCCCAGCGGACATCCACCGCATGCGATACACGGCGCGGCTGATGCCCGCCGAACACCGGCTCGGTTGAACAAATCTGACTGCTGCGTGGGGATTGAGCTTCGGATTGCATCGATAGATCCATTTACGCGGAATGCGCCGCGACGCGACGCATGAATTGAAAAAGCGCCGTGCCCTCACGGCCTGCCGAGATCGACGGCAAGCCTTCGCCACGGCGCTTGACGTCAGGGCAACGTGAACCGCGCCACGTTACCCCGCGCTGCCGAATATTTTGCCGGATCGACAGGTTTTCCGTCGAACGCAACCGCGTCGAGGCCGGCCTTGTTGCCGATCGTGACCTTGAACGGCCCCTCACCTGCAACCTGCTTCGTTTCGCCGGCCCGCACCAGCGCCGAGAACAGCTCCTTGCCGTTCTTGTCGCGCACGCTGAACCAGCAATCCTGCTTGACCTTCAATTCGATCATCGACTGGCCTGCCGCCACCACGACGCTCGCCGGCTGGGCCGGCGCGGCCGTGCTCGCCGCCGCCGTTGCCGCCACGGGCTGCGATGCCGCGGCCGTCGCGACCGGGGCCGCGGGCGCCGGAACAGCCGACGCAATCGCCTGCGCCGGAGCAGCCGATGCGGTAGCCGGCGCCGGAACCTCATTCGTCACCGCCGTCGACGCGTCATTCGTGGCCGCTTCTTCGGCAGACGACGATGCCGCCGCCGCGCTCGCGGCCGACGCATGCTCGGCGTCGCCGCCCTTGAAGCGCGCGAGCAGGCTCGCCGAATCGCCGCCAGTGTGCCACATCAGTACGGCGACCACCGCGACGACGACGATCCCCGTTCCCCACAGCCACGGATGGTGGCGCGACGAGCTGCCCAACGGAATCGACACGCGGCCGCGCGGCAGATCCGTGCCCGACGACGCAGGCATCGACAGGTCGACTTCCGGCACCCCGCGCTCGCGGCGCAGCGCCTGCGCAAACGGTTCCGGATCGACGCCGAGCATCTTCGCGTAGCTGCGCACGACCCCGAGCGCGAACGTCACGCCGGGCAAATGGCTGATGTCGCCGGCCTCGAGCGCCCGGAGCTTTTGCGGTGCGACCTTGAGTCGCGCCGACACGTCGTCGACCGACCAGCCCTTCGTCTCCCGAAGCTGCGCCAGCCGGCTGCCGACCGCCGCCAGCGATTCCAGCCCCGCCGGTGCCGGCTTCGCGGCATTCGTCTCTGCGCCGTTAGACGGCTGCGGCTCACTCATCCTTGTCCTCGCGTCGATTCTTCTTCACTGGCGGCTGCCGCCGGCTTCCGCCGGCCGGCACCCGCAACGGTTCATACCATGCGCGGCGCCGAGGCGCCGCGACCGATCGCTATTCGCGTGTTGCACCGCCAAAGGGTTCGGGCACCCCGGCCAGGTGCCCCCGTCAAACTGCCCGAACTTCGATGATTTTTCCTGCTGCGCCCGTTCGTTCCGCCAGGCGCGTACGATCCTTCACCGCGCCGGCCAGTTGCCCGCACGCGGCGTCGATGTCGTCGCCGCGCGTCTTGCGCACGGTCGTGACGACACCCGCGTCGATGAGGACCTGCGCGAAGCGCTTGATCTGTTCCGGCTTCGAGCGGATGAGGCCCGATTCCGGAAACGGATTGAACGGGATCAGGTTGAACTTGCACGGCACGTCGCGCGTGACGGCCAGCAGTTCGCGCGCATGCGCTTCGGTGTCGTTGACGCCGTCGAGCATGCAGTATTCGAACGTGATGAAGTCGCGCGGCGCGACTTTCAGATAACGCTGGCACGCAGCCATCAGCTCGCGAAGCGGATACTTCTTGTTGAGCGGCACCAGCTCGTCGCGCAGCGCATCGTTCGGCGCATGCAGCGAAACGGCCAGCGCGACCGGCAACTCGGCGCCGAGGCGGTCCATCATCGGCACCACGCCGGACGTCGACAGCGTGACGCGACGGCGCGACAGGCCGTACGCGTTGTCGTCGAGCATCAACCGCATCGCGGGCACGACCGCGCTGTAATTCAGGAGCGGCTCGCCCATGCCCATCATCACCACGTTGGTGACGACCCGTTCGGCCTTGCCGTTCGGGCCGGGCGCGCGGCCCAGCGACGCTCGCAATGCAAATTCGGCCATCCGGAGCTGGCCGATGATTTCGGCTGTCGACAGGTTGCGGGAGAAGCCCTGCTTGCCCGTCGAACAGAAGCGGCAGTTCACCGCGCACCCGGCCTGCGACGACACGCACAGCGTGCCGCGCGTCTCTTCCGGGATGAACACGGTTTCGACCGCATTGCCGTTTCCGACGTCGATCAGCCACTTGCGCGTGCCGTCGGCGGAAACATGATCGCTGGCGATGTCCGGCATCACGATCGATGCGCGGCCCTTGAGCTTCTCCCTCAGGGACTTCGCGAGATCGGTCATGCCGTCGAAATCGCCGGCGTTGTACTGGTGGATCCAGCGCTGCAACTGCTTGGCGCGGAACGGCTTCTCGCCCAGGCTGCCGCAGTACGCGACAAGACCCTCGGCGTCGAAGTCGAGAAGATTGACGGAAGTTTCGCTCGTCATGATGTGCTGCCTTGCCGCGTGCGCTGAATCCTGCCTACTTGCTGTCAGCCAGGGCTTAACGCGAGTAAACGTTCATTTCCGGAAAGAAGAACGCGATTTCGACCGCTGCCGTTTCCGCAGCGTCCGAGCCGTGCACGGCGTTCGCGTCGATGCTGTCGGCGAAGTCGGCGCGGATCGTGCCCTTTTCCGCCTTCTTCGGATCCGTCGCGCCCATCAGGTCGCGGTTCTTCAGGATCGCGCCTTCACCTTCCAGAACCTGGATCATCACCGGGCCCGAGATCATGAAATCGACGAGATCCTTGAAGAACGGACGCGCTGCGTGAACCGCATAGAACTTCTCTGCGTCGGCGCGCGACAGGTGTGCCATGCGCGATGCGATGATCTTCAGGCCGGCGCCTTCGAAACGGCTGTAGATCTGGCCGATCACGTTCTTTGCCACCGCATCCGGCTTGATGATCGACAGGGTGCGCTCGATTGCCATAAAAACTCCAAAAAATTAAGAAGTTACAGGTTCAAATGAATCCGCTATTGTAGCACGATCCCGTGTATCATTGCGATTGAACCCTTACACGAATGAAAGGTTCAGAATCCATATGTTTTGTGCCGCCGAGCCATTGAAACCTCGCGGCACGGAACGTATCTTAGCCATAGCTGCCCCGGTTTGCTGCGCCGCACATCGCGCGCGCCGAACCGGCCCCGGACGCTCACGCGTTCAATGTTAGGAGAAACCATGAACGACTATCCGTACAATTTCGGCCGCGGCGGTTCCGTCAGCACCGCCGAGGTTCGCAACCGCGTGCTGCGGAACACGTACTGGCTGCTCGCGCTGTCGATGGTGCCGACCGTGCTGGGCGCCTGGGTCGGCGTCGCGACGGGCTTCTCGCTGTTCGCGGCCACGAGCCCGATGATGAGCCTGCTCGCGTTCTTCGCGATCGCGTTCGGCTTCATGTTCGCGATCGAGCGGACCAAAAACAGCGCGGCCGGCGTGTTCGTGCTGCTCGGTTTCACGTTCTTCATGGGCCTGATGCTGTCGCGGCTGCTGAGCTTCATCCTCGGCTTCTCGAACGGCCCGTCGCTGATCATGCTCGCGTTCGGCGGCACCGGCATCATCTTCGCCACGATGGCGACGATCGCCACCGTCAGCAAGCGCGACTTCTCCGGGCTCGGCAAGTGGCTGTTCATGGGCGTGATCGTGATCCTGCTCGCGTCGGTCGCGAACATCTTCCTGCAACTGCCGGCGCTGATGCTCACCGTGTCGGTGCTCGCGATCGCGATCTTCTCGGCCTACATGCTGTTCGACGTCCAGCGCGTCGTGAACGGCGGCGAGACGAACTACATCTCGGCCACGCTCGCGATCTACCTCGACCTGTACAACGTGTTCACGAACCTGCTCGCGCTGCTCGGCATCTTCGGCGGCAACCGCAACTGACGTTCGCTGCGCACCATGAAAAAACCGGCCCGCGGGCCGGTTTTTTTACGTCCGCCGCCCGGCTCAGTCGCGCTCGAACAGCGCGATCGATTCGACGTGCGACGTATTCGGGAACATGTTCACGACCCCGGCGCCCTTCAGCCGGTAACCGGCCTCGTGCACGAGCAGGCCCGCATCGCGCGCGAGCGTCGACGGGTTGCACGACACGTAGACGATGCGCTTCGGCAGCGGGCCTTCGCCGCTCTGCGCGATCTCGGCCAGCGCCTTCGACACGGCGAGCGCACCTTCGCGCGGCGGGTCGATCAGGAACTTGTCGAATGCGCCGAGTGCGCGGAGGTCGTCGCCCGTCACTTCGAACAGGTTCCGGCACGCGAACGTCGTGTGGCCGTCGACACCGTTCTCGCGTGCGTTCGCCAGCGCGCGCGTGGTCAGCGTGTCGCTGCCCTCGATGCCCATTACTTCGCGCGACAGCCGCGCGAGCGGCAGCGTGAAGTTGCCGATCCCGCAGAACAGGTCGAGCACGCGATCGTCGCGCGACGGCGCGAGCAGGCGCAGCGCCCGGCCCACCAGCACGCGGTTGATCTGGTGGTTGACCTGCGTGAAGTCGGTCGGCTTGAACGGCATGCGGATGCCGAATTCCGGCAGCGTGTAGTCGAGCGATACGTCGAGCGGATAGAACGGCGTCACCGTGTCGGGGCCCTTCGGCTGCAACCAGAACTGCACGTTGTGCTCGTCCGCGAACGCGCGCAGCAGCGCTTCGTCGTCCGCGTTGATCGGCTCCAGCACGCGCAGCACGAGCGCGGTGACGGCCGAGCCGACCGCGAGTTCGATCTGCGGCATCCGGTCGCGAATCGACAGCCCTTCGACGAGCCGGCGCAGCGGCACGAGCATGGCCGACACGTGCGGCGGCAGCACTTCGCAGCTCGTCATGTCGGCGACGTAGCTGCTCTTCTTCTCGTGGAACCCGACCAGCACGCCGCCCTTCTTCACCACGTTGCGCACGGTCAGGCGCGCACGGTAGCGATAGCCCCACGACGGACCGTGGATCGGCGCGAACATCGTTTCCGCACGCAGCTTCGCCAGATGCCACAAGTTGTCCTCGAGCACGCGCTGCTTGACCGCCACCTGCGCGCGCATGTCGAGATGCTGCATCGAGCAGCCGCCGCAGGTGCCGAAGAATTTGCACTTCGGCTGCGTGCGCATCACGCTCGGGCGCAGAATGTCGACTACCGTCGCCTGCTCGTAGCTCGGCTTGCGGCGATAGCTCGAATAAGTCACGCGCTCGCCCGGCAGCGCGCCTTCGACGAAGATCACCTTGCCCGGCTGACCGTCCTCGGTCATCGTGCGGCCGACACCGCGCGCTTCCATGTCGAGCGATTCGATCTCGAGAACCGGGGCGGGCCCGGGCGCGACGGGCGCGTTTTTCGATTTGCGCGCAGAAGTGGGGACGGCTTCGGACACCAGCTTTTCCTGACAAACGTTGAAGAAGGCGAGATTGTAGACGACGAAGGCGCCCGTCGCGCGCTTTGGATGACGCAGGCGCCGAACTTGCGCACGGACAGCCCTGTGGGGCGCCCGGGCGGCCCTGCAATGCGGCTTCGGGACGCGCCTGCGGCGAGCCGAGCCGAGCCGCAAAACGGCCCGGCAACGCCCGAGGCCCGACATTCCGCTCGACAGGAGATTCGACCATGCGATTGATCGACTGGAACATCCAATGGGGTCGGGACGCCGACGGCGTCGTCGATCTTTCCCGCACCGTCGCGGCGATTCGTCAACTCGGCGATTTCGACGTGCTGTGCCTGCAGGAAGTCACGCGCGGCTTCGACGCCCTGCCCGGCCGGCCGGGCCCCGACCAATTCGCCGAACTCGCCGCGCTGCTGCCCGGCTATACGATCGTCGACGCCGTCGGCGCCGACCTGCCGGCCATCCGGCCGGGCGCCCCGCGCCGCCAGTTCGGCAACGCGATCGCGACGCGGCTGCCGCTCGGGCGCGTGCGGCGCCAATCGCTGCCGTGGCCGGCCGACGCCGGCGCACCGTCGATGCCGCGCGTCGCGCTCGACATCGAATTGCAGGCGCCCTTCGGATCGTTACGCGTGGTCACCACGCATCTGGAGTATTACTCGGTGCGCCAGCGGCTTGCGCAGGTCGACGCGCTGCGCGACCGGCATCGCGAGGCCTGCGCGCACGCGGCACACCCGGCTCCCGCCGAAACCGCCGAGGGGCCGTTCAGCGCGACCGGACAACCGCGCGATGCGATCGTCTGCGGCGATTTCAACAGCCCATTCGATAGCGACGCGTACCGGCGCTTCCTGGAGCCGATCGCCGACGCGCCGAGTTTCGTCGACGCGTGGGTCGCACGGCATCCCGGTCGTACGCCGCCGCCGACGGCCGGCGTCTACGATACGGTGCAATGGTCGGAGGGGCCGCTCGCGTGCGATTTCGTGTTCGTGACCGACACGCTGTTGCCGCGCGTCGTCGGCTGCGAGATCGACGGGGACGTACGCGCGTCCGACCACCAGCCGGTGCTGCTCGAACTGGCCTGACCGCGCCGGTTGCGGCACGGGCCGCGCTACGCGTCGAAGCCCGCCAGGTATTCGACCCAGTGCGGCGCCGGCTCCTGCGCAAGCGCGTTCTTCACGATCAGAATCTCGTCCGCGTACTCGCTCGGCGTCAGGCCGCCGCGCATCAACTGGAACCGGCAATACAGCAGGTAGGTGTTGACGACGTCGGTTTCGCAATAGTTGCGGATTTCGTCGATCCGCCCGTCCCGGAACGCCGGCCATACCTGGCTGCCGTCCATCCCGAGCTTGCCCGGAAAGCCGCACAGCTTCGCGAGCGCATCGAGCGGCGCGTTGGCGCGCGCCTGATACATCGCGAGCACGTCCATCAGGTCGGTATGCCGCGAGTGATAGCGCGAGATGTAGTTGTTCCACTTGAATTCGCGGTCGTCCTCGCCGAGATCCCAGTAGCGGGTGGCGGGAATGCCGTGCACGAGCGCGCGGTAATGGAGGACCGGCAGATCGAAACCGCCGCCGTTCCACGACACGAGCTGCGGCGTGTATTTCTCGATCACGCGGTAGAACGACTGGATCAGCGTGGCTTCGTCGTCCTGCGGCGTCCCGAGCGAGCGCACGCGAAAACCGTTGTTGTCGCGGAATACGCACGAGATCGCCGCGATCCGCTGCAGATGGTGCGGCAGGAAATCGCCGCCCGTCTTCTCGCGGCGTGCGGCGAATGCGTGTTCGGCCACCGCGGCATCGTCGAGCGTCGCGGGCAGGTCTTCCAGACGGCGAATGCCGTCGACATCGGGAATCGTCTCGATGTCAAAAACAAGAATCGGAGTCATCGGTTACAGAACGGCGTCCTTGCGCACGCCGTTGGAGGCGAAGAACCGCTTGAGGCGCACCAGCGCTTCCTGCTGGATCTGCCGCACGCGCTCGCGCGTGAGCCCCATCTCGTCGGCGAGCTCCTCGAGCGTCGCCGGTTCGATATGGTTCAGGCCGAAGCGGCGCTCGATCACGTGCCGGTGCTTGTCGGACAGCCGCGACAGCCACGCGCGCGTCAACGTTTCGAGCTCGCGATGCTGCACCTCGGCGTCGGGCGACTGGCTCTGGTCGTCGGGCAGCAGGTCGAGCAGGCTGCTCGCGGGATCGAGGTCGAGCGGCGCGTCGAGCGACGCCGTGTGTTCGTTGAGCGCGAGGATATCGGTGACTTCCTCGGCGGTCTTGCCGGTGAGATAGGCGATGTCGTCGATGCTGGCTTCGCGGCGCTCGGCCGCCTCGCCCGTCGACATCGAATTCTTTTCGAGGTGGCGCTTCGCGCGCAATACCTGGTTCAGTTCGCGGATCACGTGCACGGGCAGGCGCACCGTGCGGGCCTGGTTCATGATCGCCCGCTCGATGCTCTGCCGGATCCACCACGTCGCGTAGGTCGAGAAACGGAAACCGCGCGTCGGGTCGAATTTCTCGATCGCATGCATCAGGCCGAGGTTGCCTTCCTCGATCAGGTCGAGCAGCGGCACGCCGCGGTTCAGGTACCCCTTCGCGATACTGACGACGAGACGCAGGTTGCGCTCGATCATCACCTGGCGCGCCTCGAATTCGCCGGCCTTCGCGAGGCGCGAATAGCGCTGCTCTTCCTCGACGGTCAGCAGCGGCTTCACGCTGATGCGGTTCAGGTAATGCTGGATCGTGTCGGCCGTGAGCTCGGCCTGCAGCAGCGTGCGGAAATCGTCGACGTCGGGCGCCGCTTCCTGGCGGCCTTCGCGCTCGTCGTCGCCACCGTCCGCTTCGCCGTCGCGTGTATCGAGATCACGTTCGTTTTCCGCGGCGTCGTCCTCGTCGTCCGTCGAAGCACCTACTCGCCCCACCGATGCTTGCGTGGCACGACTGATCTTCTCAGACTCGGCTTGCGGCTCGTGGCGCTTCGATTTCGGCATGGTCGTCTCGGTTATTGAGGCGGCAAATACTTCAGCGGATCGACAGGCTTACCCTGCCGGCGAACCTCGAAATGCAGCATCACGCGGTCGGCATCGCTGTTACCCATCTCGGCGATCTTCTGCCCCTTCGTTACCGCGTCCCCCTCTTTTACCATCAAAGCGCGATTGTGTGCATACGCCGTGAGGTAAGTTGCATCGTGTTTGATGATAATGAGGTTGCCGTAGCCACGCAGGCCGTTGCCGGAGTAAACGACGCGGCCGTCCGCGGCCGCCTTCACGGCTTCGCCGGCCGTCCCGCCGATATTGACACCCTTGTTCTTCGCATCGTCGAACCCGTTCAGCACGGGGCCGCGCGCGGGCCATGCGAACGTCACGGGGCCGCTCGGTGCGGCAGCCGTATCGCTCGATCCGGTTGCCGCAGCCGGCGGCGTGGCGGCGAGCGAGGACGACGTGCCCATGGCCGGCGTGGCCGGCCCGCTGCTCAGCGGTGCGGTCGCGACTGCACCGCCGGCGATCGGCGCGGTGGCCGGTACGCCCGCAGCCGGTACGCCCGCGACCGCCGCGCCGCCTGGCGGCGCCACGCGCAGCAACTGGTCGACTTCGATCTGGTTCGGGTTCGTCAGATTGTTCCACGACGCGATGTCGCGATAGTTCTGCCCGTTCTCGAGCGCGATCCGGTACAGCGTGTCGCCCGGCTTCACACGGTAGAAGCCCGGCGGCGGCGGGCCGAGCGGCACCGCGGGCTGCGCGGCGGCGGTCGTGCCGAGCGAGCCGGAGCGGTCGACGACGGGCGCGTTGTCGAGCCGCGTCGCACAGGCGGCCAGTAACGTGGAGAACGCAGCCACACAGATCGCGCGCTGGGCGAGCGTGAGCGGTTCCCTGGATCGGTTGTTTTGCATCGCGCGCAACATACTCATCGGTTTCAAATCACTCCGGATTTTAAAGGGACAAAGAAAACGCGATCAAGCCGGGACTCTCGCCATTGCGCGTGCGCAACGCGCTCGACGAGCGTGAGCACCTGGTGCTGCCCGCTCTGCGCGCCGACCGGCGCGATGAGCCGCCCGCCGATCGCGAGCTGCTCGAGCAGCGCCTGCGGCACGTCGAGCCCCGCCGCCGCGATCACGATCGCGTCGAACGGGGCCGCGGACGGCAGGCCGACACGCCCGTCGCCGTAGTGCAGACGGATGTTCGGCACGCGCAGCGGCCGCAGGTTCAGCTTCGCGCGCTCGTAAAGCGGCTTGATGCGTTCAATCGAATACACGTCGCGTGCCACGTGGCTCAGCACGGCGGCCTGATAGCCGCAACCGGTGCCGATCTCGAGCACGCGCTCGAGCGTGCGGCCGGCCATCGCGAGCTCGATCATGCGCGCGACGACCGACGGCTTTGAAATGGTCTGCTGGTGGCCGATCGGCAACGCCGAATCCTCGTAGGCCTGCGTCGCGAGCCCGGGATCCACGAACATGTGGCGCGGCACCGCGGCCATCGCGTCCAGCACGCGCGCATCGGTGACGCCGTTCGCGCGCAGGCGTTCGACCATCCGCTCGCGCACACGTTCCGACGTGAGCGCGAACGCGCCGGCCGGCACGATGCTCGGCGCAGCCGGCTTCGGCAGCGCAGGCTTCAGCACGGTCGGCTTCGGTGCGGTCGCCGGCTTCGCGGCGGCGATACCCGGCAGCGGCGCCCGCACGGCGGCCGGCTTCACCGCAACCGGTTTCAGCACGGCTGCGGGTTTGTCGGCGGCCTTCGACTTCGTGCCCGCCACCTGGCGTTCACCGGCCCGACCTTCCGACTTGCGTGGCGCTCGCTTGAGATCTTCGAGCGCGAGCGGGAACCGCTTCGCGCGCTCGCCGCTCATGAAGCCCGCCCTCCGGCGCGCGCCCATTCGCGCGTCGCGGGCAGCATCTGCGTATGCGTGAGATCGAGCTGCAGCGGCGTGATCGACACGAAGCCGTTTGCGACGGCGTGGAAATCGGTGCCCTCGCTGGCGTCCAGCGCCTCGCCCGCGGCACCGATCCAGTAAATCGGCTCGCCGCGCGGGTCGGTCTGGCGAATCACCGGCTGCGACGGATGACGCTTGCCGAGGCGCGTGACTTTCCAGCCCTTCTGTTGGTCGTACGGCAGGTTCGGAATATTGACGTTCAGCAGCGGCTGGCCGGGCAGCGGATGTGCGAGGTAGTGCGCGACGATTTCCGCGGCGACGCGCGCGGCATCGGCCAGATGGGCCCAGCCCTTGTCGACCAGCGAGAACGCGATCGCCGGCACACCGAACATGATGCCTTCGGTGGCGGCTGCAACTGTCCCCGAATAGAGCGTGTCTTCGCCCATGTTCTGGCCGTTGTTGATGCCCGACACGACGATATCCGGCCTCGCATCGGCCATCCCCGTCAGCGCGACGTGCACCGAATCGGTCGGCGTGCCGTTCACATAGAAGAAACCCGTACCCGCAGCGCGCTGCACCGACAGCGGCCGCGACAACGTGAGGGAATTCGACGCGCCGCTGCAGTTCTGCTCGGGCGCGATCACCGTAAGCTCGGCCAGCGGCTGCAACGCTTCGCTGAGCGCGGCGAGACCGGGGGCGAGATAGCCGTCGTCGTTGCTGAGTAGGATTCGCATCCGGCGATTGTAACCGAGGAAAGATGGCGCGAGAGCGACAGTCCGGCCACCGCGGACGGGCGGGTTTACGCATGGGCACGCGCTGCGCCGCCGCACTGCGCGGCGGCGTTCCGCGCGCTGGGGAAAACACCGGGCCGCCGGGTTTTCCGCCGGAGAAAATCTTCTCGGGAACATCATCCCGTCATCGGGCCGCCCGGCGCGACGCGCCAGGCCGGGTGCACTCAGATCGCGCCGGCCTCGCGCAGGGCGGCAATCGCCTGCCCGTCGTAGCCGAGGCCGCGCAGCACCTCGTCGGTATGCTCGCCGAGCTCGGGCCCGAGCCAGCGCGTTTCGCCCGGCGTATCCGACAGCTTCGGCGTGATGTTCGGCAGCGGAATGTCGGTGCCGTCGGCCAGCTTGAAACGCTGGATCATCTGGCGCGCGACGAACTGCGGATCGGTGAACATGTCGGCGGCGCTGTAGATGCGCCCGGCCGGCACGTCGGCCGCGTTGAGCACGACGAGCGCCTCGTCGATCGTGCGCGGCGCGAGCCACGCGGCGATCGCGTCGTCGATTTCCTGCGTGCGCGGCACACGCCCGTCGTTTTGCGCGAGCGCGGGATCGTCGGCGAGGTCGTCGCGTTCGATCGCCTTCATCAGCCGCTTGAAGATCGGATCGCTGTTGCCGCCGATCACGATGCTGCCGTCGCGGCATGCATACGTATTCGACGGCACGATGCCCGGCAGCGACGCGCCGGTGCGCTCACGCACCATCCCGTACACGCCGTACTCGGGCACCACGCTTTCCATCATGTTGAAGACGGCTTCATACAGTGCAACGTCGACCACCTGCCCCGCGCCGCCGTTGACCTTGCGGTGATGGAGCGCCATCAGCGCGCCGATCACGCCGTGCAGCGCGGCGATCGAATCGCCGATCGAGATGCCGATGCGCGGCGGCGGCAGATCCGGATAGCCGGTGATGTGGCGCAGCCCGCCCATCGATTCGGCGATCGCGCCGAAGCCGGGCCGGTCGCGGTACGGGCCCGTCTGCCCGTAGCCGGACAGGCGCACCATCACGAGGCCCGGATTGTCGGCCGACAGCACGTCGTAGCCGAGCCCGAGCTTTTCGAGCAGGCCCGGACGGAAGTTCTCGATCACGATGTCGGCCTCGCTCGCGAGCTGCCGCGCGATCGCCTTGCCGGCGTCGGCTTTCAGGTTGAGCGTGACCGATTTCTTGTTGCGCGCCTGGACGGACCACCACAGCGACGTGCCGCCCTGCTCCGGGTGGAGTTTGCGCCACTTGCGCAGTGGGTCGCCGCCGTTCGGATCCTCGATCTTGATCACTTCCGCGCCGAATTCGGCGAACAGCCGCGACGCGAACGGCCCCGCGATCAGCGTTCCGAATTCGAGCACCTTGACGCCCGCGAGCGGGCCCTGGCTGACGCTCATGTGTCTCCCTGACATGAAGGAACGGCGCCGCCCGCGGGCGGCGCCCGGCTTACATCGTGCGGCGGTCGAGCATCGCGCGGGCGATGGTGCCCGCGTCGACGTACTCGAGCTCGCCGCCCACCGGCACGCCGCGCGCGAGGCGCGTGACCGCGAGCCCGCGCGCCTTGAGCGTCTGGCCGAGGTAGTGGGCGGTGGCTTCGCCTTCGTTCGTGAAGTTGGTCGCGAGCACGACTTCCTTGACGACGCCGTCGGACGCGCGCCGCACGAGGCGGTCGAAATGGATTTCCTTCGGGCCGATTCCGTCGAGCGGGCTCAGTCGCCCCATCAGCACGAAATACAGCCCGCGGTAGGTCATCGTCTGCTCGAGCATGATCTGGTCGGCAGGCGTCTCGACGACGCACAGCAGCGTCGGATCGCGCTCCTCGTCGCTGCAGACATCGCAGATCTGCGCTTCGGTGAACGTGTTGCACTTCTCGCAGTGCTGCAGATGCTCGGTCGCGAACAGCAGCGAGCGGCCGAGCCGCTCCGCGCCCTCACGGTCGTGTTGCATCAGGTGAACCGCCATGCGCTGCGCGGATTTCGGCCCGACGCCGGGCAGCACGCGCAACGCTTCGACGAGAGCGGACAAGGCGGACGGCTGTTTCATACGGCGGCAAACGGTGACAAGGACGCCGCGCTCAGAACGGCAGCTTGAAGCCCGGGGGCAGCGGCAGGCCCGACGTCATCCCGCTCATCTTTTCCTGCGACGTTGCTTCGGCCTTGCGCACCGCGTCGTTGAACGCAGCGGCGACGAGATCCTCGAGCATGTCCTTGTCGTCCGCGAGCAGGCTCGGGTCGATCGACACGCGGCGCACTTCGTTGCGGCACGTCATCGTCACCTTGACGAGGCCGGCGCCCGACTGCCCTTCCACTTCGATGAGCGCAAGCTGCTCCTGCATCTTCTTCATGTTTTCCTGCATTTGCTGCGCTTGCTTCATCAGTCCGGCGAGGTTGCCTTTCAACATGGGAATACTCCTTCTTGATCGTGTGAAAACCGGCACGCGGCGCGTGCCGGCCAATGTGTGCGGGGCGTGATTGTGCCTGTCGCGGGGCGGTCAGTTCAATGCAGCGTCGGCGGGGCGCCGTCCGGCGCCGAATCGGCGAGCGGGCGCACCGATCCGTCGACGATGCGCGCACCGAACTCGCGCACGAGCTGCTGGACGAACGGATCGCCGTGAATCTCCTGCTCGGCTTCGCGCTGGCGCGCCGCGCGTGCGGCCGCATCGAGCGCTGCCGCGGTGCGCCGCGCGGGCCCGACCTCGACGCTCACCTCGACCGGCTTGCCGAGCGCATCGGCCAGTGCGGCCTTCAGCTTCGCCACCTGTGCGGCGTCCGCATACTGCGGCACCGGCACGGACAATTTCAATGCGGTCGCATCGACGGCCGTCAGTTCGCTGTTGAACGCGAGCTGGTACGCGACACCCTTCAGCGGCAGCCGCGCGGCCAGCGCCGGCCATTCGCCGTCGAAGCCGATCGGATCGAGCGCGATCGCGGGCGGCAACGGGCGCGAGTCGATCGGCGCGGCCGGACGCGCGTCCGCCGGCTTCGGCGTCACGCGCACGTCGTCGGGACCGCTGTCGAATACCGGCACGAAGCCGTCGTCGGAACCGCCGAACATCTCGTCGGCGCTGAGCGGTACGTAGTCGTCGGGCGGGATGTCTTCCCAAGGCGGCGACGGCTGGCGCGAATCGGCTGCTTGCGGCGCACGGGCAGCGGCACGCGGCGTCGGCACCTGGACGGCCGGACGCGGTGTGGCCAGCTTGTCGGCCGCCGGCTGGGTTGCCGCCGGCTTGGCGGCAGCAGCGCCTGCGCGCCCACGGTCCGACGACACGCGCATCCCCGCATTGCGCAGCACGTCGAGCGCGGCGGCGGCACCGCCTGCGCGCGCCGACCGCGCGGCGGCGGGTTCGGGCGATGCAGCGCGCGGCGCCGGTTCGGCCGCGGGAGCCGGTTCGTCGTTTCGCTGCATGGCGGCAACGGCAGGCGGCTCAGGTTCCTTGTGCGCGGGAGGCGGCATGTCGACTGCGGGCACTGCCTTCGCTTCCGGCTGCGGCGGCTCGATAGCTTGTGCGTGGGCCGCGACCGGTGCCGGTGCCGGTGCTGCCGACTCTGCCGGTGACGGGACGGCAACCGGTTGGGCGGCCGGCCGCTCGGCTTCGTCGCTTGATTGCGCCGGCGCCGAACGTGCGACCGGTGCAGCCGGCGCCGCGGCTTGCGGACGCGCTGCGGCAGCGGGCGCGGCCGATACCGGCTTCGCCGCGGCGGCTGCCGGTGCCGCGGCTGCGCGCGGGGCCGGCACCGTACGCGGCGGCACGGACGGCTGGCCGCCCGGCGCACTGCCGGCGCCAACGGTCGGCTCGAACGCGAGCATCCGCAGCAGCGTCATCGTGAAACCGGCGTATTCGTCCGGCGCCAGGCCGAGCTCGGCGCGCCCGACGGTCGCGATCTGATAGAACAATTGAACCTGTTCGGGGCTCAGCGTCTCCGCGAAACGACGCAGGTCGGCCGCTTCGGGCCATTCGTCGAGCACCGAGCCCGGCGCGAACTGCGCCCATGCGATCCGGTGCAGCAGGCTCGCGAGATCCTGCAGCGCGGTCGAGAACGACAGGCTGCGCAGCGACATCTCGTCGGCGATCGTGAGGATTTCCGGGCCGTTGCCGGCCGCGAGCGCGTCGAGCAAGCGCACCATGTAAGTCTGGTCGAGCGCGCCGAGCATGCCCGACACCGCCGACTCGGTCACCTCGTTCGCCGAATAGGCGATCGCCTGGTCGGTCAGCGACAGCGCGTCGCGCATGCTGCCCTGCGCGGCGCGCGCGAGCAGACGCAGCGCCTGCGGCTCGAACGTGATCCGCTCTTCGCCGAGGATCCGCTCGAGATGCGACACGATGTGCCCGGCCGGCATCTGCTTCAGGTTGAACTGCAGGCAGCGCGACAGCACGGTGACGGGGATTTTCTGCGGATCGGTCGTCGCGAGGATGAACTTGACGTGCGGCGGCGGCTCTTCGAGCGTCTTCAGCATCGCGTTGAACGCGTGGTTCGTCAGCATGTGCACTTCGTCGATCATGTAGACCTTGAAGCGCGCATCGACGGGCGCGTACACCGCGCGCTCGAGCAGCGCGGCCATCTCGTCGACGCCGCGGTTGCTCGCCGCATCCATCTCGACGTAGTCGACGAAACGGCCCTCGTCGATCTCGCGACAGGCGCGACACACGCCGCACGGCTGCGACGTGACGCCGGTTTCACAGTTGAGCGCCTTCGCGAAGATCCGCGACAGCGTCGTCTTGCCGACACCGCGGGTTCCGGTAAACAGATAGGCGTGATGGAGACGCCCGCCGTCGAGCGCGTGCGTGAGCGCCCTGACGACGTGCTCCTGGCCGACGAGCGAAGCGAAATCCTTCGGACGCCACTTGCGTGCGAGAACTTGATAGGTCATCGGGAAATTGTATCAGTAACGCTGCGTCGCGCCGACACGCGAAACGGTGCGGAACACGGGCAAGGCGCAGGTCGAACGGAGTGTGACGCAGAAATAAAAAACGCCCTGCGAACGGGGCGAGAAGGAAGGTGACGAGCCCAACCCTCGGCACTGGCAGAAAACGATTGTGGCTGCTTCGTTCCCGACCTGACCAGGTTCACCGCCCCACCATGCGAGGAGGCCCGTCACGGCATATTCTATCACCGCTTCCGGACGAATGCGACCGTTTGTTCGCATCAATGCGAATATCGCCGGGCAAACCGGCACGTCGTCCACTTGTACACGTCGAATGCGGCCCGCCCCTTGTAATTCGCGGACCGGCCTCCACCTGCGTGGCACGACGGTCGAACGTCGCGTCGTACCCCTACTCGCGTAGCGGCTACTATCGCCGCCCGCAGCAGATAGCAATTTAGGCTAATATGACGCCCGAACGACCCGCGAGCCGCGGCATGCAGCGCTTACGCCCTCTTTCCGGAAGGCGGAGTGACCTGCCGCAGCGGCCGGCAGCCCACGGCGGCCGGTACGCCGCAACGCGCAAGCAGGCAGTCCCCGAACCGTAAGAGGTATTGACCCAATGAGCGAACAGATCAAACACATCAGCGACGCATCGTTCGAACAGGACGTCGTCAAGTCCGACAAGCCCGTACTCGTCGATTTCTGGGCCGAATGGTGCGGCCCGTGCAAGATGATCGCCCCGATCCTCGACGAAGTCGCGAAGGACTACGGCGACAAGCTGCAGATCGCGAAGATCAACGTCGACGACAATCAGGCCACGCCGGCGAAATTCGGCGTGCGCGGCATCCCGACGCTGATCCTGTTCAAGAACGGCGCGGCCGCCGCGCAGAAGGTCGGCGCGCTGTCGAAGTCGCAGCTCACCGCATTCCTGGACAGCCATCTGTAATACCGGCAGTTCCGCGGACGTGTTGTCAGTCGGCAACACGTCCGTCGTCAAGCCGACGATCGCTCGCTCAAGCGCGAATCGGCCTATGCTAGAATTAAAAAACGTCGGCAAGACGCATTAAGTCTCTGAGCGCTTCCGCTCGCCCTCCTCCCTTATTTTCTTTCGTCGCTTCTCCTCCCTGGCGGGTTCCCCGTATGCATTTATCCGAGCTCAAGTCTCTGCACGTGTCCGAACTGATCGAAATGGCCAATGGCCTGGAGATCGAAAACGCGAACCGCCTGCGCAAGCAGGAGTTGATGTTCGCCATTCTTAAAAAGCGCGCCAAGACGGGAGAGACGATCTTCGGCGACGGCACGCTCGAAGTGCTGCCGGACGGCTTCGGCTTCCTGCGCTCGCCGGAAATGTCGTACCTCGCGAGCACCGACGACATCTACATCAGCCCGTCGCAGATCCGGCGCTTCAACCTGCACACCGGCGACACCATCGAAGGTGAAGTCCGTACGCCGAAGGACGGCGAGCGCTACTTCGCGCTGGTGAAGGTCGACAAAGTCAACGGGCAGCCGCCCGAGGCCTCGAAACACAAGATCATGTTCGAGAACCTCACGCCGCTGCATCCGAACAAGCCGCTGTCGCTCGAACGCGAAATGCGCGGCGAGGAAAACGTCACGGGCCGCATCATCGACATGATCGCGCCGATCGGCAAGGGCCAGCGCGGCCTGCTCGTCGCGTCGCCGAAGTCGGGCAAGACCGTGATGCTCCAGCACATCGCGCACGCGATCAAGCAAAACCACCCGGACGTGATCCTGTTCGTGCTGCTGATCGACGAGCGTCCGGAAGAAGTGACCGAAATGCAGCGCTCGGTCGCCGGCGAAGTGATCGCCTCGACGTTCGACGAACCGGCCACGCGCCACGTCCAGGTCGCCGAAATGGTGATCGAGAAGGCCAAGCGCCTCGTCGAAATGAAGCACGACGTCGTGATCCTGCTCGACTCGATCACGCGTCTCGCGCGCGCATACAACACCGTGATCCCGGCGTCGGGCAAGGTGCTGACGGGCGGTGTCGACGCGAACGCGCTGCAACGTCCGAAGCGCTTCTTCGGCGCGGCACGCAACATCGAGGAAGGCGGCTCGCTGACGATCATCGGCACGGCGCTGATCGAAACCGGCAGCCGCATGGACGACGTGATCTACGAAGAGTTCAAGGGCACCGGCAACATGGAAGTGCACCTCGAGCGCCGTCTCGCGGAAAAGCGCGTGTATCCGTCGATCAACCTGAACAAGTCGGGCACGCGTCGCGAGGAAATGCTGATCAAGCCCGAGATCCTTCAGAAAATCTGGGTGCTGCGCAAGTTCATCCACGACATGGACGAAGTCGAGGCCATGGAATTCCTGCTCGACAAGATCCGTCAGACGAAGAGCAACTCCGAGTTCTTCGACCTGATGCGCCGCGGCGGCTGATCGCCCCCGCTCCGCGACACGGCCGCCCGCGCAACCTGCCCGGCGGCCGTTTTTCGATCTCAACCTGAACGTGAACGTACAGGTTGATCTATAATCGCGTCATCGTCCCGCCGAATCTCGCCCACCCGATGCCGAACGATGCCTCCACCCCGTTGTTGACCGTCAGCGACGCCGCGTCGCGGCTCGGCGTCACGCCGCGCACGCTCAAATATTACGAAGAGCGCGGGCTCGTCACGCCGTCGCGCAGCGAAGGCCGCTACCGCCTCTACGACGAAGCCGACCTCGAGCGCTTCGCGCGCATCCTGCGGTTGCGCGCGCTCGGCTTCTCGCTGCACGGCATCACCGAAATGCTGAAGCGCCCGCTGGAAGAAACCGGCGACGGCCGGCGCCGCTATTCGGATGCGTCGCTGCGCGACATCCGCGCGGGCCTGGCCGAGCAGATCGATACGCTCGACCGGCGGATCGCGGCCGTCCAGCGCGAGCTGAAGGAAGCCGTCGCGCTGCGCAAGGAGTTGCAGCACGACATCGACTACGTCGAACGGCGCCTCGCCGGCGAAAACGCCGAGGTCCTGATCGCGCAGCGGCAGGCCGAAGCCGGCACGCGGCGCGCGCGCAAGGATCGCGAATGAACGCGGTGCCGGGCCGGCCGCCGCTGTGGAGCCGCGCGAACCTGCGCGCGGACCTGTTCCCGTGGGCGCTCGCGCTCGTCACCGGCATCGACTACTTCGACAACGCCGCCTTCTCGTTCTTCGCGAGCTACATCGCGGGCGGCATCAACGCGTCGCCCGACGAACTCGTCTGGTCGTCGAGCGCCTACGCGGTCACGGCCGTGCTCGGCATCCTGCAGCAGCAATGGTGGGTCGACCGGCTCGGCCATCGCCGCTACGTCGCGGGCTGCATGCTGATGTTCTCGTTCGGCGCGATCGCGGCGGCGCTGGCCGACACGTCGCTGGAGCTCGCATTCGCGCGCGGCTTTCAGGGCTATTTCATCGGCCCGATGATGGGTGCGTGCCGGATCCTGATCCAGATCAGCTTCAAGCCGCAGGAGCGTCCGCCCGCGACGCGCGCATTCCTCATCATGATCCTGCTCGGCAGCGCGCTCGCGCCGATCGTCGGCGGGCTGCTGGTCGCGCATTCGACGTGGCGCGCACTGTTCGCGTGCACGGCGCCGGCCGGCATCGCGTTCGCGATCCTCGCCTTGCTCACGCTGCCCGATTCGGGCCGCACGCCGGACGACGAACGCGGTTCCGGACATTTCTGGCCGTACGTCGTGTTCGCGCTCGCGCAAGGGGCGCTGCAGATCGTGCTGCAGCAGGTGCATTACCAGCTCTACAGCGGCTCGCCGATGCTGATCCTGCTGACGATCGCGGGGCTCGGCGCGCTCGCGTGGTTCGCGTATCACCAGTGGCATCACCCGACGCCGCTCGTGCGGCTGCATGCGTTTCGCGAGCGGACGTTCCAGATCGGGCTGCTGCTCTACATGTTCTATTACTACGAGACGACGGGCTTCAGTTACCTGACGTCGCGGTTTCTCGAGGGCGGGCTCGGCTATCCGGTCGAGAACGCCGGGCGCCTGGTGGGCACGATGTCGCTGATCTCCGCCACCGCGCTGTTCGCCTACCTGCGCTACGCGAAATTCGTCACGCACAAGAAGTGGTTCGTCGTGCCGGGGTTCGCGATCGCCGTCACGGCCGCGCTGTGGATGACCCGGATGACGCCGCAGGTCGGCGAAGCCGCGCTGATCGTCCCGCTGCTGCTGCGCGGGTTGCTGCTGCTGTTCATCGTGCTGCCGGTCGCGAACCTCACGTTCCGGATTTTCGCGATCGACGAATACACGCACGGCTACCGGCTGAAGAACATCGTGCGGCAACTGACGATCTCGTTCGCGACGTCGTCGGTGATCATCGTCGAGCAGCACCGGCTGGCCGTGCACCAGACACGGCTCGTCGAGCGTGCGAACGTGTTCGATCCGCTGTTCCAGCAGACCGTCGATGCGCTGACGCGCAGCTATGCGGCCGCCGGCCACGCGCTGAACGACGCGCACGGCCTCGCGATCGCGTCGATCGCGCGGATGGTGGCGCAACAGGCGTCGTTCCTCGCGTCGCTCGACGGCTTTTACTTCCTCGCGGGCGTGGCGCTCGTCGGCGGCCTCTTCGCGGCATGGCAAAAACAGATCGATTGAGTTAAAAGACAGGCTTTGGTTTTTCATCCGCGGCCTCCATGCTTTCGAAACTGACCCGCTGGTTCGACGACCGCCGCCGCGACCGCGCGCTGCGCAGCCATCCGATTCCCGACGCGCTGTGGCAGGAAACCGTCGAGCGCCTGCCGTTCCTCGCGACCCTGCCGCCCGACGCGCTCGGCCGGCTGCGCGAGCTGACGAGCCTGTTCGTCGCGAAAAAATCGTTTTCGACCGCGCACGGGCTCGAGCTCACCGACGCGATGATCGTCGCGATCGCCGCGCAGGCCTGCCTGCCCGTGCTGAATCTCGACCTGTCGCTGTACGACGGCTGGGTCGGCGTCGTCGTGTATCCGGGCGAATTCGTGATCCGCAAGACCGTGCAGGACGAGGACGGCGTCGTCCACGAAGTCGAGCAGGATGCGAGCGGCGAGGCATGGGAAGGCGGCCCCGTGATCCTCTCGTGGGAAGACGCGCAAATGACCGACGGCCGGGACGCGTACAACGTCGTGATTCACGAGTTCGCGCACAAGATCGACATGGTCAACGGCGCGGCCGACGGCTATCCGCCCCTTTTTCGCCGCTGGCATGCGCCGCATCTCGACGCACAGGCGTGGGCCGACGTGTTCGAACACGCATACGACCAGTTCTGCGGGCGCGTCGACGCGGTGCCGGACCGCGCGTGGGCGCGCTTCGAGCGGGACTCGCTGATCGATCCCTATGCGGCCGATCATCCGTCGGAATTCTTCGCGGTGTGCAGCGAGGCGCTGTTCGTGCGGCCGAAAGCGTTCGAGTCCGAATTTCCGGAGCTGTACCGGTTGCTCGCGCGCTACTACCGGCAGGATCCGGCCGGCACCGGCGCGCTCGACGCACCATGAAAATTATTCGTCAACCGTCTGATTTTCTGGCATAATCGCCGTTTTTCGACCTTAGGCAAGTGGCTCGCGCCGGGCTTGGCGTCGTCTGGTGATACGCGAATTCGCGCACGCCGGCACGGCAAGCGGCGGGTTGGCTACCGCTCTCACCAAGGAAAGACCATGAAAGAAGGCATCCACCCGAATTACCGCGAAGTCGTCTTCCAAGACATGTCGAACGGCTTCAAGTTCATCACGCGCTCGACGATCCAGACGCGTGAAAACATCGAACTCGACGGCAAGACCTACCCGCTCGCCAAGATCGAAGTGTCGTCGGAATCGCACTCGTTCTACACGGGTCAGCAAAAGATCATGGACACGGCAGGCCGTGTCGAGAAGTTCAAGAACAAGTTCGGCGCACGCGCCAACGGCAAGGCTGCAAAGTAAGCTTTGCACCGATCCGGTGGTTGCAACGCACCGGTACCGCACGAAAGGGCAGCCCAGGCTGCCCTTTTTTGTCTCTGCTCGCCCGGAAGGCGCCGACCGGCGCCCGGGCAACGGCCTGACGCACAACAGCGGGCGCGACTACAATGCCGGATGCTCGAAACCGGCTCGACCGCGCGCAGCCGCGCCGGCCGCCCGCCCATAACAAATCGCTCATCTGCATGAAGCCTGTCGTCCGTCTCACCGCCTCCGCCACGCGTGCGCTGCCGCGCTGGCTGCTGCTCACGCTCTGCTTCGTCTACGCGGCTTTCGGCCTGTTCGGCCGCGACCCGTGGAAAAACGAGGACGCGGCGGGTTTCGGCGTGATGTGGACGATGGCCAAGGGCAGCTGGCACGACTGGCTGCTGCCGAACCTGGTCGGCAAGTTCATCACGACCGACGGGCCGCTCGGCTACTGGCTCGGCGCGCTGTCGATCCGCGGCCTGGGCCCGTGGGTCGACGCGAGCAACGCGTCGCGTGTCGACACCGGCGTGCTGTTCTGCGTCGCGTGCGCGTTCGTCTGGTACGCGGCCTACCTGCTCGGCCGGCGCGCCGAGGTTCAACCGTTCAAATACGCATTCGGCGGCGAACCCGAGCCGCGCGACTATGGCCGCACGCTCGGCGACGGCGCGCTGCTGGTGCTCGTCGCCTGCTTCGGTCTCGCGGAACGCGGGCACGAAACGACGCCGCAGCTGGCGCAGTTCGCGTGGATCGCGATGCTGGTGTACGGGATCGTGCGCGGCATCGACAAGCCGCTGCAAGGCGCACTGTGGTGGGGCCTCGCGATCGGCCTCGTCGCGCTGTCCGGCAACCCGGTGCTGGTCGTCGCGCTGCTCGCGGGCACGGCCGCGCTGTGGCTCGTCACGCCCGAGATGCGCAACCTGCGCCTGCCGCTCGTCGGCGTGCCGCTCGCGGCCGCGATCTTCGCGCTCTGGCCGCTCGCCGCGTTCGTCGCGGCGCCGGACGACGCGGCCTGGTTCTTCAACCAGTGGATCCACGGCAGCCTGATGCGCTTTTCGGGCCCGCCGACGGCCGTGCTCGGCTATGCGGCGAAGAACCTGCCGCTGTTCACGTGGCCCGCGTGGCCGCTCGCGATCTGGGCGTGGTGGAGCTGGGCCGGCATGCGCCGTCGTGCGCACATCGCGATTCCGCTGTCGGTTGCCGTGCCGCTCGTCGCGCTCGTGATCCTGCAAAGCCAGCAGTCGAACCGCATGTACATGCTGCTGCTGCCGCCGCTCGCGGTGCTCGCGACGTTCGCGCTGCCGACCCTCAAGCGCGGCGCGATCAACGCGATCGACTGGTTCGCGGTGCTGAGCTTCACGATCCTCGGCACCTTCGTGTGGCTCGTGTGGCTCGCGTCGCTCACCGGCTTCCCGCATCCGCTCGCGCGCAACCTCGCGCGCCTCGTGCCCGGCTACGAGCCGCATTTCAAGATCCTGTCGTTCATCTGCGCGGTGATCGTCACCGTGTGCTGGTGCTTCCTCGTGCGCTGGCGCGTCTCGCGGCAGCCGAAGGTGCTGTGGCGCAGCGTCGTGCTGTCGAGCGCGGGCACCACGCTGATGTGGGTGCTGCTGATGACGCTGTGGCTGCCGATCGTCAACTACGGCCGGACCTATCGCGATGTCGCGCAACAGATCGCCGTGCACCTGCCGTCCGACTACGAGTGCATCTCGCCGGTGCGGCTCGGCGACGCGCAGATCGCGACTTTCGCGTATTTCGGCGACATGCACTTCGATTTCTCCGGCGACTGCGACGTGATCCTGCGCCAGGACCGTGCCGACTTCGGCGAGCCGAGCGCGATGTCGCAATACGTATGGCGGCTCGTCTGGGAAGGCCGCCGCGTTGCCGACCGCGACGAGCGCTTCCGCCTGTACGAGCGCATCGAACGGCCGAAGACGCCCGTCAAGCGGCGTCCGCCGCGCCGCCAGGCGGCCGATTGACGATGTTCGGCGACGTCCGCCGGATCGTCGGTCTCGCGTGGCCGGTGCTGATCGGCCAGCTCGCGATCATCGCGTTCGGCGTGATCGACACCGCGATGGTCGGCCGCTACTCGGCCGTCGATCTCGCCGCGCTCGGGCTCGGCTCGTCGATCTACGTATCGATCTATATCGGCCTGACCGGCATCCTGTCCGCGCTGCAGCCGATCACCGGGCAACTGTACGGCGCGCGGCGCTATGCCGAGATCGGCGAGGAAGTGCGCCAGGCGCTGTGGCTCGCGCTACTGCTCTCGATTCCCGGCTTCCTGCTGCTGCATTTTCCCGAGCCGCTGCTGCGCGTCGCGCACGCACCCGCCGCGCTGCACGAGCGCACCGTCGACTACCTGCGCATCCTGTCGTACGGGCTGCCCGCCAGCCTCGTATTCCGTATCTACAACGCGCTGACCAACGCGGCCGGCAAGCCGCGGCTCGCGATGATCCTGCAGATCGGCGCCCTGCTGCTCAAGTTTCCGCTGAACGTGTGGTTCATCTTCGGCGGCTTCGGCGTGCCGGCGCTCGGCGGCCCCGGCTGCGGGCTCGCCAGCACGCTGATCAACTGGGCGCTCGCGCTGATCGGCTACGCGCTGCTCGCGAAGCTCGACGTGTTCGCGCCGCTCGCGATCTTCTCGCGCTTCTGCTGGCCCGTGTGGGCGCGCCAGAAGGCGATCCTGAAGCTCGGCGTGCCGATGGGCCTGTCGTACCTGATCGAGGTCACGTCGTACACGTGCATGGCGCTGTTCATCGCGCAGTTCGGCACGACGACTCTCGCCGGCCACCAGATCGCCGGCAACATCGGCGCGGTGCTGTACATGACGCCGCTGTCGATCGGCGTGGCGGCGTCGACGCTGGTCGCGCGCGCGCTCGGCGCCGGACACGCCGAGGAAGCCCGGCTGCTCGGCCGGCACAGCGTGATGTTCGCGTGCGGTATCGCGGCCGCCTACGGCGTGCTCGTGTTCGCGCTGCGCCCGCTGATCGTCGGCGGCTATACGCCGAACCCGGCCGTCGCCGCGGCCGCGATGCCGCTCGTCGCGATCGTCGCGTGCTACCACGTGTTCGATGCGCTGCAGGTCACGTCGGCGTTCGTGCTGCGCGCGTACAAGGTGGCGGTCGTGCCGACCGTGATCTACGCGGTCGCGCTGTGGGGCGTCGGACTCAGCGGCGGCTACGTGCTCGGCTTCGACGTCGGCGGCATCGCGCCCGCATGGCTGACCGGCGCGCGCGGCTTCTGGTTCGCGAACACGGTCAGCCTGATGCTGGCGGGCGCGGGACTCGTGCTGTACCTGCGTCGCATCAGCCGCGCACACGCCACCGCCGCCGCCGCGGCCTGACGCGCGACGCGCTACGCGTCCTCCAGCACGTCGGCCGCGTGATACGACGAGCGCACGAGCGGGCCGGCGACGACTTCCCGGAAACCGAGCGCGAGCGCCTCGTCGCGCCATGCGGCGAACGCGTCCGGGCTCACGTATCGCCGCACCGGCAAATGGTGCGCCGACGGCGCGAGATACTGGCCGAGCGTCAGCACGTCGACCTCGTGCGCGCGCAGGTCGCGCAGCGTGTCGCGCACCTCGTCGTCGCGCTCGCCGAGCCCGAGCATCAATCCCGATTTCGTCACGAGCGTCGGCCGCGCGGCCTTCGCCTGCGCGAGCAGTTCGAGCGAGCCGCGATAGTCGGCGCCCGGCCGCGCCGCCCGGTACAGCGACGGCACCGTCTCGATGTTGTGATTGAACACGTCGGGCCACGCCGACGACAGCGCGTCGAGCGCACGGGCCGCGCGGCCGCGGAAGTCCGGCGTCAGCACCTCGACGCCGATGCCCGGCACGCTCGTGCGCACCGCCGCGATGCACGCGGCGAAATGCGCGGCGCCGCCGTCGCGCAGGTCGTCGCGGTCGACCGACGTGATCACGACGTAGCGCAACCCGAGCGCCGCCGCCGCGTCGGCCAGCCGCGCGGGCTCGTCGGGATCGAGCGGCTCGGGACGGCCGTGCGCGACATCGCAGAACGGGCACCGCCGCGTGCACAGCCCGCCCATGATCATGAAGGTCGCGGTGCGCTGCGCGAAGCACTCGCCGATGTTTGGACACATCGCCTCCTCGCAGACTGAATGCAGCCGATGCTCGCGTAGCACGGCGGCCATGTCGGCCACCGCCGCGCTCATCATCGGCCGTGCGTGCAGCCACGGCGGCTTCGGCAGCGCCGCGCCGGCCGCGGGCTCCACGCGCACCGGAATGCGCGCGAGCTTGTCGCGACTTCTCGCGCCGGGCTGGCCGAGCGCCGTGAGGCTGGGTCGTTCGAGCGCGGCGGCCATCGTCAGTCTCCGAGAAACGCGACGATCAGGCGGTTCACGTCGGCGGCCGCCTCCATCTGCACCATGTGCCCGCTGCCGGCGATCACCTCGGCGCGCACGCCGTCCGGCAAGCCCTGCGCATGCCGCGCGGGAATCACCTGGTCGCGCTCGCCCCAGATCACGAGCGTGCGCGGCGCGAGCGTCGCGAGCCGGTCGCGGAACACCCGCCGCTGCGCGGCGCCGTCGAACGCGGCATGCGCGATTTTCTCCAGCGCGGCCTGCACGCCTTCGAGCCGCTTGTACTTGACGAGATCCTCGACGAGCTGCCGCGTGACCAGCGCGTTGTCCGCGAACAGCGCGCCGAGATGCGGCTTCAGCGTGTTGCGGCTGTTGCCGGCGACGAAGCCGTCGATGTACGCGCGGTTGATGTCGGCGCCGAGCCCCGCGCTCGCGATCAGCGTGAGCGAGGCGACGCGTTGCGGCGCGCGCTCGGCCGCCGTCATCGCGACCGCGCCGCCCATCGAATGGCCGATCAGGTGCGCGCGCTCGATCTGCTGCGCATCGAGCAGCGCGAGCACCGCGTCGGCCAGTTCGTCGAGGCTGCCGGTCTCGACCGCCTTGCCCGACTCGCCGTGGCCGGGCAGATCGAGCGCCCACACCGGCCGGTGCGCGGCGATATCCGCGTGATTGAACAGCCAGTTGTTCAGGTCGCCGCCGAAACCGTGGATCAGCACGGCCGGCGTGCCGGAACCGTCGCCCAGCTTCAGGAAGCGGATCGTGCGGCCGCCGATCTGCGCCTTCTCCGGCTGCGGGCCGGCCGCCTCGTCGGCAGCCACGCTCGGCACGAAATCGCGCTGGAAGTCGGCGATCGCCGCATCGATGTCGGCGTCGCTCGCATCGGCGGCCGCGACGACGCCGAGCAGCGCGCCGACGGGCAGCGTCTCGCCCTCCTGCGCCACCTGCCGGCGCAGCGTGCCGTCGAACGCGCACTCGACGCCCGACGAGATCTTGTCGGTCTCGACGTCGAGCACCTCGTCGCCCTTCGCCACGCGTTCGCCGATCGCCTTCAGCCAGCCGTTGACCTGCCCCTGCTCCATCGACAGCCCCCACTTGGGCATCGTGATCATGTGAATCGACATCGTGTCAGCTCCTCGTATTCAGGACCGCCTGCGCAATCGCATCGGCGGACGGGATGTACAGGTCTTCCAGCACGCCGGCGAACGGCGCGGGCGTATGCGGCGCGGTGACGAGCCCGATCGGCGCCTTCAGCGACCGGAATGCGCGCTGCGCGACGAGCGCGGCGATGTCGGTCGCGATCGAGCAGCGCGGGTTCGCTTCGTCGACGACCACCACGCGCCCGGTGCGCGCCACGCTTTCGAGGATCGTTTCCTCGTCGAGCGGCGACGTCGTGCGCAGGTCGATCACGTCGCACTGGATGCCGTCCTTCGCGAGCGTCGCGGCCGCGTCCATCGCGAGATGCACCATCCGGCCGTACGTGACGATCGTCGCGTCGTCGCCCTCGCGCATCACGTTCGCCTCGCCGAACGGAATCGCATAGGATTCCTCGGGGACGTCGCCCTCCCGCGTATAGAGCAGCTTGTGTTCGAGGAAGATCACGGGATCGTTGTCGCGGATCGCCTGGATCAGCAGCCCCTTCGCGTCGTACGGCGTCGACGGGCACACGACCTTCAGCCCCGGAATGTGCGTGAACAGCGACGTGAGCATCTGCGAGTGCTGCGCGGCCGCGCGCAGCCCGGCGCCGTACATCGCGCGGATCACGACCGGCGTCACGGCCTTGCCGCCGAACATGTAGCGGAATTTCGCGGCCTGGTTGAAGATCTGGTCGAAGCACACGCCCATGAAATCGATGAACATCAGTTCCGCGACGGGTCGCATCCCGCACGCGGCCGCGCCGACCGCCGCGCCGATATAGCCGCCCTCCGACAGCGGCGTATCGAGCACGCGGCCCGGAAACTTGTGGAACAGCCCCTTCGTCACGCCGAGCACGCCGCCCCATGCGTCGTCCTCGCCCGGCGCGCCCGCGCCGCCCGCGTTGTCCTCGCCCATCACGATCACGCTGTCGTCGCGCGCCATTTCCTGCGCGAGCGCCTCGTTGATCGCCTGCGAATAAGTGATCTTCCTTGCCATGTCTGTCTCCTGGAATGTTCGGTTCGCCGTGCCGGCCGCTGGGTCAGGCCGCGCTCACGGATACGACACGTAGACGTCGGCCAGCAGGTCGGCGGCATCCGGCAGCGGCGCCGCCTTCGCCTGCGCGACCGCGTCGTCGATCAACGCCTTCACCTGTGCGTCGACCGCGCGCAGGTCGTCGGTGGTCAGCGCTTCGGCACGCACGACGCGCGTTTCGAAATGCTTCAGGCAGTCCTTCTCGTCGCGCAGCTTCTGCACTTCGCCCGGCGCGCGATAGGTTTGCGCATCGCCCTCGAAGTGGCCGAAGTAGCGCGTGAACTTCACCTCGACGAGCGTCGGGCCGCCGCCGTTGCGAGCACGTTCGACGGCCTCGCCGAGCGCCTCGTGCACCGCGAAGAAGTCGAAGCCGTCGACGATCACGCCCGGCATCCCGAACCCGTTCGCCCGATCGGCGATGTTGTCGGTCGCGACCGACCAACTCGACGACGTCGCTTCCGCATAGCCGTTGTTTTCGGCGACGAAGATCGCGGGCAGCCGCCACACCGACGCGAGGTTCATCGATTCGAAGATCACGCCCTGGTTCGACGCGCCGTCGCCGAAGAAGCACACGCCGACGCCGCCCGTCTTCTTGTGCTTCGCCGCGAGCGCCGCGCCGCACACGAGCGGTCCGCCCGCGCCGACGATCCCGTTCGCGCCGAGCATCCCCATCGACAGGTCGGCGATGTGCATCGAGCCGCCCTTGCCGTGGCAGACGCCCGTCTTCTTGCCGTAGATCTCGGCCATCATCCCGTGCACGTCGACGCCCTTCGCGATGCAATGGCCGTGGCCGCGGTGCGTGGTGGCCACGTAGTCGTCGAGGCCGAGGTGCAAGATCGTGCCGACGGCGGACGCCTCCTCGCCCGCGTACAGGTGAACGAAGCCGGGTATCTCGCCGGTCGCGAATTCGACGTGCAGGCGTTCCTCGAATTCGCGGATCGTGCGCATCAGCCGGTAGGCGTCCAGCAGCTTGTCCCTGCTGAGCTGTGTCGAAGCGGTCATGTGTGTCTCCTGGGTAGGTCTGACTGCGAATGCCGCCCCGGCCAGGCCGCGGCGGCGGACTTTGGCGTTCACTCGTGCCACGCGCCGGCGTCGCGCAGCAGTTGCCGCGACGATGCGTAGCGCAGCGTGCGGCCGACATCGACCGTCAACGGCCCGCGCCAATCGAGCGAAATCTCGTAGCGATCGCCGCGCGCGACCTCGATCTCGCGCTCGCCGTCGAACGCGAGCGTGCCGCGCTCGAACGGAATCGCGTGCCACGCGCCCGGTTCGAGCCGCTCGCAACTGCGCATCACGACACGGTCGACGCGCCCCGGCGCGATCGGCGCGACGAGCGGTGTGCCGGCCGCGTTGCCGGCTTCCGCGAAGCGCATCGCGAGCCCGTGGGGCGCGCTGCGTTCGAGCGGCGCCCATGCGCCGCCGAGCGCGGACAGGCCGATGCCGTCCGGTTCCGCGAATGTGAGATAGAGCGAATCGATGTCGTCGGAGCCGGAAATCGCGCGCGCGCCGATGAAGCGCTGCCGCGCGGCGCACACGTCGACGAGCGCGATCTCCTCGCGCCCCGGCTGCGCGCCCGCGACGCAGCGCACGACGAGCCGCTTGTTGCGCACGAACGCGACCTCGGCCGGCACGGCGCCGCGCGCGGCGAGCCCTGCCGCGACGCCGGCGACGGTCGCCTCGCGATGTTCGGGAAACGCGTTGTTGGTGCCGGTGGACAGCGCGACGAGCGGCGTCGCGCCGCAATGCGCGGCCACCGCGCGATGGGTGCCGTCGCCACCGAGCACGACGATCAGCGACACGTCCATCCGGTGCAGATAGGCCGCGCCGGCCTGCGTGTCGGCGACGGAATCGGTGATCGGCAGGTCGACGAATTCGACCTCGGGCCAGCGCTCGTGCGGCGCGACCGCGCGATGCGTGTCGATCGCGCGCAGCAGCAGCGTCGCGATGCCCGTGCGGTCGCGCAGCGTCAGCACACGCTCGACGCCCATCGCGCCAAGGCCGGCCAGCAGGCGCACGATCATGTTCGCCTTCTCCGCGGTCGGAAACACGGATGCATGCGTCGTGAGGCGGCGGATGTCGCGCCCCGAAGCGGGGTTCGCGATCACGCCGACGGTAACGGGCGTCGTCACGGGTTTGTCTCCATCCAGTTGGGGGGCCGGCGCATTGGCGCATCGGCTTCGCCCGTTTCGTCCGCTGCCATCGACGGGCGGCGGATCGTCGTCGCCGACGCGATCGCGCCGGCTTGCCCTCATCTCTGCAAGCGGCGTGCCATCGTGCGTGCGATGGCCGCGAAACCCGCGTCCGCACTGGCGCGGCGGGCCTGCGCGTGTTCTGGATGCGCGGCCGTGACGACGCGGCGCACGTCGAATTCGCCGGGACGTCTCACGTCGTCGATACGGCGATGCGATCGCCGCGGCCCGCGCGCATGTGCGGCATTGCGCCCGCAAACCCTGCGTTCGCGCGGCGCCGCGCATGTAACGACCCGCCGGACGACCGCCGCACGCCACGCATGCGGCCGTCTCAACCGCGCGAGACACGGAGCGGTACCCGTGAGACGACCGTCTCACGCGCCTTGCGTGCTGCGATGCAATGTGATCCGCCGGACCGGATGTGCTACAAGAACAGCGACATCCCCGCCGTACGGAACCGGAGCCGACCATGCCCTACGCCGTCCCACAGGCCCAGCACGCCGATCGTGTACTCGGCGCGCTCGCCGGACGCCTGCCCGCGCCCGCCGATTCCGCGCGCCTCGTGTCGTCGTGGCAGCGGTCGCTGGAGCGCTACCGTCTCGACCCCGCTTCGTCGATCGGCCCCCGCGTGCTGACCGCGGCCGAGCTGCGCGAGGTGCGCGACAAGGAGGAAGCCTTCCTGCGCGCGTCGGGCCAGTGCCTGACGCGGCTGCACGACATGATCCGCGTCGCCGACTACTGCGTGATGCTGACCGACGCACACGGCGTGACGATCGACTACCGGATCGACCGCGAACGCCGCAACGACTTCCGTCACGCGGGGCTGCACATCGGCTCGTGCTGGTCGGAAAGCGAGGAAGGCACCTGCGGCGTCGCGAGCGTGCTGACCGATCTCGCGCCGATCACCGTGCACAAGACCGATCACTTTCGCGCGGCGTTCACGACGCTCACGTGCAGCGCGGCGCCGATCTTCTCGCCGGGCGGCGAACTGATCGGCGTGCTCGACGCGTCGGCCGTGCATTCGCCCGACGGCCGCGACAGCCAGCGCCTCGTCTATCAGCTCGTGCGGCAGAGCGCGGCGCTGATCGAGGACGGCTACTTCGTGCACAGCACCGCGCAGCACTGGATATTGTTCGGGCATCCGAACCGTCACTACGTCGAGGCGCAGCCGGAGTGGCTGATCGCGTTCGACGAATGCGGCAACATCGTGGCCGCGAACCGGCATGCGCGCGACGCGCTGCCGGCGCTGCGCGAGCCGCGCCATATCGACGAGATCTTCGATGCGACCGAGATGCCGCTGCGCGACGCCGCGCGGCTCGATGCGATCGTCGCGCTGCGGCTGCGCGCGACCGGCGCCCCGCTCTACGCGCGGCTGCGTGCGCCGCTACGGCGCGCCGGCCGCGAACCCGGCGCGGCATCGCGCCGCCCGGGCAGCGCCGCGCCGCGTCACGTCGGCGCGCTGACACCGTTCCTGAACAGCAGCGAGCCGCGCATCGCGCAACAGGCCGAACTCGCGCTGCGCATCGCGAGCAAGCGGCTGCCGATCCTCGTGCTCGGCGAAACCGGCGCGGGCAAGGAAGTGTTCGCCCGCGCGATCCACGACGCCGGCGCGCGGCGCGCGCGGCCGTTCGTCGCCGTCAACTGCGGCGCGCTGCCGGAGGCGCTGATCGAGAGCGAACTGTTCGGTTATGCGGCCGGCGCGTTCACCGGCGCACGCAAGCACGGCGCGCGCGGCAAGATCGCGCTCGCCGACGGCGGCACGCTGTTTCTCGATGAAATCGGCGACATGCCGCTCGCGCTGCAGACGCGTCTGTTGCGCGTACTGGCCGACGGCGAGGTCGTGCCGCTCGGCAGCGATACACCCGTGCGCGTCGACCTCGACGTGATCTGCGCGACCCACCGCGATCTCGCGCGAATGGTGGCCAACGGCACGTTCCGCGAAGATCTGTACTACCGGTTGAGCGGCGCGACGTTCGACCTGCCGCCGTTGCGCGAACGCGCGGACGTGCGCGACGTGATCGCCGCCGTGTTCGCCGAGGAAGCGCAGGCGACCGGCCACGTGCTCACGCTCGACGCGACGCTCGCCGAACAGCTCGCCGCGCACCCCTGGCCGGGCAACGTGCGGCAACTGCGCAATGTGCTGCGCTATGCGTGCGCGGTGTGCGACGCCGCGCGCGTGACTCAGCGCGACCTGCCGGCCGAGCTCGCCGCGCAATTCGGCGGCGCCCCGGCGGGCGCGCTGCCCGACGACGAACGCGGCCGCATCGTCGCCGCGCTCACCGCGCATCGCTGGCGGCCCGACGCGGCCGCCAGCGCGCTCGGCATGTCGCGCGCGACGCTGTACCGGCGCATCGCGAAGTACCGGATCGTCGCGCCGCATCGCGCGTGACGCGCAGGCGCATGCTCCGTCATGCGGGCTGCCCGGCCGCTTCGTTCGTGTCGTTCGCCACGCCCGCCGCTTCGTCGCGCCGCGTGAACACCTCGTGCGCGGCGAACAGCGCGTTGAGCGCGGCCGGCATCCCCGCATACACGGCCATCTGCATGAACACCTCGACGATCTCGTCGCGCGTGCAGCCGACGTTCAGCGCGGCCTCGATATGCACCTTCAATTGCGGCTGCGCGTTGCCGAGCGCGGCCAGCGCGGCGATCGTCGCGATTTCGCGCGCCTTCAGGTCGAGCTGCGGCCGGCTGTAGATGTCGCCGAAGCTGAATTCGACCAGCAGCCGCCCGAAGTCCGGCGCGATCGGTGCAAGCGCCGCGATCACGCGTTCGCCCACTTCGCCGTCGATTTCCTTGAGCTTGTTCCAGCCGCGCGTGTAGCGATCCTCAACGAGTCGTTCCATCGTGTCCGTCCTGTTCCGATAAAGAGTGAGAAGGATTCGCCCGTCGTTCCGTTTCCCGTTCCCGCGCCTCGTAGTACGCGATCTTGTCGCCGATCGCCTCGAGGCTCGCCTGCAGCTCCGCGATATGCGCGCGCACCGCGTCGCGATGCGCGACCAGCAAGTCGCGCCGCGCGCCGAACGTCGACTCGCCCTGCTCGCGCAGCACCGCGAACGCCTGCATCTGCGCGATCGGCATGCCGGTCGCCTTCAGGCGCATCACGAAGGCCAGCCAGTCAAGATCGGCCGGCGCATAGAGCCGGTGCCCGGCCGCCGTGCGCGAAATCGCGCGCAGCAGGCCGGCCTGCTCGTAATACCGCAACGTGTGCGTCGACACGCCCGTCAGTTCGGCGACTTGCCCGATCGTCAGCGGACCGGCGGCGGTGGGTTGGGATACGGTTTTCGACATGGCAGGAACAAGGTTAGGAGTTAGAGTTCACTCTAAGTCAAGCGTTGTCGAACGGCCAGTGTCGCGACCGCCGGCGACACCGTAAAGAATGGTCAAAATCGGCGCCCGGTATCGGTTTCGCCCTTTACAGCACCGCAAGCCTTCAGCAAGATTCGGTCAGCCTGTCTTAAAAAGGGCACGCATTTGTCCTATGCTTAACGGCGACGCCCGGCCAGCTCGCGCCCCGTCGTCCGTTGCAACAGCCATTCATCCGTCAGAACCAGGGAGCCTATGCCATGCTGAAAAAGCTGCTGATGCTGTTCGTCGCGCTATCGCTGTCGCTCGCCGCCGGCCTTGCCGCGGCCGTCGAAGTCAACACGGCCGACCAGGCCGCGCTCGAATCCGTGAAGGGTCTCGGGCCCGTGAAGTCGAAGGCGATCATCGACGAACGCACCAAGAACGGCCCGTTCAAGGACGCCGACGATCTCGCGAACCGCGTGAAGGGCCTCGGCACGAAGTCGGTCGGGCATCTCGAGGAAAACGGCCTGACGATCGGCGGCGCGTCGACGCCGCCGAAGGGCGTGAAGCTGTCGAAGCCGGCCGCGACGACGTCCGCGACCACGTCGACCACGACGTCGGCAGGCACCGCATCCACGTCCACGACCGCGACGGCCGGTACGGCGCCCGCGCCGACGGCGAGCGCACCGGAAGCGGCCTCCAAGCCGGCCAGGACCAAGCGCGCATCGAAGAAGGAAAAGGCGGCAGCGGCTGCCGCGGCATCCGCCGACGCGGGTGCGAGCGCACCGGCGGCCGCGTCGTCCACGAAGGCGACGAAGGGTTCGAAGAAGAAGAGCAAGAAGGACAAGGCAGCCTCCGCCGCCGCGGCGTCGGGCGCCTGATGTGCGCCGCGCGCGCGACGGCGTGCGCGCGGCATTCGTTCAACGGGCGCCGTCGTCACGGCGCCCTTTTCAGTGAAGGTGAAGAACCATGGGTCTCCTCGACATCGTTGGCGGTCTGATCGGCGGCCAGGCCGGCGGCAACTCCCAAAGCGCGCTGATTACGACCGCGCTCGAATTCATCAACAACCAGCCGGGCGGCCTGAACGGGCTGATCGAGAAGTTCAAGGCCGGCGGCGCCGGCGACGTGATCGGTTCGTGGGTCGGCAACGGCGAAAACCAGCCGATCTCGCCGGACACGCTGCAGAACGTGCTCGGCTCGGACGTCGTCGGCTCGCTCGCGAGCAAGGTCGGCATCGATCCGTCGCAGGCCTCGTCGATCCTCGCGCAGGTGCTGCCGCACGTGGTCAACGGCGCGACGCCGAACGGCGAAGTGCCGGCCGGCGGCCAGGTCGACACGTCGAACGTGCTCGGCACGCTCACGCAGCTCGCCGGCATGTTCGGCGGCAACAAGCAGGCCTGAGCGCCCGCCGCGACCGGGCGGCCCGTTCGGCCGCTCCATAAGCAAACACCCCGCCGAGGCGGGGTGTTTGTTTTTGTGCCCGGTGCGAACCGGGCGCGCTGCCGACGGCAGGCGATCAGTGAACGACGCGGTCGAACACGAACTGGCCGTCGTTGACGTCGACCGGGATCACGTCCTTCGGGCCGAAGCGGCCGGCGAGGATCAGCTTCGCGACCGGGTTCTCGATCTCCTGCTGGATCGCGCGCTTCAGCGGCCGGGCGCCGAACACCGGATCGTAGCCGACCTTCGCGATCTGTTCGAGGGCCGCGGGCGACACGTCGAGCGCCATGTCGAGCTTCGCGAGCCGGTCGTGCAGGCGCGCGAGCTGGATCTTCGCGATCGACTCGATGTTGCTGCGGTCGAGCGCATGGAACACGACGACGTCGTCGATCCGGTTCAGGAACTCGGGACGGAAGTGCTGCTTCACCTCGAGCCACACGGCGTCCTTGATCTCTTCCTGCGGCGCGCCCGTCATCGCCTGGATCACCTGCGAGCCGAGGTTCGACGTCATCACGATGACCGTGTTCTTGAAGTCGACCGTGCGCCCCTGCCCGTCGGTCATGCGGCCGTCGTCGAGCACCTGCAGCAGCACGTTGAACACGTCCGGATGCGCCTTCTCGATCTCGTCGAGCAGGATCACGCTGTACGGCTTGCGACGCACGGCTTCCGTCAGGTAGCCGCCTTCCTCGTAGCCGACATAGCCCGGCGGCGCACCGATCAGCCGCGCGACGCTGTGCTTCTCCATGAACTCGCTCATGTCGATGCGGATCAGATGCTCTTCCGAATCGAACAGGAACGACGCCAGCGCCTTGCACAGCTCGGTCTTGCCGACGCCCGTCGGGCCGAGGAACAGGAACGAGCCGTACGGACGGTTCGGATCGGCGAGACCCGCGCGCGAACGACGGATCGCATCGGCCACCGCGCTGATCGCCTCGTCCTGGCCGACCACGCGCTCGTGCAGCTTTTCCTCGATGTGCAGCAGCTTCTCGCGTTCGCCCTGCATCATCCGCGACACGGGAATGCCCGTCGAACGCGACACGACTTCCGCGATTTCCTCGGCGCCGACCTGCGTGCGCAGCAGGCGCGGGCGGGTCGGGTTGTGCTGCTCCTGCTCTTCGGCCTGCGTGACCTGCTTCAGTTGCGACTCGAGCTGCGGCAGCTTGCCGTACTGCAGCTCGGCGACCTTCTCCAGCTTGCCTTCACGCTGCAGGCGCGCGATGTCCGCCCGCACCTTCTCGATCTCTTCCTTGAGCTGCGCGCTGCCCTGCACCGCGGCCTTCTCGGCGGTCCAGATCTCCTCCAGGTCCGCATATTCGCGGCCGAGGCGGTCGATCTCTTCCTCGATCAGCTGCAGGCGCTTCTGCGACGCTTCGTCCTGCTCCTTCTTCACGGCTTCGCGCTCGATCTTCAGCTGGATCAGACGACGGTCGAGCTTGTCCATCTCCTCGGGCTTCGAATCGATTTCCATCTTGATCTTCGAAGCGGCTTCGTCGATCAGGTCGATGGCCTTGTCGGGCAGGAAGCGGTCGGTGATGTAGCGATGCGACAGCTCGGCCGCGGCGACGATCGCCGGGTCGGTGATGTCGACACCGTGGTGCAGTTCGTACTTCTCCTGCAGCCCGCGCAGGATCGCGATCGTCGCCTCGACGCTCGGCTCGTCGACGAGCACCTTCTGGAAGCGGCGTTCGAGCGCGGCATCCTTCTCGATGTACTTGCGGTATTCGTCGAGCGTGGTCGCGCCGATGCAGTGCAGCTCGCCGCGCGACAGCGCCGGCTTCAGCATGTTGCCCGCATCCATCGCGCCTTCGGCCTTGCCCGCGCCGACCATCGTGTGGATCTCGTCGATGAAGACGATCGTCCGGCCTTCGTCCTTCGCGATATCGTTGAGCACCGCCTTCAGGCGCTCCTCGAACTCGCCGCGATACTTCGCGCCGGCGAGCAGCGCGGCCATGTCGAGCGACAGCACGCGCTTGCCCTTCAGCGTCTCGGGCACTTCGCCGTTGACGATCCGCTGCGCGAGCCCCTCGACGATCGCGGTCTTGCCGACGCCCGGCTCGCCGATCAGCACCGGGTTGTTCTTGGTGCGGCGCTGCAGGATCTGGATCGAGCGGCGGATTTCGTCGTCGCGGCCGATCACCGGATCGAGCTTGCCCGCACGGGCGCGCTCGGTCAGGTCGACCGTGTATTTCTTCAGCGCCTCGCGCTGGCTTTCCGCGTCCTGGGTGTGCACCTGCGAGCCGCCGCGCACCGCGGCGATCGCGGCTTCGAGCGACTTGCGCGTGAGGCCGTGCTGGCGGGCGAGCTTGCCGGCGTCGCCCTTGTCGTCGGACACGGCGAGCAGGAACATCTCGCTCGCGATGAACGTGTCGTTGAGCTTCTGCGCTTCCTTGTCAGCCTGGTTCAGCAGCCCGGCCAACTCGCGGCCGATCTGGATGTCGCCGCCCGTGCCCGTCACTTGCGGCAGGCGCGAAATGGCTTCGTTCAGCGCGCCTTGCAGCGCCTGCACGTGCACGCCCGCGCGCGACATCAGCGAGCGGGCCGAACCGTCCTGCTGCGCGACCAGCGCCGCGAGGACGTGAACGGGTTCGATGTATTGATTGTCGCGGCCTGCCGCAAGGCTTTGCGCGTCCGCGAGTGCTTCCTGGAACTTGGTGGTGAGCTTGTCGATTCTCATTTAGTCGAGACCTCCAATTTTCGATTAACACCAAGATGAGGATGGTTATGCGGCTTTCAAGCGAAATTCGGGTTGATTCAGCGCAAAAAATGCCGGATAGCCTGAAAACGGTCCAGCGGCGTGATGAGGTGGGCGCAGCGCGCGGCGCGCGCGTGTCAGTGGGCGTTGGACGACGGTTCGGCGGCGGCCGGCGCGTCGTCCGGTACCGGCGCGGCACGCACGAGCGCGACCGGACGGATGCCGAGCAGCGCCACGAGCGGCGACGCGGGCTCGGCCAGTTCGCCGAGCGTGTGACGATCGAGTTCCGCGAAGAATGCATCGCGCGCGGCCGCCAGCACGCCCTTCAGCCGGCACTGCGGCTCGATCACGCAGCCGCGCGACTCGCTGCCGTCGGACGAAAAGCAGCCGACCAGCGCGAAGTCGTTTTCGGTCGCCCGCACGACCTGGCCGACCGTCAGTTGCAGCGAATCGGCAAACAGCCGCAACCCGCCGTTGCGGCCGCGAACGGTGTCGACCCAGCCCAGCTCGCCGAGCTGCTGGACGACTTTCATCAGATGGTTCTTCGAGATGCCGTAGGCGTCCGAGATCTCCTGGATCGTCGCGAGCCCCTCGCCGCGCACGGCCAGGTACAGCATCACGCGCAGCGAATAGTCGGTGTAGTCGGTGAGTCTCATGGGCGAATACGGAAAAGATCGATCATGCCCCGTTACGTGAGCCGGGCGGATCGCGATGCGTGCAGGGCCGATTGACGGTGCCGTTGCGCGGCCCCCGGGTTGCCGGGATCGCGTGCGCGCAATAAGATGCGTGATATCTACACGTTTTCCAGGGGTTACAGGACGCTATTTTGCGTCAAAATCCGGCCGGCGTCCTGCTCGTCGCCCATGCCGTCGCCCCGTCGCCGCCCCCGATCTACCGGCCCTTTTTTGTTATGACTGCCCTGCCCGCCTC